>NZ_BBWS01000051.1:0-145208 GCF_001463925.1 Aureimonas sp. N4 | reverse complement strand
GTCCGGTCTCAGGGGATCGAGAACGCAGACGTCCGCAAGCAGCCCATGCGCTATCGACCCATCAAAGTCATTCGAGCCTCAGTACAAAGCGCTCCATAGCGGACATCCACTCGCCCGTTCCCTCAAACTGTGCCGGCTTTAGCAGTAGTTGCTCACAGCCTCTCCCGAGCGAGCTCGACGAGCCAATCGCACACGGCCTGCACGAGCTGCGTCATTCCAAGTTCCGGATGACGAAGCAGCCAGACCTCGCGATGCAGCACCGCAGGCCCCTGCTGCACGATGGTCGGCAACGCCGTCGCCATGAGTTCGGGCAACACGGCACGCCCCAATCCCGATGCCACGGCTTGGGCTATGGCGACCGGATCGTTGACGCGCAGAGCTGGGGCCGTACCGCTCAATTCTCTTTCGACCCATTGCGCTTCCGGCGCTTGCGAAAAGCGATGCGGATAAGCGATCCACCGCTGTGGCATCGGCTGGTCGGCCGGTCCGAACAGTCCGTAGGCCATCCGTCCGATCTTGCGCGCGAGCACGGTATCGTTCGCCTCCAGGCGCGGTCCGAGGCGCACGGCGATGTCGGCCTCCCAACGCTCGACGCGGACGTTGGCCGGCTCGACATCAAGTTCGATCGACAGACCAGGGTGGCGTTGCGCGAGGCTAGGAAGGCTTGGTGCCAAGACGTATCGAGCCAGCGTTGGCGGTGCGCTGATGCGCACCGTGCCCTCCGGGGCAACCCGCAGCCTATGCGCATCCATTCGGAAGCCGAGTTCGGCCTCTTCCATCCGTTCCGCGTACGCGAGCAAATGCCTCGCCTGTTCCGTAACTTCGAGCCGTCCCCGGGCTCGCACGAACAGGGACACGTTCAAGGCGGCCTCCAGCGACTTCAGGCGTCTGCCGACGGTGGTAGCGTCCACCTTCTCTTCGCGCGCCAGATCGTTGACGGAGCAGGCACGGCTGGCCGCTAGCAGGAAGCGCAGATCATCCCAGTCGATCGGTCCCATCGCCCTTACCTGCATCCTTGCAGCGAAAGCCTGCGCAATACGGCATCCATGCCGCCGCCGTCGAGCGATATAGGTGATGTCTTTTCTATGAGAGGACATCCCTTGGAGCATTCAGGAACCCTGCTGGCCCTGGCGAACTTCGCCTTCGTCACCTCAATCACGCCGGGGCCGAACAACTTCATGGTCATGGCGTCCGGCGCCGCTTTCGGCTGGTGGGGGACGCTGCGGCACATGTTGGGAATAGCGCTTGGCTTCTCCCTCATGATGGGAGCCGTCGTTCTCGGCTTCGGTGCGGTCCTAGAACGGTTTACCCACGTCCTCGTAACATTGCGGGTCGGGGGCGCGATCTGGCTCATGTGGCTTGCATGGCAACTCGCCGGGGCAGCACTCAAGCCAGCCTCCGTTCCGTCGACCTCGGAACCGGAACCGGAAGCGGCACGTCCCCTCACGCTCTTCGAAGCTGCCATGTTCCAATGGGTTAACCCGAAAGCCTGGACGATGGCGGTCGCGGCGAGCGCTGCCTATTCCGGCGTGTCCGCGGACCTGGTGACGCGCGCGCTCGTCATGATCGTGATCTTTGCCGTCGCGGCCATGCTCTGCAACAGCGCTTGGGTGCTGGCGGGAAAGGCTCTTCAGCGTCTGATGACGGGCGGCGACAGCGCGCGCATCGTGAACCTCGTCATGGCGGCCCTCGTCGTGGTGAGTGCAGTGCTGATCGTGATGGGTTAGCTCCGATGCCTCCCGCCACCCCAGTGCGTCGCCCAACGAAGCCGGAGACGGGCCTCGCGCGTGCCGACGAGCAAAAGGCGACGCATAGAAGGTTCGCATGACGGGCAAACCTGTGCTTACGCGCCATGTCGCAGCCGGCTGCTGGGTTCTGATGGGTGCCTTCGCGTTCTCCGTGATGAACGCTCTGGCCAAGCAGATCGCTATAACCCGCGGCGTGGGTATTCCCGCACTGGAGATCACCTTCGCCCGCTACGCTATCGCCGCGTTGCTCGTGCTTCCGATCATGGTCGTGCAGCCGACCCGCCTGCGTGTGGAGGCACCGGCTCGCTACGTCTGGCGGACGATCGCGGGCTTTGGCGGCATCGCCCTCATGTTCGAAGCGGTTCGCAGCATCCCGCTGGCGTCCGCAACGGCCATCGGATTCACGAGCCCGATTTTTGCGATGGTCTTTGCGACAGTCGCGCTCGAAGAGCGGATCGTACGTCGCCGGTGGCTGGCGGCGCTCACAGGCCTTTGCGGAGCCCTCGTCATCGCGACGCCGGACTTCTCGATGGTCAGCTTCGGGGCGGTGCTGGCGCTCGCCGCTGCGGCCTTCATGGGCGCCGAGGTCGTGGCGGTGAAGTGGCTGAGCCGGACACGGGACGGAAAGGTGACGATCCTCTTCTTCAGCAATCTGGCGGGTGCTTTGCTGGCAGGCGCCCTGGGGGCTCCGTCCATGGTGTGGCCGACGTCAAACGTGGCTTGGCTCCTATTAGGGGTCGGCGCGGTCGCCCTCATCGGTCAGGCCTGCATAATCCAGGCGGCTCGGTTGGCCGAGGCCAGTTTCCTCGCCCCATTCTTCTACGTGTCGCTGATCTATGCAGCAGTGATTGGCTATGCCGCCTTTGGCGAGTCACCGTCCAAGCAGTCGAGCTTCGGGTGTGCAATCATCGTAATCAGCGCCGCTATAATGCTGGCGTCGCGATCGAAACCAACATCGACAGTTGGTCTGATGGCCAGGTCGGAGTCGCCCGACCGGTAAACATTTTTCAGTTGGAAAAAGCAAAGCCGACACGCCCGAAAGCGGACCACCCGCTTTCGACCCAACACTGCCTTGGCCTGATCCTTTGCGATCTCCAAGAAGCGGTCCTAGACTGCAGATCGTTTTGGTTTTTGAGCGTTCAAATGTCCCTAGTTTGGCAGGTCGAAGAGGTCGCTCTGAACGTCCGTCCCTCACCCGTGGAGACTTATCAGGACGGCTGGTTGATCCGGGCCTCCGGCGGCACGGTGCGACGGACGAACTGCATCAGTCCAACGCCCTATCGGTCGGACGATTTCACATCTGTACTCGCCGCTGGCGAGGCCCTGTATCATCGGCTCGGGCGACCGACGATCATCAAAATCCTGTCGATCGGCGACGATGTCGACGAGATGCTCGCTGATCGCGGCTATACAATTGATGCTCCCAGTCAGGTTCTTTTGGCCCCCGACATCGCGAGTCGGTCTCGATCCAAAGCAGTGGCAGTCGAGACGGGAGCCGTGCCTGCGGATTGGATCGAGGCTTGGATGGCGTTCGGTGGCTCGCCCCCGGCTGGCAGCTTTCTGAGTGCGTCCTTGTCAGCCATAACCTTGCCTGCCGCTTATGCATCGTATCGGCAGAAGGGCGAGATCGTTGCCTTGGCGTACGGCATCATCCATCGCGGCATTCTCGGTATCGACGCCGTCGCGACAAGACCTGATGCGCGGGGACGAGGGCTGGCGGGGCAGGTTGTGTCGAGCCTTCAGAATTGGGCGCATCAGAACAAGGCGACGTCCGCCTGTTTGTCGGTCCTGGCCGACAACCCGGCCGCACATGCCCTCTACCGTCGAACAGGATTTGTCCGCCATCTCTACGACTACCACTATCGCCTAAGGGATTAAGCCATGCGTCGAACGGCAGCTAAGTAGCCCTGACAGCCGAAAGCTGCCTGACCGGTTTCCACCCAACACAGTCGCTATGCGGGCGCCTCTACCCCTGGTCGAGGAGGCACTACACCGCTATGCATGAGCAGCGGATGTTTCGACGCCGAGATCGGGTTCGACCCGTCCTCTCACCTCGTCCCGCGCTCGTTGGATGGTTTGCCGGCTGACGCCATAGTCGCGTGAGAGCTTCGACACCGAAGCCCCCTCCCCCAACTTCTCACGGACCACTTGCTTCTGCGCGTCCGTCAAACTGCGCGGACGGCCCAGCACCTTGCCCTGTTCCTTCGCCCGGATCAGGCCCGCATGGGTGCGCTCGATCAGGAGGTCGCGCTCGAACTCGGCGACCGCGTTGATGACGCTCATCGTCATGCGGCCCGTCGAGCTGGTGAGGTCCACACCGCCCAGCGCCAGGCAGTGAACCTTCACGCCCATCTCGGCCAGCGTCTCGACCGTGGTTCGCACATCCATCGCGTTGCGGCCAAGACGGTCCATCTTGGTGACGACCAGAACGTCCCCCTCCTCCATCCGATCGAGGAGACGCGTGAAGCCCTCGCGCTCCTTGGTGGCGACCGAACCGGACACGGTTTCCGAGACGACGCGGCGGGCATGGACGTCGAAGCCGGCGACTTTGATCTCGCCGATCTGGTTTTCGGTGGTCTGCCCGTGGGTGGACACGCGGACATAGGCAAAAGTTCGGGACATCGAACCTCGAAAACGACCTTATATGTCGCGATCTTATAGAACATGTCCGATACGTCGGATAGCTGGTTTCTGATCAGGCTCTGCGGAGCCTGTCCTTAAACGATCATTTTTGAACATAAATCGACGGCGTATTCTACCATATTTTATGTTTCTTACCCTTTGCAGCCCAACCGTGCAATGGATAAAGTTAATCCCGTTATGGATCTAGGATGAGGTTTTCCGAAATGGACCATAGACACGTTGTTCCTGTTGCCGCAAACGGTCGCATGAACCTTCCATCTGCCATACGTGCGCGCTTGGAGTTGGAAGGAGGAGGAAAACTCGTCTTCATCGAAAAGGAGAATGGCGAGGTTGAGGTCACCACTCTGAGGCGTTCCCTGAGGCGTGCTCAGGAACTCGTTCGCCAGTACATTCCAAATGGGGATGGGGTCGTAGACGAGTTCATAGCTGAGCGCCGCGCCGAAGCCGCTAAAGAGTTCGAGGATGGTCAGGTGGCCAGCCAGCCGGAGCCCGAAAGCAAGTGAGTGCATCCGTTCTAGACACATCCGCCGTTCTTGCCTTTCTTCTGCAAGAGCCAGGTGGTGATGAGGTTGCAACGCTGCTCGAAGGTCGAGCCATCATTTCTGCGGTCAACGTGCAGGAACTTTTGGTCAAACTTCTCGCGAAAGGCATGACCTCGCGGCACGCCAGATTAACGATCCAATCCCTCAATCTCGAATGCCATCCTCATTCCATGGAAGACGCCGAGGCCTCGGCCGAGTTAACCGAACATACCAGGGTAAAGGGATTGAGTTTGGGGGATCGGAGTTGTCTGGCCTTGGCTGGCAAGCTCGGTTTGCCAGCGGTCACGGCCGATCGCGTATGGTCGGAATTGGCCGGGACCGTTGCGGTGTCGGTTCGCGTTATTCGCTAGGTAGGGGATTCACCCAAGCCATTGAGTGACCGTGGCGATCAGGGCGATGGCGGCGAGATAGTTGATGGCGGGGCGGTCGTAGCGGGTTGCGATGCGCTTCCAGTTCTTGAGCCTGCCGAACATGCGCTCGATGATGTTGCGACGGCGATAGGCCTTGCGGTTTAGCGGGTAGACGATATGGCGGGCGGCCCGCCCCGGAATGACCGGCTCGATCTGATGCTCGCTGAGCCAAGTCCGAAGCTTATCGGCATCATAGGCTTTGTCTGCAATCAGACGCTTCGTCTGCAATCAGACGCTTCGTCGGTCTTATAGCTTCCAAGAGCGGAAGAGCCATGGTGATGTCGGCGATGTTGCCGGGCGTTAGGGCAAGGGCGACGATCCGGCCACAAGCATCAGCCAGACAATGGATTTTTGTCGTTCGGCCGCCGCGCGAGATGCCGACCGCTTGGCTGAACTCCCCGTTCTCCGGGCAAGACATCCACTGGATGTCTTGCTGATCCTGCGAACTCCGCCGGATGCGGAGCGGTGTGCTTTGACATGGGTGCTGTCGAGGCAGAGTTCATCAGGGACAGCGCCTGCGGCTGCGACCTTGGCGAAGATCCGCTGCCAGACGCCACGCCGTGCCCATCGAGTGTAACGGTTGTAGATTGTCTTGGCCGGTCCGTACTCAGGCGGCACATCCCGCCAGCGACCGCCGGTCTTCAGGATATGGAGGATGCTTGAGATAACCCGCCGGTCATCAACCCGCGGCTTACCAAGTTGGTTCTTGGGCAGGTGCGGCTCCAACTTCGCCCACGCCTCGTCCGACAGCCAGAACAGATCGCGCATGATCGTCTCCATCCGAAGGACCCAATACCGGATGGAATCCACCAATCATGGCAATACGTTGGGTGAGTTCCCTACCTAGACGAACATAAGTTCGGTTCGAGAGCGTCGAAACGCTCGACGCTTACTGGTTTCCAGCTTGACGGAAGCCATGCCTATCCTGCTATCAGGATGAATTGACATTAGACATTTTTTTGTGACAGATGTCAAAAATTGGAACGTGAGGGAGACCGATCCGCCAAGCGGATGGGTCACGTTCCGAGATAAGATCGTACGGGAGGTGCGATTTGCTTCGCAGTTTTGATCGCCAAGGCGTTTTTCTCGGCTTGCTCAACGTCGTCCTCTTGACGGCGGGCGCGATGCTGGCCGGCGCTAATTTCATCGATAGCTACAATCTTCAATCGATGGCCGCGCAGGTCCCCGAACTCGGCCTCCTCGCCTTCGGCGTGATGCTGGCCATGACTTCGGGCAACGGCGGCATCGATCTCTCGGGCATCGCGCTGGCCAACCTGTCGGGCATTGGCGCTTTGATGCTGGCCAAGCTCTTCGTGTCCCCCGATAGCGCGCCCGAACTCTTCTCTTGGAGCTTTGCCGGGATTGCACTTCTCATCGGCCTTGTCGGGGGGCTGGCGAACGGACTGGTGATCGCCCATGGCCGCCTGACACCGCTGATCGCAACGCTCGGCACGCAGCTCCTGTTCACCGGCATCGCGGTGTTCCTGACCAACGGCTCCGCCTTGAGCCTCGGCTATATCCCGCCGCTCGACGACTTCGGCAACTCGCCGGTGCTGGGCATGCCGATCTGCTTCGCGCTGTTCCTCGTGGTCGCGGCGATCATCGGCTTCGTCCTGCGCTTCACGCCCTTCGGCGTGCGCCTGATGCTGCTCGGCAGCAACCCCAAGGCCGCGCGCTACGGCGGCATCGCCGAGCGTCGGATGATCGTTCTGACCTATACGGCGAGCGGCCTCCTGTCCTCGATTGCCGGCATCGTCATCGCCGCCCGCAACGCCTCTGTGAAGTGGGATTACGGCGGCTCCTACGTTCTGATCGCGATCCTGATCGCGGTGATGGGCGGGGTGAAGCCGGAGGGCGGCTACGGCAAGGTCGGCTGCGTGCTTCTGGCGGCGACCGCCCTGCAGATCCTGTCCAGCCTCTTCAACTTCATGGACATCTCGAATTTCTTTCGGGATCTCGCCTGGGGACTTCTGCTCCTCGCTCTTCTGGCCTTCGCCAGGTTCGACTTCGGCTATTGGCTCCGGCCGAGCCGCTGACACGTCGGAACAGCGCGCCATCCCTGCCGGGAGACGAGGCAGGAAAGGCGCGCCCGCACTTCATATCCAATGGGAGGATCCATATGACCACTCTATCCAAGCTCGCCGCCTGCACGGCGCTCGGCCTGACCCTCTGCGCCGGCGCGGCCACGGCCCAGGACAAGCCGACGATCGTCACCGTCGTGAAGGTGACGGGCGAGAACTGGTTCACCCGCATGAACCAGGGTGTCGACGCCTACGGCGCCGAGCATACGAACGTCGCGACAAGCCAGGTCGGCCCGGCCAAGGCGGACGCCGCCCAGCAAGGCCGCATCATCGAGGATCTGGTTGCCAAGAACGTTTCGGCCATCGCCGTGGTGCCGATGGACCCGGCGGCGCTGGAAGGCGTGCTGCGCCGCGCCGGGCAGCGTGGCATCAAGGTCATCACCCACGAGGGCGATAGCCTGGTGAACACCGCCGTCGATATCGAGGCCTTCGACAACGCGGCTTTCGGCCGACGCATCAACGAGAAGCTGGCGGCCTGCATGGGCCAGTCCGGCAAGTGGACGAGCTTCGTCGGCTCGCTCGGCAGCCTGACGCACAATCAATGGGTGGATGCAGGCGCCGAGAACGCCAAGAAGTACCCGGGCATGGAACTGGTCGCCGCCAAGAACGAGTCCTTCAACGACGCCAACAAGGCCTATGAGAAGGCCAAGGAGATTCTGCGCCGCTATCCCGACATCAAGGGCTTCCAGGGCTCGTCGGCGATCGACGTCATCGGCATCGGCCGCGCGGTGGAAGAGGCAGGCCTGCAGGACAAGACCTGCGTCTACGGCCTCGGCCTGCCCAAGGACACCGGCCCCTATCTCGAAACCGGCGCGGTGGACGAGATCTTCTTCTGGGATCCGAAGGATGCCGGCTACGTCATGAACGTCGTCGCCAACATGGTGCTCGACGGCAAGGAAGTCACCGACGGCATGGATCTGGGCGTTCCCGGCTATAACAAGGTGTCGGTGAAGAAGGGCCCCGGCAAGGGCGTCATCGTTCAGGGCGAGGCCTGGGTCGATGTCGATAAGGCCTCCTACAAGAACTACCCGTTCTAAGCCCCGGCGCGAACGCATCTTTCGACCGCTCCGGGGTCTCGGCGGCCCCGGAGCAGCCCCGTCTCCATCAGGATGTCATCATGTCCGTCGTCTCCGCGCCGCGACCGGCCGACGCCGCCCCTCCGCTTCTGGAAATCCGGGGCGTGCGCAAATCCTTCGGTGGCGTCCACGCGCTGAAGGCGGTGGACCTCGTGATCGAGGCAGGCCGCGTCTACCATCTGATGGGCGAGAACGGCTGTGGCAAGTCAACGCTGATCAAGATCATCTCGGGCGCGCAGGCCGCCGACGAGGGCCAGATCCTCGTGGATGGCACACCGACCGGCGAGCGGGCGGGCGACATCGGCCCGATCGGCGCGCTGCGCGCCGGGATCGAGACCGTCTACCAGGACCTCTCCCTCCTTCCCAATCTCTCCGTCGCCGAGAACGTCGCCTTTACCGGGCAGCTCGTCGCCGCCGATGGCCATCTCGCCCGCCGGCTCGACATGGGGGCGCTGCGCGAGACGGCGCGGGCCGCGCTTGCCAAGGTGCAGCTGCCGACGGACCGCGACTTCCTGTCCCGGCGCACCGACACACTGCCGCTCGCCACCCGCCAACTCGTCGCCATCGCGCGGGCGGTGGCCGCCGACGCGCGGCTCGTCATCATGGACGAGCCGACGACCTCGCTGACGCGCCAGGAGGTGGACAACCTCCTGCGCGTCGTCGAGCGGCTGCGCGCGGGCGGCGTCGCGGTTCTTTTCGTCACGCACAAGCTCGAGGAGTGCAAGGCGATCGGCGGGCGCGCCATCATCATGCGCGACGGGCGCAAGGTGGCCGAGCTCGATGTCGCCGAGCATTCCAAGGCCGAGTTCATGCACTGGATGACAGGCCGCGAGATCAGCGAGGCGCGCTATCGCACCGAGCCCAAACTCGGCGACACGCTCTTGGAGGTCGAAGCC
Organism: Aureimonas sp. N4; assembly: GCF_001463925.1. Lineage (NCBI taxonomy): Bacteria > Pseudomonadati > Pseudomonadota > Alphaproteobacteria > Hyphomicrobiales > Aurantimonadaceae > Aureimonas > Aureimonas sp. N4. The sequence continues at coordinate 135,812 of NZ_BBWS01000051.1, read as the reverse complement.
CTGGGGGGCGACGCCTTCCGCGACGTGTCCTTCTCGCTCCGGCGCGGCGAGATCCTGGGCTTTACGGGCCTTGCCGATTCCGGGCGCAACGAACTCGCCCTCGCGCTGGCCGGCGTCCGGCCCGCGCGCAGCGGGCGTATCCGTCTTGATGGTGAAGCGGTGGAGCTGCGCACGCCCGCGGGGGCCATCGAGGCCGGCATCGGCTACGTGCCGGAGGACCGGCTGACCGAGGGGCTCTTTCTCGAGAAGTCGATCGAGGAGAACATCACCCTGCCAGTGCTGGACCGCCTACGCGGCGCGCTCGGCATCATCAGCGGGCGGCTCGCGCGAAAGCTCGCCGAGACGACGGTGGCCGACCTCCAGGTCGCCACGCCCAACGTCGTCCTTCCCGTCCAGTCGCTATCGGGCGGCAACCAGCAGCGCGTCCTGATCGGCCGATGGCTGACCATCGAGCCGCGCCTCCTGATCCTGCACGGGCCGACCGTCGGCGTCGATGTCGGCTCCAAGGACACGATCTTCCGCATCATCCAGCGGCTCGCCGACGGCGGCATGGCCGTCATCATCATCAGCGACGACCTGCCTGAACTCCTTCAGAACTGTGACCGGATCGCGGTCATGCGCCAGGGCCGGGTCGTGGCCGAGCGGCCCGTCGAGGACTGGAGCGAGGACACGATCTACCGCTCGCTCGCATCCGCTGGAGAAGGACTCGACGCATGACCGAGATCGCATCGGCCCCGCCGGCACGGGGCGACGCCTGGCATTCCCGCGTCTTCGACCGCATGGTCCGCCGGCCCGAGCTTTTCACGCTTCTGCTCGTCATCCTCACCTCGGTCGCGGTGACGATCGCCAACCCGGACTTCCTCCAGGTCAACAACCTCTTCGACGTCCTGCGCGCTTCCGTGGTGCGCGGCCTCTTTGCGATGGGCGTTCTGGTCGTGCTCGCGGCGGGCGGCATCGACGTGTCCTTCACCGCGATCGCCGCGCTGATGATGTACGCGCTGACGATGCTGGCGACGAACCACGCGCCCGACATGCCGCTCGTGGTTTTTTTCCTCCTGGCGGGAGGTGGCGGCGCGCTGCTCGGCGCGGTCAACGGCGTCCTGGTCCACACGCTGAAGGCGCCCTCGCTGATCGTGACGATCGGCACCCAGTACATTATCCGCAGCTTCCTCCTGACCTTCGTCGGGACGGCGCTGTTCATGAACATTCCGACGGCCATGGACGTCTTCGGCCGGGCCTCGCTCTACACGCACACCGCGCCGGGCGGCGGCATCTCCATCCTGCCGGCGAGCGTCCTCGTCCTCTTCGTTGCCGCTCTCGTCACGTGGTTCGTCTTGGAGCGCACGCTGATGGGCCGCGCGGTCTTCGCGGTTGGAGGCAATCCGGGGATCGCCGAGCGCCTGGGCATCAGCCTCTTCCGGGTGCGCGTCTTCGTCTTCGCCTATGCTGGGCTTCTGGCGGGGATTGCGGGCGTCGTCCACGTCGCCTCCAACCGGCTCGCCAACCCGTTCGATCTCGCCGGCATGGAGATCGACGTGATCGCCGCCGTGGTGCTGGGCGGCGCGCGCATCACCGGCGGCTCGGGTAGCGTCATCGGCACGCTGCTCGGCGTCTTCCTCATCACGCTCGTCAGCAATGTCCTGATCTTCGTCGGCATCCCGAGCACGCTACAGCTCGCCATCGTCGGCGGCTTCATCCTCCTTGCCGGCACGATCTTCGCGTTCAGCCAGCGCGACTGACGCACGGTCCTCTCCTTCCTTCCCGTTCCCAAAGGCGCTTCCATGTCGCACGACGTCTCCGTGATCGGTCTCTACATCCTCGACGTCCTCGGCCGCCCGGTGGACGCCATTCCGCCCGGCGGGCAGGTCGCCTTCATCGACGAGATCCGCCTGACCGTCGCGGGAACGGCGGGCGGCACGGTGATCGATCTCGCCAAGCTCGGCCTGAACTGCCTTGCGGTGGGTGCGGTCGGCGACGACGAGAAGGCCGACTTCGTGCTCGCCACGCTCCGGCGCTTCGGCGTCGACACGAGCCAGATGCAGCAGCTTCAGGGCGTGCCGACCTCCGCGACGATCCTCAACATCCGCCGCGACGGCAGCCGCCCGGCCCTCCACGCGCGCGGTGCCTCGGACCATTTCGAGGTGGCCGACGCCGCGCTCGACGCCGTGCTCGCGCCAGCGATCATCCATCTCGGCGGCACCGGGCTCCTCGCCAAGCTCGACGGCGCGCCGAGCGCGCGGCTTCTGGCCGAGGCCAAGCGGCGCGGCCGCACCGTGACCTTCGATCTTCTGGGCGCCGGTCCGCAGACCCTATCGCTGATCGAGCCACTCCTGCCCCATATCGACTATTTTATGCCCTCCATTGAGGAAGCGCGCGACATTTCGGGGGCTGCCGACGTGCCATCGGCCGCCGGCTTCTTTCTTGGGCGCGGCGTCAAGCATTGCGTCTTCACGCTCGGCGGCGACGGCGCCTGCTTCGTCGCGGCCTCCGGCGAGACCGTTCACCAGCCCGCCTATGCGATCGATGTCGTGGACACGACAGGCTGCGGCGACGCATTCGACGCCGGCTTCATCACCGCGCTCCACCACCGTATGGATGTCTCCACGGCGCTCGCCTTTGCCCAAGCTTCAGCCGCGCTGGTGGCGACGGGCCTCGGTTCCGACGCCGGCATCCGCTCGTTCGATGAGACGCTTGCCTTCATGAACGAGGCCCCGCGCCGGGCCCACGCCCCATCGGCATGAGAAAGACAAGCCTTTCATCAGGAGAAACATCGTTGCTGGCCCACTCCGCAGCTCGGTTGGGTGTTTGATCCCTCGGTTTGATGGTCCGATCCATTTCGTTGGAATGAAAGGAGGCACTATGGGGCAGGTCCATCATGGGTGCGCCACGACCATGCACGCCGTCCGAGCAGCATCCGAGCGATCACAAGCTTCGCTCGCGACGCTGAGCCGTGAGTTGGGGATCAGCCCGAAGTGGTCGCGAAGTGGCGGAAGCGGGCAACCGTTCAGGATCTGAAGGCCTCATTCGACGACACTGACCGAGGGGAAGGAGGCAATGGTCGTGGCGTTCCGACGCCACACGTTGCTGCTGCTCGACGACAGCCTTTACGCCCTGCAACCGTCGCTCCCGCATCTGATGCGCTCCGCGCTGCATCGGTGCCTGCAACGGCGTGGCATCTCGCGCCTGCCGGACATCGGGAGGGACAGGCCAAACCGGCGGCGCTTCAAGCGCTATCCGATCCCTTGCAAGGCAGACGATGCGCAGCATCGCTGAGAGGGAGCTTCTTCCACATCGATATTGCCGAGGTGCAGAACCGATCCATCAGAGGCCGGGACTGAACACATAGGACTCTTGAGCCGATCATGCCCCTCGCACGACAGCCAAGCGCAACAGATCGAGCCGCCTCGCTGATTCCGATCCCCTCAGGGAAGGGCCCGACCGAGTTGATCATAGAGAGAGGCATGACAGCCAAGGGATCACCCATCAGCCAAGGCGAGACATCCGCTCAGGAGCGCTTGACCTCGACACCGCGAATGGAGAAGCCGGTCTGATCAATGCGCTTTGGTATGATCCGTTGGAAACGGCACCCAAGACGCGTCGCAGTTTCGGCTTGGCCCGCGAGCGGGGGATAGATCATAGCCTGCGGGGATCGGTGACACCCCACCGGGGCCTGCCGACAATTGCGCGTTGTCGATATTCCATGTCGCATCGGACGCGAAGTGCACGCCATTCAGCGTCACATGCAGCGGATGAGCGCCGTCATAGCCGCGCAGGATCAACGCCCCATCCGTGCCGCTCACATCGTGCAACAGGATGTCGCGATAGACCGGGATATGTTGACCTCCAACACCGGGATCGTAGCGCGTATCGAAGTCGATCGGCTTCCGGTTCCCGCGCAAGCACACGCCATCGTAGCGCACGCGGGTGACCAATCCGCCCCGGCTGGCGTCGCTCTTGATCCTCAACCCCGACGTCGTGCCGTCCAGCGTCACATCGCGGACGAGGATGTCGCTGACGCCTTCGTTGACCTCACTCCCGATCGACAGGCCGTGTCCCCAGTAGAAATGATCGTTCAGGATCGAGACGAAGCGGGTCGTGCCCTTGCCGGCCTTGATCGCGATATTGTCGTCTCCCGTGCGAATGAAGCTATGGGCGATAGTGACATCCTGCGACGCGCCGGGATCGATCCCGTCGGTGTTGCGTGCGTCGGCAGGGGTGTCGATCCTGACATCCCAGAAGGTCGCGCCCTCGACCTTGTTGAGCGCGACATGGAAATTGGCGGCGTTGCGTAACGTTACCCTGTAGAAGGTTACATTGCGGGCCTGCTCCAGTTCGATCAGGCGAGGATTGTTCTGATGGCCCCCTTCGTTCTGCGCTCGGCGGGCGAGCTGCCACCAGGTTTCGCGATGGCCGGCCATGACCGCGCCGCCCCGGCCATCGATCGTGCCGTCTCCCACGATGCCGCCGCCCTGCGTATGGGAGAAGGACAGAAACGGCGCGCAGCCATCCCCCTTGGTGGCGATGGTGCCGCAGGTGCCCTGTCCCCGGTCATAGGCCAGTGGGTCCGTCGTCGCTGCCAGCACGACACCGCTATCGATCCAGAGCGTGACGCCCGATGCCATGTGCAGGGGCCGGCTGACGAACCGTCCGTCGCTTGCTGCGGCAACGAGGCGGACGGCCGCACCCGGCTCGCAACGATCGATAGCCGCTTGTATCCGCCCTGTGTCATCCGCATCGCCTTTGGACGCCAGGGTCGCGCAGACTTGCGTCGGCAGCGACGGCTCGCGCACGTCGCGGCGATCCTGCGCCTGAACGTTCCAGGCGAAAAGGGTGGCCACGATCAACAGACCTCCGCGCAGGAGAGCGTTGTATTCTGACGGGGAAGCGAAACGCGGCATCACGGGATCTTCAGTCCGAGAAAGTGAACCGCAACCAGAGCGGGAGGCTCGGTGGCGGACAGCCAACTTGATTGCAACGATCCCGTTCTATTCAATTTTCAGGCGATGAAGACCCGAAACAGCCGTCCGATCTACCGAGCCTCCGATCAGCCTGTGAGGTTGTCGACCATCGAACGGAACTGGGCCTTGCGGATTATCCGCATCCCTTCGAACCCACGAAGGGAATTGTAGGCCGTCTTGCGCGACGTGAGCCCACGCACCGGGCGGATGCGCTGCTGCAGCTTCCCGTGATCGCATTCCAGCCTGTTGTTCAGGAACGTCACCTGCCGATGCTGGCAGGTCGGCGGCAGGCGATCTTCCTTGCGCAGCGAGCCAAGCGCCTCGTTGCAGGCGCGGATCTTGTCGGTCGACGCGACGGACGGGCCATGATGCGGTGAGCGGTTCGAGGCCGTGCTCAGGAACTGTTTGGCGGCCGTCGTCGTACGGGTTTGCGAGAGATGGACGTTCAGTGTCTCGCCACCCTCGCCAATCGCCCGACACAGACACATGCATTCGCCGCGAACCTTCATAGAGGTCTCATCGACATACCATGTCTTGGTTTACAGCGGCTTGCATCGCTGGACACGACGGCCCAGCTCGGGCGCGTGGTGCTGAACCCATCTGTAGACCGTCGTATGGTCCACCGGGAGAGGACGCTCGGGCATCCTCTCCTCGAGGTCGCGGTAGCTTAAGGGCTTAGCGGCAGTACCAGCGCAGGCGAAGAATGATGATGTCAGGCGCGAAGTGACGGCCGCTGAACGCTGCGCTCATCAGTCAAGCCAAGCTTTGGCTCATCTCTCAGCCTCAGCTCGCATCAACGGCCGCTGCTTTGCAACAAAGCCGCCGCCACGGTTAAGGCGCGGGGGCGGGTCGGCTGGCCAGCAGACTGGCCGTCGCAATCGCGTCGGCGATCGCCCGGACCGAGAGTTTGGCGGGAACCGAGTGGATGACGTTGGTCGGCAGCATCGCCGCCTCGCCGACACGCGTGAGATCGGCAGCGCTGACGGTCGCCAAGCCGAGATCGGCGAGCGTCGTGGGCAGGCCCAGATCGCGGCAGAAAGACAGGGCTTCCGCGAATTCGGCGGGCGGACGGTTCTCCAGGACGAGGAGGCAGAGGACGCCGAAGGCGACCTTCTCGCCATGCAGGAAATGATGCGTCGGCTCCAGCACGGTCAGGGCGTCGTGGATGCCGTGTGCGCCCGAGACGCCGCAATTCTCGAAGCCGAGGCCCGACAGGAGCGTGTTCGCCTCGATGATGTTCTCGACCGCCGGGGTAAGCCGCCCGTCCTTGGCCGCCGCATAGGCCGCCCGCCCATCACGCATCAGCACCTCGTGGCAGGCGCGGGCGATCTGGTAGCCGCCGACCGTGGAGGCGTAGCCGTCGCCGATGTAGTTGTTGGAGCGCGACTCGATGTTGGAGCGTGCCTCGTAGAAGGTGGAGAGCGCGTCGCCCATGCCGGCTGCCAGGAAGCGAGCCGGCGCCTTGACGATGAGGTCGCTGTCCACCAGCACCACGTCCGGATTGCGCCCACAGCGCACGACGCGGTCGTAGACGCCGTCGGGCGAGTAGACGACGCCGAGCGAACTCGTCGGCGAGTCCGTCGAGGCGATGGTGGGAACGGTGACGATGCGCGCCCCGATGCCGAAGGCCGTGATCTTGGCCGTATCCAGCGCCTTGCCGCCGCCGATGCCGACGACGGAAGCGGCACTGGCTGCGCGCCCCGCCGCCACGCAGCGCTCGATCTCGGCGTCGGAGGATTCGCCGCCGAAGCGCACGAAGTCCGCCGCCACCCCTGCCGCTGCAAGGGCGCTTTCCAGATCCGGGCGCAGCCTGTCCCAGAAGAAGCCGTCGATCACCACCAGCGCCTTGTCGCCGAGCGGGGCGAGGTAGCGCCCCAGATCGGCCGTCACGCCCGGGCCCTGGACGTAGCGAAGGGGGCCGCCGTATCCGCGTTGAGTCATGGTCCTGTGGTCCTGGAAAAGGGTCAGCGCAGCGTCAGGCCGCCGTCGACCGTATGGATTTCGCCGGTGGTGAAGGACGAGGCGTCGCTGGCGAGATAGACCACCGAGCCGGCAAGCTCGTCCACGGTGCCGATGCGGTTCTGGACGGCGCTTTTGGCCCAGTGGTTGTTCACCACATCCGGGTTCTCGCGCAGCACCTCCTCGGTGAGTTCGGTCAGGATGTATCCGGGCGCCAGGGCGTTGACGCGGATGTTGTGCTCGGCCCATTCGGTGGCGAGGCATTTGGTCAGCATGTGAACGGCGGCCTTGGAGACGTTGTAGGCCGAGTGCTTGAACGGCCAGTTCACGATGCGCCCGGACATCGAGCCGATATTGATGATCGAGCCGGACTTCTGGCGGATCATCAGACGGCCGATCGCCTGGCTGACCAGGAACACGCCGTCGAGATTGACCGCCATCGTCGCCCGCCAGTCCGACAGGGCATAGGTCTCGGCGTCGCCGGGATAGATCGTGCCGGCATTGTTGACGAGAATGTCCACGCGCCCCCAGCGCGCCTCGACGGCGGCGGCCAGCCGTTCGACGTCGTCCGGGTTGGAGACGTCGGCCTGGATGGCGAAACTGTCGCCCCCTCCGGCGTTGAGCTCCCGGGCCAGGTCCTCGGCCTGGGCGAGCGTCGAGCGCACGACGATCGCGACGTCGGCGCCGTGCGCCGCCAGCGCCTGTGCCAGCGCCCGGCCGATGCCGCGCGAACCGCCCGTCACGATGGCCTTGCGGCCGGTGAGATCGAACATGCGCGCATAGTCACGCTTGGCCGTCATGGTGTTTTCCCTCCCTCTTGATGATTGGTGAGCCCATGCGAAACGTCCGCCGGTCCGGCCGGGCGGGTCGTCTCGCCGCCCCTTCGTGGCCGGTCCTCGCCGATGCGCCCTCGCATCCCTCGAAGCCGGCGTCGCGGGAAACGGCAAGATGCTCGTCGGTCCCCGCGTCTGGAACTGTCCCGATGGGCTTCGGATTCTCGTATGTGTCGGATCAGGCAGGCACGGTCTCGACCGCGCGCACCGGCGGCATGGGCAGCGCGATGGTCTCGCCCAGCTCCTTCAGGATTTGCTCGGACGTGCGCAGCGCCTGCGCGACGATGGTCAGCGACGGATTGAAACCCGTCGAGGACGGCAGGAAGGAGGCGTCCACCACGTAGAGATTCTCGACATCCCAGACCTTGCAGTTGGTGTCGAGAACGGAGGTCGCGGGATCGGTGCCGAAGCGCGCGGTGCCGCACTGATGCATCGAGACTTTGATGTCCATCTTCTGCGTGACGATCAGGGGATAGCCGAGCGATCTCATGATCTTCGACCAGACCTTCACCAGCTCGCCATGCGCCTTCAGATTGTTGGCGGTGTAGGAGAGGCGGATCTTGCCGTCCGGGTCGAGGCTGACGCGATTGTTGGGATCGGGCAGGTCCTCCGACATCAGCCACCAGTCCACGGAGCGTTCGGCAAACAGCGCCATCATGCTTTCCGGTGCCCATTTGACGCTCGCGGTCAGCATGCCGGCCTGCAGCTTGCCGAGGCCCTGCACGTTGCCGAGCGGATAGGGCCGCTCGGAATTGGCGAGGTAGAAGTCGTTGATCGCCATCGACTTCTGGAAGACGACGCGGTTCTTCTTGAACGGCGAGATCGCCATCATCGCCGTGTTGTTGTGGGCCATGTAGTTGCGGCCGAGCTGGTCGGACGTGTTGTTGCCGAGCCCGTTCGGGTGCTTGTCGTTGCGCGAGCGCAGGAGCAGGGCCGAGGAGTTGATGGCGCCAGCCGCCGAGACGAAGACCTTGGCCGAAACCGTCCGGCGCTCGCCCTGGTAATCGAACTCGACCGCCGTGACCCTGCCGCCCGAGGGATCGGTGACGAGGCGATGGACGAAGGCCTCGGTGATGAGCGTCACGCCGCCCTTGGCGAGCGCCGGATTGACGAGGCGCATCTCGGCGTCGCCCTTGGCGCCGATCTTGCAGGCGAAACCGTCGCAGGTCCGGCAGCGGGCGCAGGCGCCGCCGTCGTGATAGTCGATGGCGATCGGCAGCGGAAAGGGCCGCAGCCCCTTTTGCCGCAGCTTGGTCTCGAACCAGGCGATCTCGGGCTCGTGACCGATCGAGGGATAGGGCATGGGGCCCGAGCGCGGCGGCTCGATCGGGTCGAGCCCGGCCTCGCCATGCGTGCCCATGAGCCGCTCGGCGCGGGCGTAATAGGGCTCGAACGTGTCGTAGGAAACGGGCCAGGCGGGGGCGATGCCGGCTTCGTGCTGCAGGTCCTCGAAATCCTCCTTGCGGAAGCGGACGGTGGCCGCGCCGAAGAATTTCGAATTGCCGCCGACATAATAGTAGGTGCTGGGGTTGAAGAGAGCGCCGTCCTTGTCGCGCCACTCCTCCTTGGTCGCGTATTTCTTCTTGTGGAAGACGGCGTCGACGCTCCAGTTGTCCTTCTCGCGCGGCAGACGCGGGCCTCGCTCGATCATCAGGATCTCGCGGCCGGGCGCGGCCAGGGCATTGGCCAGCGCGCCGCCGCCGACGCCCGCGCCGATGATCACGACGTCGTAGCTGGTCTTCAATTCGGTCATCGTCTTGTCCTCCCAAGGGGCGCGGCGGCTCGTCTTGTCCCGCCGCCATCGCACCGTCGGTTGTTGTTCTCGAAAAGGCGGTTCCCCCGACGGGGACTCTCCCGCGCTGGCCTACATCACCGCGCCGACCTGCCAGGGCGCGAAGTCGTTGTCGCCGAAATCGCCGAGCTCGCTGCGGGTCGGCTCGCCGGAGGCGGCGGCAAGCAGCGCCCGGAAGATGCGAGTCCCGGCCTGTTCCACAGTCTCCAGCCCGGAGGCGACCGTTCCGCCATCGAGATCGAGATCCTCGTTCATACGCTCGAACAAGGGCGTGTTGGTGGCGAGCCGCAGCACCGGCACCGGCTTGCAGCTCGACGCGCCGCCGCGTCCGGTCGCCAGAACGGCCAGGGTGCAGCCGCCCGCGATCTGGCCCGTCAGCGCCACCGGCGCGTAGCGGGGCGTGTCCATCACGACCAAACCGCGGGCCGCGATCGGCTCGCCATAGTCGTAGACCGCCTCCAAGCGCGACGCGCCGGCCTTGGCGAGCGCGGAAGGCCGCGCCCGATCCGATGTCGAGACAGCCGAAGCGGTCCCGCCTCCGTGGGCAGCCCGGTCCGGCAAATCGGCGCGCGCGCTCGTGCCGCGCCAGTCTTCGATCCGCGCGGCGAGCCGTTCGGCCACGGCGGGCGAGGCGGCGCGACCGGCGAGCAAGGGTGCGGCGTCGAGAAGATCGGGCGTCTGCGCCAGCACGGCCGTGCCACCCTGGCGCAGGAGCAGATCGACCGCGTGGCCGAGCGCGGCCTCGGCGGCCGGGTCGTCGGAGGCTTCGGCCGACAAGGCGAGCGTCAGATGCCCGGCCGGTTGGGGCGTGCGCCGCGCGGCGTCGACCTCGGGCAGCATGGCCTCGATCGCCTCGATACCGGCGGCGATGGTCGCCCGCGTGCCGCCGCTGCCCTGAATGGTCAGAGTGCGCAGGAGCGGGCCTTCGCTCAGCCCGTGCTTGCGCAGGAGAAGCGGGATCTGGTTGGTCTCGCAGCCAAGGCCGATCATCAGGACGGCCCCGACATTGGGATGGGCGGCATAACCCGCCAGAACCCGGGTCAGATAGTCGTAGCCCGCCGTATGCAGGTTGACCGCACAGCCGCCGCCATGCGTCATCGCCACGATGCCGTCCACATGGGGAAAGCGCTCGAGCCGCCCCGCCGGCGAGGCGAAATGCGCCGCCACGCCCCGCGATACGGTGGCCGAGCAGTTCACCGAAGAGACGATGGCGATGAAATTGCGCGTGCCGACGCGCCCGTCCGCGCGGCTGTAGCCGAGGAAGCTGGCGCTCTCGACGTCGACAAGGCGCGGAGCGCCGGCGGGCACATCCAGCATCAGACGTCCTTCCGTTTGAAATAACGGCCTTCCTCGTACATCGCGCTCATCACCGCGAAGGATGATTCCAGGTGGATCTTCATGGCAAGTTCGGCCTGGTCGGCGTTGCGCCGGGCGAGCGCCCGCACGATCGAGGCGTGCTGCTCGGTGACCTCCGCCAGATGCCCCGGTACGGGCGCGGAGAGCTGGCGCATCCGGTCGAGATGCGCCTTCACCATGTTGATGAACTTCCAGATGCGTGGATAGTGACTGATACCGGCGATGGCCGAATGGAAGGCGTCGTCCACCTCGATATATTCGTGCAGCGCCTCGCGTGCCAGGATGTCGCGCATGTCGGCGATCAGCGCGTCGAGCCGCGCCACATCTGCATCGGTGACGAAGCGCACGGCGCGGCGGATGCTCTCGATCTCCAGCGCGCGGCGGATCACGAAGCCTTCCTCCGCCACGTCGAAGGAAATCTTCGAGACATAGGTTCCCGAATGGGGGAACACGTCCACCAGGTCCTCTTCCGCCAGCCGTTTCAAGGCCTCCCGCACCGGGGTGCGCGACACGCCGTATTGCAGGCAGAGCTCCTTTTCCGAGATCACCGATCCCGGAACCATGTGCAGGCGCACGATGGAGTGCCGCAGCAACTCATATATCTGTTCGGCCTTTTGGGTCGGTCTTTCAACCGCCACGCGCGCCAAAGCCTCGGCGCCGATCCCGGAATTCATGGGCTCTTCCGTGGTATAGGAGAGGGAGTTGACTTCGCTTCATCAGTCTGGCTTCAATAACTCATATATCGGTTGACGACGCAAGGCGCAATCCGATAGAGACGAAATGCCGGCGCCGGGAGGCCGCCGAAGTCGGAACAGGAGGCCGGAGGCCATCTTCGTTCCGAAGGAGGATTCTAGACGTCAGACGAGACATCCGGCGGCCCGATCCGGGCCCGCCGAACGACGCCGCTTGGCCGACGGGCGGTGCCGTGACGCATTTCGGCAAAACCTGGTCGCGGCATGGCGAGGCTTCGCCATGCGTGCCGACGCCTGCCTTCGACCCAAAGCATCTCCCGGCAGAGCGGATAGGCTCCGTCGTTGGAGGATGCAGTGAAAACAGAGACTTGTAGCCTGTCCGGAGAAGCCGAATTCGCCGGACAGGCACGACGTCCCCCGTCTTGGAAGCGCGCCCCCGATGGCTCTCATCACCTACCTGACCCGTATCGAGTTCGACGAAGGCGCCATCGCGCGGCTGCCGGCGCTTCTGGAAGGCCTGGGCGTGCGGCGCCCCTTGATCGTGACGGATCGCGGCCTCGTCGCCACGGGTCTCGTCGAGCGCGTGCTGACGCTCTTCGACGCTGCGCCGACCGTCTTCCCCGACACGCCCGCCAACCCGACCGAGGAGGCGGTGGAAGCGGCCTTCGCGCTCTATGGTCGGGAAGGCTGTGACGGGATCGTGGGCCTTGGCGGCGGCTCCTCGATCGACCTGGCCAAGGCCGTACGGCTCCTGTCCGGCCACGCGGGGCCGCTTGCGCAATACACCGCCGTCGAGGGTGGCGCGGCGAAGATCCACGGGCGCATCTGCCCGCTGATCGCGGTGCCCACCACGTCCGGGACGGGCTCGGAGGTCGGGCGCGCATCCGTCATCATCACGGCTGAAGGGCGCAAGCTCGGCATCGTCAGCCCGCATATGCTGCCGAGCGTGGCGCTGTGCGATCCCGAACTCACCTACGGCCTGCCGCCCAAGCTGACGGCGGCCACCGGCATGGACGCCCTGTCGCACTGCCTGGAAACCTACATGGCCCCCTCCGTGAACCCGCCGGCGGACGCCATCGCCCTCGATGGGCTGAAGCGGGGCTTTGGCGCGATCCGCCGCGCGGTCCGCGACGGCGCTGACCGCCAGGCCCGCTGGGAGATGATGATGTGCGCGCTGGAAGGCGCCATGGCCTTCCAGAAAGGGCTCGGCGCCGTCCACGCGCTGACCCATCCGCTGGGCGCCGTGCGCGAGCTGAACCTGCATCACGGCACGCTCAACGCCGTGCTCACACCGGCTGTGCTGCGCTTCAACCGACCGGCGATCGGCGGCAAATGGGACGTCCTGGCAGACATCCTGGGCGGCGCGCCGGACGAGGTGATGGCCGATCTCTCGCGCGACATCGGCCTGCCGTCGGGCTTGGACGAGATGGGCGTGACAGAGGCCATGATGGAGCGCGTGTCGGGCGAGGCGCTGAAGGACCATTGCCACGGCACCAATCCGCGCGTGCCGACGCGCGAGGAATACCGCGAGCTTTTGAACCAGTCGCGCTGACCGGGAGATCGACGCGACCGCCGGCCAGGACGGACCGGCGCCACTCAACATTCAAAGGGAGGACACGACATGACCGAATTTCACGACAACAGCCCCGAAGCCGCCGGCCTTCGCCTGTCACGCCGAGGCTTTCTGAGCGGCGCCGCCGCGCTGACGGTCGCCGCCGCGCTGGCCCGGCCGAACTTCGCCTTCGCGCAGGATGCGCAATTCTGCGCTTCGCTGGGCTGGACGGTCTGGGAATCGGGCCGCCACATCGTCGCCGGCTACGAGGATGCGGTGAAGAAGCTCGGCGGCACGCTGACGATCGCCGACGCCAATTACGACGTGAAGAAGCAGGCCGACCAGATCGCCGCCTTCGTCGCCTCCAAGCCCGCCGCGATCTTCATCACGCCCGCCGACGCCGCCGCCATCGCGCCCGCCGTGCAGGCCGCCGTCGCCTCCGGCATTCCGATCTTCTGCGGTGACAGCTACGTGCCGAACACGACGGTGACCTCCACCGCCATGTCCAACAATTTCGGTCTCGGCGCCTATGGCGCGCAATACATCGTCGATCGCCTGAAGGGGAAGGGCAAGGTCGCGCTCGTGTCCCTGCCCTCCAACGAATCCTGGGACCAGCGCACGCTGGGCGCCAAGTCCGTCTTCCTGCGCAATCCCGACATCCAGGTCGTCTCCGAGATCGCCTTCGCGCTCGGCGGCACCACCACGCCGCGCCAGGTCGTGGACAACATCCTCACCGCCAATCCCGACCTTAACGCCATCTGGTGCGCCTGGGACGGCGCGGCCTCGGAGGGCACGCTCGCCATCAAGGCGTCCGGCCGCGACGTGTTCATCACCGGCATCGACGGCGGCCAGCAGTCCTTCGAGTACATCCAGGCCGGTTCGCCTTTCGCGCTGACGCTCGCCCAGAGCTTCTACGAGATGGCCTATATGAACGCCTTCTACGCCCACGAGGTGATCGCCGGGCGCAAGGCGCCACGCTTCGTCATCACGCCGTCCTACGCGGTGACGCAGGAAAGCCTCGCCAATATCGAAATCCCCGACACCTACGATCAGCCGGGCGAAGCCGCGAAGATCGGCTGGAACCGGGCGCTCTGACCCCAGGCTTCCGATGGCTCCGACAAGGGGCGGCTCCGGCAGGGGGCGGCGTTGCGCGCCCCTTGCCTTCTTCCCGGCAGCGCGAGGACAAGGCATGGCGACGATTCTGGATATGCGGGGCATCCGCAAGCGCTTCGGGCCGGTGCAGGCGCTGGGCGGGGTCGATTTCTCGCTGGAGCGCGGCGAGATCCACGCGCTCCTCGGCATCAACGGCGCCGGCAAGTCGACGCTGATCAAGATTCTGTCGGGCGTCTACACCAAGGACGAAGGCGCGATCGAGATCGACGGGCAGGCGGTCGAACTCGGCAGCCCCCGCGCGGCGATCGAGGCGGGCATCGCCACCGTCCAGCAACACCCCGAACTCGTGCCGGACTGCACGGGCGTGGAGAACATCTTTCTGGGGCACGAGGGACACGCGCCCGGCCTGTTCCGCCGCATGAACCGGCGCGCCATGCGCCAAAGCGCCCAGACGCTCCTGGAGCGCTTCCCCATCGAGATCGACCTCGACGCGCCGGTCGGCGAGATGCCAGCGGTGGACCGCGAGATCGTCGCCATTCTCCATGCGCTGCGCCACGACCATATCAAGGTCCTGATTCTGGACGAGCCGACCTCGACCCTGACCGAGCGCGAAAAAGCCTCGCTCTTCCAGCTCATGCGCACGCTTCAAGCCGCCGGCATCGCCATCATCTATATCACGCACCGGCTGGAAGAGGTCTTCGAGATCGCCGACCGCTTCACCGTCTTCCGGGGCGGGCGCAATGTGGCGACCTTCACTTCGCGCGAGGCGCGCGAGCGCAACATCTCCATTCCCGAGCTGATGCTGGACGAGGCGGCGGGCGATCTCTACCCGATCTGTGACGGGATCGGGAACGGGGACGTGATCTTGTCTGCCGAAGGGCTCGGATGCGGCGCGGCCTTCTCGGGCGTCGATCTCGAACTGCGGCGCGGCGAAATCCTCGGTGTCTTCGGCCTTGTCGGCTCGGGCGTGGACGAATTGAGCAAGGTCCTGTTCGGCGCCCTGCGCCCGGACGCGGGCGAGCTCAAGGTGAAGGGTCGGACCCGACGCTTTCGCGGCCCGCACGACGCGCTGGAGGCCGGCATCTTCCTCGTGCCGGGCGACCGGCGCACCGAAGGGCTGACCATGACCAAGGACGTCACCTTCAACACCACGGTCGCCCATCTCGGACGCGCCTCCTGGCTCGGCGGCCTGTTGAAACTGTCCGGCAACCGACGCGACACAGAGAAACTGGCGCGCGACGTCGGCCTGCAGCCCTTCGAACTCGACCGGCCCGTCAGCGCCTTTTCGGGCGGCAATCAGCAGAAGATCGTGATCGCCAAGGGGTTTTACCGCAACGCCGATATCTACATCTTCGCAGAGCCGACGATCGGCGTCGA
Source organism: Aureimonas sp. N4 (assembly GCF_001463925.1). NCBI lineage: Bacteria > Pseudomonadati > Pseudomonadota > Alphaproteobacteria > Hyphomicrobiales > Aurantimonadaceae > Aureimonas > Aureimonas sp. N4. Next base: position 120,180 of record NZ_BBWS01000051.1, on the reverse strand, counting down.
CATCGGCGCGCGCGCCAAGCTCTACGCCCTGATGCGCGATCTCTCGCGCCGGGCGGGCGTCATCGTCATGTCCTCCGACTGCGATGAGGTCCACGGCCTCGCCGACCGCGTGCTCGCCCTCTACAAGGGCCGCCCCGTTCATCTCGGGGGAGGTCATCCCGGCGGCGTCAGGCCCTCGCGCGATCAACTTCTCAGCGCCGGAATCATGGGAGCGCGTGCCTGATGACCAAGAGAACCCACCCTCTGGTACCGAGAATCGTCGCCTTCCTCGTGCTTCTCATGCTCGTGGCCGGTATCTTTCAGATGCTGACGCCAGCCTATCTTTCGTCCGAGAATATCCACGCCCTGCTGCGCCACATGGCGGTGCAGGGGCTGGCGGCGCTCGGCCTCACCTTCGTCATCGTGGTGCGCCAGTTCGACCTGTCCTTTCCCGGCGTCGCCTCGCTCGGCGCCATGACGCTCGGCTGGCTGATCGCGGGGCGATACGGCGTCGGCCTCGGCGTTCTGGGCGCGCTGGCGGTCGGGCTCGCCTGCGGCCTCGTCAACGGCATCGCCGTTGCCTGGATGCGCCTGCCCGACATCGTGGCGACCATCGCCACCGGAGGGCTCGCGGTGGGCCTGTCCTACTTCTATTCCAACGGCACCTCGATCTCGAAGAACTTCTTCATGTCGGGCATTCTCGACCTGAACGACGCCAAATATCTGGGCATCGACGCGCCGGTCGCCATCCTGCTCGCCGCCGCCCTTCTCGCCGGGATCGTGCTGCACTTCTCCCGCTTCGGCCGCGCCTTCTACGCCACGGGCGAGAACCGCACCTCGGCGGTGTTTTCCGGCATCCGTGTCCGGCTCTATGTCTGCGCCGCCTTCGCCATCTGCGGCGCGCTGTCATGCCTTGCCATCACGCTTCTCGTCGCCTCTTCCGGCGCGGCCAATGTCACGGCGGGCAACCAACTCCTGATGCCGGCCTATGCCGCCGTCTATCTCGGCGCGGCCCTGTTCGGGGCGGCCTCGGTGCCCGCCACGGTCGCCGGCACGCTGCTCATGTCGGCCATGCTGAACGGGTTCACGCTGCTCGCCGTGCCCTATTTCTACTCGGACGCCATCGTCTCGATCGTCCTGATTTCCGCCATCGCCCTTTTCGATCCCCGGATCGAGGAAGCGTTCCGCCGTTTTCGCGACAGCGGCAAACCCGCCCTTCGCGAGGCCCGTTCATGAGCGCCGTTCTGACCCCGACCTCGCGCGCCGGCGCTCCCGCCGGTTTCGATATCAACCGCTTCCTCGTGCGCTTCGGTCTCTTCTTCCTGCTCGCCGCCCTGGTGATCGTCTTCACCTGGCTGCGCCCGAGCTTTGCCAGCGCGGGCAACATCAACGACATGCTGCGTTCGGCCTCGATCTCCGCCATCATGTTTCTGGGTCTCACCTGGATCATCGCGGCGGGCGAGATCGACGTCAGCTTCATGTCGGTCGCCGCCCTATCCACCATGATCGTCGCCGGGCTTGTCTCGGCGGGCGCGGGCTGGCCGCTGGCGTCGCTCGTGGCGCTTCTCGCGGGGCTTCTGGTGGGGCTCCTGAACGGCCTGCTCGTCGCCCTGATGGGCCTGCCGGCGCTCGTCATCACCATCGCGACAGGCGGCCTCGCCGGTTCGATCGCCGCCGCGATCGGCAAGGGAACCTCGATCCCGATGGCCACGACGGGTTTTGCAGGCGCGCTGGTGGATGCCAATCTCGGCCTCGTTCCGGTTCTGGCGGTTCTCGTCGCGCTTCTCTACGCGGGGGCCTGGATGCTTCAGGATCGCACGACCTTCGGCCACTACATCTACGCCATGGAGCAGAACCGCCGCGCGGTGGTGGAGGCCGGTATTCCGGCTGGCAAGCTCCTGTTTCTTCTCTACGTCGTCTCGGCGGTTCTGTCCTCGGTCGCGGGCGTGCTTCTGGCCGCCGACCTGTCCTCGGGTCAGCCCTATATCGGCTCGTCCTATTTCATCGACGGGCTGACGGCGGTTCTGCTCGGCGGCATGGCGCTGAAGATGGGCAAGCCGAACATGGTGGGCACCTTGACCGGCGTCCTGCTGCTCGCCGTCCTTCTGAGCGGCGCTGCGCTTCTGGGCTGGACCGACTCGCAGCGTCAGATCGTCCGCGCCGCGCTTCTCATCGCCGGCGTCGCGCTGGTGGTGTGGACCCGCCGCAAGAACCGTGTGCGTATCTAGTGCGTGATGTGAAAGGCATGACCATGAAGGCTTCCACCAAGCGGCCCCTCAAACGCGCCGGGATCGAACTCACCGCACTCGGCATGGGATCGGCGCCGCTCGGCGGGCTCTACGCCCCCGTACCCTTGTCGGACGCGCGCGCCGCGCTGCAGGCGGCCTGGGACGCCGGCATCCGGCATTTCGACACCGCGCCCATGTATGGCCTCGGCCGCTCCGAACACCTGACCGGCGAGCTCCTGCGCGAGGAAGAGCCTTCCAGCTTCGCGATCTCCACGAAGGTCGGGCGCCTCATGAGCTTCGAGCGGCCCGGCCGCCAGCTGCCTCCCGAGCCGCCGAAGAACGAGTTCGATTCCGGCTGGAACAACGGCCTCTCGTTTCGCGAGGTCTTCGACTATTCCTACGACGCCATCCTTCGCTCCTACGACGACTCACGCCAGCGCACCGGCCTGTCGAAGCTCGACATCCTCTTCGTCCACGATATCGGCCGCGTCACGCACGGCGCGCTGCACGATCATCACTGGGGGGCGCTCACCAAGGGCGGGGGCTTCCGCGCTTTGGAAGAGCTGCGAGCGGCCAAGCTCATCGCTGGTTTCGGGCTCGGCGTGAACGAGACGCAAGCGATTCTCGACGCGATGGAGGAGACCGATCTCGACGTCTGCCTGCTCGCTGGCCGATACACGCTGCTGGACGGATCAGCCACGGAGGAGCTTCTGCCCAAGGCCGCCGCACGCGACGTGGCCCTGGTGGTGGGCGGTGTCTTCAATTCCGGCATTCTCGCCTCCGCCTCGGGGCGCAAGAAGTTCAACTATGTGGACGCCCCGGCCGAGATCGTCGAGAAAGCCGAAGCCCTGCGGGCCGCCTGCGAGCCCTTCGGCGTGCCGCTTCCCGCCGCCGCGATCCAGTTCCCGATGCGCCATCCCGCCACCGCCAACGTGGTCATCGGCGCCAAGAGCGCCGCCCAGGTGAACCAGAACGTCGCCTGGTTCGAGCAACCGATCCCAGATGCGCTCTGGCTCAGCCTCGAAGAAAAAGGCCTCATCCCCGCGCTCTGACGGGGGGCCTCGCAAGGACAGACCCATGCTGAAATCCATCCACCCTCTTCTCAACGGCCAACTCCTCGCCATCCTGGACGACATGGGCCATGGCAACGAGATCGTCATTGCCGACGCCAATTTCGGCGCCGCCCATGTTGCGCAACGCCTGATCGACCTCCCGGGAACGACCGCGACCGATCTCGTGGATGCGATCCTCTCCGTCTTCCCGCTGGACGATTTCGTCGACTCGCCCATGGCGGTGATGACGGCACCGCCCGAGACGCGGCCGATGTACGACGCCTTCCAGGCCAGCGCCGACAGGGCGGAGGGGCGCAAGGTCACCGTGTCCGAGATCGAACCGGCCGCGTTCGTGGAGCGCACGCGCGCAGCCTATGCCGTGATAGCCAGCGGCGAGCGCCGGCTCTACGGCAATGTCCTTCTGCGCAAGGGCGTTCTGCGTCCCTGAGCACCGCCGTTCAGCCCGGCATCGCGCTTTGTCCGTACCGATAGCCGGGACGGGTCGGCCAGACGGGCGGCATGCGCCTGGCGGGGCGATCGGCAGAATCCGGCAGGTCGGCTCAACCCCGGAGACACCGCGATGATCGCCGATGAGCGCGATCATCGCTTGAATGGGCAATCGAACTTCCCCTGCCCGGCCGCCGAATGCTTGTCATCGGGCGATTGGGGGGCAAAATACGCCGATGCCTTGCGCAGGATCTGGTTGGCCTATCGGACTTCCCGGTTCTCTTTACTCAGTTCGGCAACGTGGGGGAGCCGGGCAACCAACCTTCGTCGCGATCGACTGGCAGGCGGTTCACCGACAGAAATGATCCCCCCTCGTGGTCCAAAACCAGCCGCACCGCCCGGTCGCGAACCTCAGGCGAAAACCTGTTCGTCGTTCGGCTCGTCATAGCTTCACCCTATTCGGGAGTTGGAGCCTTCAGGAAACCCGGTGCGGCTCACGCGCATCCCAAATAGATGTTCGCAACAGAGGCCCCTAGCCCGAGACCTCGCTCACGTCGCCCCTTCGTCCGTGATGCGAGGTCTATCCGCCCAGGAAGCGATCGGTGTGAACCCGGAAAAGTAGCTGGCCAATCTGGGCGAGACTGTGAGGAAGGAAGCGATCTCGTCCGGCGACATGAAGTGCTCGCCGAACCATGGATAGGCTTGGGCGTCGAAACAACCGTTCAGCCATTCGACCACCGCTCGATGACGTGCGGTCTTCACCATTTCCGGGTGAACGGCGAGCCAGAGATCGACCGGAATCCGCAATCCGAGATCGATAGGAACGAGATCGCCACCGATGGCGGCGGCGTAGTTTGGCAGCATTCCGATCCCCGCGCCTTTTGCGATCGCCCAGTAATGAGCGCTCGCAAAGTTCGTGCGCAGGGCCACGAGGCGTTCCGCTATTTCCGACGTATAGATTTGATCCAGCCCGTAGCCGGCGAACTGATCCATCTCCTGCTCGATGATCCGATGGCTCGCAAGGTCCTCCAAGCTCGTCGGCAGACCATGGCGCTCGGCATAGGCTCGTCCTGCGAACAGGGTCATGTGAACCCGTCCGATCCGGCGCTTCACCACGTCGAAATCCGATGGCTCGACGGTCTGGATCGAGATGTCGGCTTCGAGCCTCAAGACGTCCACCGCCTGAAGCGCGCATTGCAGCGTCACCTGAATGTCTCGCCCAGGCCCGGCGAGGAAATCCACGAGTTGTGGCACGAGCCAGAATGTCCCGATGCCCTCCGTGACGGCCAGGCGCACCGGACCTTTCATCGTATCGGCGGCGGAATGGGCGACACGCATCATATCCACCATCGAGCGTTCCACCTGCCTGGCGGCGCTGACGACGCGCCTGCCCTCCACGGTCAGCTTCGCTCCGTCGACATGACGGTGGAACAGTGAGAAGCCGAACTGATCCTCGAGCCGGTCCACCGCGCTGCGCAGCTTGTTGACGCTCCGCCCGAGGTCCTGCGCGGCTTGGCGGAAGCTCTGGCGATCGGCAACGGCCAGGATGACCTTCACCGCGTCCCAGTCCAGGTTGTGGAGATGGTGTTCCATCTGGAGAACGCCCCGTCGCAAACTTTGCTGCATCGGCGCTGCCGATCGTTACGTAACGATCCTCTCCACAATCCAGCGGAGAGAACAAGATGAGTTCTGCGCCCTCCCCCACCCAGCCTACCGCCTCGATGCAAGTTCCCCCCGACCGTAAGCCCCGCCGCTACGAGAAGGGTCTCGACGCCAATGGCACGGGCCTCGTGGTGGTGCATAGCATGGATGATTTCGTGAAGATGGCCGTCGTGCGCGCCGCCGTCTATATGGGCGAGAAGGCCTTCGCCTACGACCAGCAGTTCGACGGCAACGACTTTGCCGCAACGCATCTGCTTGCGAGCGTCCGGGGGGAGCCTGCCGGCTGCATCCGCATCCGCTTCTTCGGTGATTTCGCCAAAATGGAGCGCTTGGCGGTGCGCCGAGAGTTTCGCAAGTCTCGCCTCGCTTTCGAACTGGTTCGCGCCGCCGTCGATCTTTGCCGGGCCAAGGGCTATCGCAAGCTCTATGGCCATGCCAGCGAAGAGTATCTCAGCTTCTGGCTGCATTTCGGCTTCAAGGTCCGCGACAATGGTGCGCCCTTCGAATTGGCAAGCTGGCCGCTCGTCGAGATGATCGAAGATATCGAGCCCTTCGACGATGCCGTGAGGCTCGGTGACGATCCGATCCGCACCATTCGCCCTGAAGGATCGTGGAACCAGCCCTGCGCGCTTGAGCGCGCCAGCACCTTGGCGAGCTGAGCCATGAACGCAGAAGAAGAGCGCGGGCTGACCGAGTTGGCCCGGCATCTGACGCGAGGCCGGGAGTTGGCAAGCAGTATGACCCTGCCTTTCGTCACTCGGCTTCTCGATTTGTCGCTTTTGGAATTGGCGATGGTCTGGCACGGAAAAGAGAGAGGAACCAGTTCGTCCGGCAAAGGGTCGGGCTCGCTCGAAGACCTGCTTCAGCTCAAGCTTCGTGTTTCGCTCCTGGAACGAGACGCGAGCCCGCCATGCCGAAGGTAAAATCGGCCCGCTTCGACCCACTCCGCTTGAAGACGACACAAAGGGCCGATCTGGAAATACCCCTCGCAGAGCCGACCGAGCAGCAATTGCTGGCAGCTTATCTCGCAGACTTGTTGCTCGACACGCAACGATGTTCCGAACAGGCGGGCTCCTTGCTGGAACTCGCGGTCACCACCCTCGACCCTCTCAGAAAGGGACGAAGGCCAAACCCTGTCGTGCAGGTCGGGTCAGGTCCGTCCCCTGTTCTTGCTCTCACCTTCGCCTTGCAGGACCTGATGCCGGGGACGGGGCCGCATTTCTGGGTGACGATGGCCGTTCAAATTCTGAATGGCGAGCGGATCGAGACGATCGGTACGAGCTGAACCAAGGCCTGAATCCGTTCGCGGACTCACGCCTTCCTGGCCAAAGCCTCGACAAGATCCGCCAGGGACCGCCGAAGATGGGGATCGAGAGACCCGATCTTCCGCGCGATCATGATGCATTGGTGATCGGGCATCGGGAAGCTGGTCTCCGACACGTTTTCTTCTTCGAGGAAGAAATCTCCGATCCGAACATTCAGCGCGTTCGCGATCCGAGCAAGTGTGGAGGCGGAAACGCGGTTCGCCCCGCTCTCGTACTTCTGAACCTGTTGGTAGGTGACTCCGATTTGGGACGCCAGCATGTCCAGCGACATCCCCCTCTCCTTGCGGATCAGACGGATCTGCATGCCGACCCGAACGTCAACGTTATCCGGTTGCTCCTTCGGCGCACCTACCATCGAAGAATCCCGTGTTCCGACCGAAAGCAGCTATAAGCCGACGAGCACGACCGCTCAAGGCGGCCTTGTCGCACGGCGGCGATATCCCACGCGGGCTGAAACTCAAGAAAAAGTGTCATCGCTCACGAAAGACGGGACAGAGTCCGGCGGATGACGGGGCATGTGCATGGTCGAGGGGACCATCTTGCTCCCAACTCACGTTCGTATCGGGCCTCGCGCAGGGGCGGGGCCATGAACCTGACCCAGCGGCGCAGCACAAGACGCCCCCCGCCGCGTTGTGCCGTCGACGGGCCGTCACCCTTCATGGCATCCGGGTCGATGAAAGCCTTCGGAACGAAGACACGTATCGACCATCCGCCCCAGCTGAGATCTGCTCTTTGCCGGGCGGGGAACAAGGCGAGTTCTTGCCGACGCTTCAGCCGATCACGCCGATCGTCAGCTTGCGGGCGTGTCATACGTCTTGCGGAAATCCTCGTAGAGACGATCGAGGTTTTCAGAGATGTACTCCCCGAAGGCCGATGCCTCCTTGGCTTTGATAGCCATTGTGAAAGAGCGGCCTGAATCCTTCGTACCGACCTTCACGGCGCTTCCCGCAAGCGTCCAGGTTTTGCTCTTCAACCTCGCAGAAGTCGGATGCCGGACTCTCGCCTTGGTGGCTTGTTCCAGAAGGACGTTGAAGCGCTGATCCGGTGGCGTGTCAGACAGCGTCCCGGTTCCTAGAAACTCCAACACGGACGCCGCCTTTCTGGGGTTCTGCAACGCCTTCTTCATCGCCTCCCATCGGTCGCGTCCAACCCCCTTGGCGGCACCAACAGCCTCAAGCACGGCTTCGGGTACACTCTCCGCGATACCCAACATTCGCGACAAGAGCGTATCATCGATCGTCAGCGCCTTTTTCACGTCGTCTTTTCCGATACCGGCTCGGAGAAGCTTACGGGCGAAAAGAGCCTTCTCGACGAAACTGAGGTCGGCCCGTGCGGAGTTCTCCTGCCCTTGGGCGATGACGTGAGCGATATCCTCCAATGGTTTGACGATCGCTCGAACCGAAATCCCTAGGGCTCTCGCAACTTTCGCGCGTCGATGCCCATAGACGATGACATACCTCTGCGGCTCGACCGGATGGGGGCGGACTAGAATTGGCGAATGCTGACCGCTCTCGCGAATGGCTCCCAGCAAGGCCTGAAAGTCTTCCTCGTCGTCACCGATCCGATCGGCATAGGGTGAGGCATCCAGCGTGTGAGGATCCAAATCGACGATGACGCTCCCTTCCATGACGAGCATGGAGTCTTCAGCCATTTCATCCAGGGTCTGCATCATGGACCGTGTGGCGCCACGCCGAGCATACTGCGCACGCGCTTCGGAAGTGGGGCGGGCTTCCCCCTCGTCCGATCGATCTCCGATCAAACTCCCGAGCAAGTTCTTTCTAGCCATTCGAGCGACCCAAATTCGTACGAAATATCTGTTTTAGTTCGTCTTTTTGCCGATTTGCACGGCTGTCAATTTGGGGATCATTTGCGTCCCCAAGCCTTGTGGATCAAGTCGGCGATTTCCCCATTCACCGAATTCAGCGACTCGATGGCGCGGTCGTAGGTCGTGCGCGTGAACTGACCTCTTTCGACCTCGTAGAGAGTTTGCTTGGTAATCCCCGCGTCGGATATGGCCGTCGACTTCAGCATGGGAGCCGACAGAAGGAAGCGGCCGAACATGGCCTGCATGAATCCCACCATCTGTGCTTGGGGTCCGTCTGTCGGTTCATACCGGGTGACGAGATAACGAAACCAGTTCAACTGAATTCGGGCACCTGCCCCTTTGATGGAGTGCAGAATGCCCCCGAGCATCAGGAGGAACTGGCTCATCGACATGATATCCAGCATCTGAGGATGGATGGTGATCAGGACGGACGTCGAAGCGGCGAGCGCCGTCAGTGTCAGATACCCGAGCTGTGGCGGGCAATCGATCACCACCACATCGTATCGTGCATCGACCTCTTTCAGCGCCTGGCTGATGCGGGTGAAAAAGAGACGACCTTCCTTACTGCTCTTGTTGGAAGCTGCGATCGGTGTTTCGTACTCGTATTCCTGCAACTCCAAATTCGCAGGAATGATATCCAATCCTGGAAAGTTGGTGGGCTTGATGACATCGGCGATGGAGCACCGATCCTCATCATACCGAATGGCATCGAATAAGGAGGGGTTCTTATCCAATTCCGGCTGAATGCCATGCAGTGCCGTCAGTGAGGCCTGCGGATCGAGATCGATAGCAAGGACACGATGGCCCGTTAAAGCGAGATACTGCGCCAGATGCGCGGCGGTCGTGGTCTTTCCACTGCCACCCTTGAAGTTGACCACCGAGATGACTTGCAATGCATCTCCGTCGCGTCGGTGGGGCACGTAGCGTTTGAGATCACCTCGTCCATGCTTGTCGAGAAAGGATCGAAGCTCGAGCATTTGTTCGGCTGAGTACGACCGACGCCCAGACGGCGAGACCAGAGGCTTTGGCCCCTTTCCATCAAGGTGCAGCTTCTTGATGTGGTTCTGCGTCACGCCCAGAAAATCTGCGACCTCCGCCATGGAATAGAGCCTCAAGCCTTTTTCGGCATTGGGCGGATACTGCTCCATCCGCAACAGGTTGAGTTTGTCCGAGATCAGTTCCCCTTGCCGAAGGATTTCCTCGTCGAAATCACGCATCATCGCGATCGAAGGAGGTACAGATTGCATGGCGATCTCTTCTAAATAACGCTTTCTGCGCCAAATTCGACGTAGAAGCGCTATTGGTATGGATATATCCAACGGTGTGCAAGGTGACACGTACCGCGCCTTTCAACGACGCTCCGCGTCATCTGATGAATCAAACATGTTTTCCGAAACAATTTCAGTGGCTTGGCTGCTTGGAGCGTCCAGGAGCAGGCCTCATTGATCAGAGCCAGAAGATGACGGTTGCGGCGATGCAGATGGCTGAGAAGAAGGTGTGGGCGCATCAACCGTAGCGGGTCGCGCCGCGCCGCTAGATCGCCATCATCAAGGTATCGGCGACGAGTTGGGCCGTCATGGCGCTGCGCATGATCGGCAGACCACCTGCGTAGAGAAGAGGTCGATGATGGCCGTAGTGTCGAGCCGACCTTTGGCGGTCCGGATGCAAGTGACGTCGGCGTTCCACATCTGGTTTAACCTGTCGGCGGTGAACTGGCGATCCAGCACATTGTCCGAAATCACTGAGCGCACGCCGTTATCCTGGGGCATGATCGCGGCGCTTCGGTCGTGCCGTCAGTCCATCCAGCCGCTCGATCCGATGCAGACCGAAGGGAAGGGCTCCAGCTAAATGATCGTGCCAGACCCGGCGCGTGGCATAGCTCCCATTGCGGGAAAGGAAGCTCTCCCGAATCCTGGCATCGAAGGCTCCATCGCAGCGGTCGCCAGCACCGATGGCACGAACGAGACAGGCACGAACGCCGCTGCGCCAAACACCGAGCGCTTCGCAGATCCAAAAGAGCCCCAGATCCCTCGGTGCTTCGCAACGAACCCGACCATCACATCGGCTTCCTGGCAAAGTCGGCCGCGGCTTTTTGAGAATGTCGCCCTCTCGCACCAACCCCACCGCCTCAAGCTTGAACCCGCGACTGAACTTGCGTCGTTGCATTCACCCTCTCCAGTTCCAGAAACACCGTCTCGTTGTCCACAGAACGGGCAGTAGGCCACGCAGACGCCCACGAAGCAGGGCTCTTGGCGGGCAAAGCTTGACAGTCATCATGTATACAGTACGCTAGTTATCGTCGTGGTGGCTCTTTCAAATGATCGAGATGCCCTGAAAACCGAGTTCGCACCCATGCGCCCGACACGGAGTGCGGCGGTGTCGGATCAAGCTTTCACCGACCGTGGATGTCCCGCATGGCGCAAGCCCATGCCGACCTCGCGTTTTCAAGTCGCTTCGGGAGGATGCGAATGGCAATTCGAGTTAAAGAGACCCTGTTCGGACGCGTCCTGTCGGTCGCCGTCGTGGCAGCGACGCTGATGGGCGGCGTTCAGGCGCACGCCGCGTCGCTCAAGGAGGCCCTCGAGCAGAAGCAGGTGGTGATCGGCATTCAAGGCGACAATCCGCCCTGGGGCTTCATCGACTCCACCGGGCAGCAGCAGGGCTTCGACGCCGACGTGGCGAAGGCCTTCGTCAAATCCCTGGGTGTCGAGGCGAAATTCGTGCCGCTGGCGATCGCCAACCGCATTCCGGCTCTGACCACGGGCAAGGTCGACGTTCTCTTTTCGACGCTGGTGATGAATGCCGAGCGGGCGAAGGCGATCCAGTATTCCGTCCCCTATGCCGGCAACGACAATGCGCTGGTCGCGCCGAAGGATCGCCCGATCAAGTCGATGGACGATCTGGCTGGCCTCAAGGTCGGGGTGCCGCGCTCGTCGGTGGTGGACACCGCGACCACGAAAATGGCGCCCGCCGGAACCCAGATCCTTCGCTTCGACGACGACGCCGCCAACATCCAGGCGCTCCTGTCGGGCCAGGTCGATGCGGTCGGCGGCAACCAGTTCTATGTCGGCCGCTTGGACAACGCCCGTCCCGGTGCCTTCGAGGAGAAACTGAAGCTTCAGGTCTTCTTCAACGGTGCCGGTTCACGTCTCGGCGAGAAGGACTGGAACGGTGCCTTGAACACCTTCCTCAAAGGGTTCATCCCAACTCCGGAATATGCGGCGATCTACCAGAAGTGGCTGCACCGGGACGCTCCGAAATTCCCGGACGCAATCGAGGGCGTGCCCTTCGAGGCTCCTTGAACGCTCGGCCATGGCGGTATCCGCCATGGCCATCCTTCGGTTGAAAGAAAGAAGGTTCGGCCCGCAAACAACCCGTCGTGACCCCCTATGGGTCTCGTGACGGCGGGTGGTTTGCGGGCCTTGTGGTAATGTCAGGACGCCTTGGCCCGAGCGATGTCGAGCACCTTGGGGTTCGCCAGATAAGTAGGGTGCCGGCCCTGAAGAACGTCCACCACGTTCTGCGCCGTTTTGGAGCGGATCTCGACCTCGGAATCCTCGGAGTACCAGGCAGCATGCGGCGTCAGGATGACGTTGGGCATCGCTGCGAGGGCATGGTCGGCCCCGATCGGCTCGGATTCGAAGACGTCGAGACCCGCGCCCGCGATCCCGCCCGCAGACAGCGCTTCGATCAGCGCGACCTCGTCGATCACCGGGCCGCGCGCCGTGTTGACGAGAAGGGCCGTCGGCTTCATCGCCGCCAGCTCGGCGCGCCCGATCGCATGGTGGGTCTCCGGGGTCAGCGGCACATGAACCGAGAGAATGTCGGCTTCGCGAAGCAGCGTCGCCTTGTCCACCATCTCGACCCCGGCGGTCCGCGCCTTTTCGGCGTCGGCATAGGGGTCGCAGGCGATGATGCGCAGACCGAAGCCGGACATCTTCCGGGCCACGCGCTGCGGGATCGCACCAAAGCTGAGGAGGCCGAGCGTGCGGCCGCGCAGGCGATAGAGCGGTTTCACGACCGTATAGTCCCAGCGCCCCGACCGAATGGCCGCGTCGTGCAGGCGAAGGCCGCGAGCGAGGCCCATGATCATCGCGATGGCGTGGTCGGATACTTCTTCCAGCGATCCGTCGGGCACGTTGCCGATGAAGATCCCCCGCCGCGTGGCGGCCTCCACGTCGATCGTGTTGAGCCCGATCCCGTAGCGGGAGATGACACGGCAGCGCTCCAGGGCATCGACGACGCGTCCGGTGATCTGGGCATACTGGTTGATGACGGCGTCGGCATCCCGGCAGGCTTCGATCAGCTCGGCCTCGCTGCGACACTGGCGCGGCGTAAGTTCGAAACCGGCCGCCTCGACCACCGCGATTTCCGGTGCGAGATCGGAGAACTCGTAATCCGTGACGACGATCTTGGGCTTCATTTGGCAACTCCGTATCGGTCGTCGAGGCCGCTGTGGAACGGCAGGTCGACGATGTCGGTGAACTCGGCGTAGCTGTGCTGGCGCCCGACATGGGCGGGCGTGCCATCAGCCTTCAGGCGGTCGAGCGCGTCCGCGACGGCGCGGGTGGCCGAGAAGAGCGTGGTGACGGCGTAGAGCACGACGGAAAAGCCCATCTCCTCCAGATCGGACGCCTTGAGCGCGACCGTCTCGTTTCCGTCGACGATGGAGACGACCTTCGGACCCTTCACGGCCTTGGCGACCGCCTCGACCTCGGCAATCTTCTTGATGCCGTCCACGAAGACGAGGTCGACGCCGGCGTCCTGGTAGGCATGGGCGCGGCGGATCGCCTCCTCGGGGCCGAAGGCGCCGATCGCGTCTGTGCGGCCGATGATGACGAGATCGCCCGCGCCCCGCGCTTCGATCGCGCAACGCAGCCGCGCCGCGCTTTCCTCGACGCTCATGAGCCGGATACCAGCCTGCTGCCCGCAGCGCTTGGGGGCGACTTGATCCTCCAGATGGATCGCGGCGACACCGGCCTGCATGTATTCGAGAACGGTGCGATGGATGTTGGACGGGCCGCCATAGCCCGTGTCGGCATCGGCGATCATCGGGATCGAGGTCACGCGCACCATGTTGCGGGCATGCTCGGTCATCTCGGTCTGGGTGAGAAGCCCGATGTCGGGTGTGCCCAGCCGGCTCGCCGTGGCGCCGAAGCCGGTCATGTAGACCGCCGGAAAGCCCGCTCTCTCGACGAGGCGAGCCGTGATGCTGTCCGGGGCACCGGGCGCGGCGACGATCCGGCCGGATTCCAGGAGTTTGCGAAGATGTGCGGCTTGCGACATGGCGCCCTTAGCTCGTTTCAAACTTGACGTGAACCGACGCCCTCGGCCCGAAGCCGTGATGGCGCCACGTTTCGAGGTGCGGCCCGTGCCGGATGTCATTCGGCTCCATCCGCAAAGTTCCCCTTTTCGATGGCAGCATTGAGCGCTGCGGACCATTCACATTAGTGTACGGTATACATCATTGTGTGTCAGGCAAAGGCTGCTACGTCAACGGCGCATCGGCATGACGCGTTGATCGCCCGGCACCGTGGTGATAGCGGTCGCCGTGTTCTGCATACATGGGAACATTCGGCATCGCGTGGCTCCGGGCAGGTGGGCTCCTCTTTTGAAATCCTTGAAGATCAAGCAGCCGAAACTGCTCGCCCAGCTCGTGGTGGAGCGTGTGCGCCAAGCCATCATCGACGGAGATTTCGCCCTAGGCGAACAGATCTCGGAGGAGCGCCTCGCCGAGAGCCTCGGTGTCAGCCGCACGCCGGTTCGCGACGCGATGATCCGGCTGCAGCTCCAGGGGCTGGTATCCATTCAGCCCAAGCGCGGCACCTTCGTCTTCGACCCCGTTCCGCAGGACGTCATCGACGTTTGCCGGTTTCGGAAGATGCTGGAGATGGGGGCGATCCATCTGGCGCTCGGACACGCGCGCAGCGCTCTGGTCAAGGACCTTCAGATCATCGTGGCCCGGATGAGGGATGCGCTCGCCGACGGCGACGTCGTCGCCTATGGCCGCCTCGATTCAAGCCTTCATCAATGCTTCGTCAACCACTCGGGCAATCCCTATATCCGAGACGCCTATGATCTCGTTTCCGGCCAGATCGCGGCTCTGCGCACGACCCTGACCTCGCCGGCCCACGATCTGCGCCGGATCTCCTTCGGCGAGCATGAGCGGTTCCTGGCCATGGCGACCGACAACCAGCCGGATGCCTTATGCGAGCTGCTGGGCGCGCATATCGACCGCACGGAGGACGTCTTCGCCGCGACGTTGAAGGGACGCCGGGAGGCGAGGGGAGGCGGGCGAGCAGGCAGCGCCTAACAAATCGGCCTGCTGCGGAGGGGGTGGCACCGAGCGTGCCGAAAAGCCCGATGGGTATCGACGGGCCGCTTGTAGGGAATGGACGAAACGTCGGAGCGGGTTGAGCCCAGCAACCGAACTCTCGACCCTCCAGCGCCCGGATTTCATCAGCGCACCGCGAGCCATCGGTCGGCTCCCTTAATCCCTCATCACCCTAAGCGCCTCGACCACACACCTTTAGCCGCAGCCGGTGCTGCCGCTCACGGCCGAGTGAGCAGCGATGGTCCGCGACCATCATGACCGGGCGGAAACGTGCCGGGCTGCCGCTTCGTTGGCCGCAGAAAGACTTTCGGCGAAGGATGCGCCGGCGGCGAGAGAGCGGACGAGGGCGCCGACAAAGGCGTCTCCGGCTCCGTGGGTGCTGACGAGACGCACGGGTAGGGCTTCGAGCGCAACGGGCGCATCGCCGGACCGAACGCCCGCGACACCTGCCCCTCCGGCCGTGACGACCACGCCGGGAAAGCGTGTCGCAAGCTCGCGAGCCGCGGCGGTCGCAGACGCCAGGTCGGTGACGGGGCGTCCGCAAAGCTCCTCGGCCTCGATCGCGTTGACGATCAGCACGTCCACCAGCGCGGCAAGCTCGCTTGGGAGTGCCCGGAAAGGGGCCGCGTTGAGGCAGACGATCGCTCCCGCTTCGCGCGCGGCTTGGGCGGCGGCAAGATTGACGGCGTCCGGCACCTCGTTCTGGAGGATCAGGGCCTTGGCGTCTTTCCAGAGATCTCCCGCCGAGAGCGACGCTGTGTCGATCTTCAGATTGGCGCCCGACACGATCACCGCGCCGTAATCGCCTTCGGAATCCGAGATGGCAACGCTCATGCCCGAGCCGATACCGGGCAGGGTGGCGACACGTGTGGCGTCGACGTCCGAGTTACCCAGCGCGGCGAGAAGGAAGCGGCCGAATTCGTCGTCGCCCACGGCGCCCGCCATGCGGACTTCGGCGCCCGCCTTGGACGCGCTCGCAGCCTGGTTGCCGCCCTTGCCGCCGAACTTCGGCGCCCAGGCGTAGCCGGTCACCGTCTCGCCCTTGCGCGGCCTGTCCGGCGCGTCGACCATGATGTCGTAGTGCAAGCTGCCGACGACCACGATCACGGGTTTGGCGGGAGTGCTCATGTGTTTCGTCGCTTGGTTTTGACGGCCCCCATTGTGGCCGCGAGGTTGCGTTCCGCCGCCTTGAGGTCGCGCTGGGCGACAGCTGCGAAGACGGCGTCGAGAATGATGAGCTGGGCGACGCGGGCGGCCGCGTTCTCGCCCAGAAGCGGCGAGCCCTGCGCCGTCGAGCAGAGGACGACGTCGGCGATCTCGGCGATCGGCGATGTCGCGTAGTTGGTGAGCGCGATCGTGCGCGCCCCGCGCTTGCGGGCCAGTTCCAGCGGTTCGAGGACCGCCGTGGTCTGGCCGGAATGCGAAAAGGCGATGGCGACATCGCCTTCCGTCAGGAGCGCCGCCGACATCAGCATCATGTGCGCGTCGTCGAAGACACTGGTGCGCACGCCGATGCGCAGGAACTTGTGGGCTACGTCGCGGGCGATCTGGGCCGAGCCACCGATCCCGTAGAGGTCGCGCTGCCGGGCGGCGAAGATGAGATCGGCGGCACGCTCGAAGGCTTCGGAGTCGAGGATGGAGAGCGTTTCCTCCAGCGCATGGATGGAGGTGCGAAAGACCTTCTGCGCGATCTGGGCCCCGCTGTCGTCGGGCGACAGTTCCTGATGCAGATCGGCGGTGGGCAGGCGATTATAGTCGGCAATGCCGGCTCGAAAGTCCTTGAAGCCGGAGAATCCGAGCTTCTTGGCGATCTTCACCAGCATCGCCTCCGAGACGCCCGCATCCTCGGCCACGCTCTTGAGGGCGGTGGTCTCGTCGAAGTCCCGGCGGCCGAGGATCATCTCGACCACCCGGCCTTCGAGCGGCGTCAGTTGCGGCATCATCATGCGGATCCGGGGACCGATGGTCCTCGGATCGCTGAAACTCATATTCATCCCCGTCCCCTGGTCGCGCGGTCGATCAGCATGGCGACGAGGATGATAAGGCCGGTGGCGAGGAGTTGATAGAACGCCTGGACATTGAGAAGCGTCAGCCCGTTGCGCAAGCTCCCCAGGATGATGGCGCCGAGGATGGTGCCGACCACAGAGCCCTTGCCGCCCATCAACGAGGCACCGCCGATCGCGGCCGCCGCGATCGCGTCGAGTTCCCAGAGATTGCCGAGCGTCGGGTCGGCTGCGCCGAGGCGTCCGACGAGGATCAGGCCGGCGATGGAGGCAAGGCCACCGGAGATGACATAGGCCGCGATCTTGGTCATCGCGACCGGCACGCCGGCGATGTGCGAGGCCTCTTCGTTGCCACCGACCGCCAGGAAATACTCGCCGAGCGGGGTCTTGTTGAGGACGACCCAGACGATCAGCGCCAAGATGGCGACGAGAACCACGGGCGTCGGGACGCCCAGGATATCGCCGTTGAAGAGCGCCCGGAACGCGGGCGGAATGCCGAAGATCGGGTTGCCGCCCGTATAGATCAGGGCCGAGGCCCGGTAGAGCGAGAGCGTGCCGAGCGTGACGATGAAGGGCTGGAGCCCGCCATAGGCGACGAGCGCCCCGTTCACCGCGCCCGCCGCCATGCCGAACAGGATCGCGGCGGGAATGGCGATGACGATCGGAGCGCCGCCGACCATCAGGGCGGCGGCGGCGACGGCCGCGATGGCGGCGGTCGGGCCGACCGACAGGTCGATGCCGCCCGAGATGATCACGAGCGTCATGCCGAGCGCCACGCAGGCATTGATCGAGGACTGCTGAAGGATGTTCAGGATATTGCGTTCGGTCAGGAAATTGGGACTGAGCGCGGCAAAGACGCCGACGATGACGAGAAGTCCGATGAGGGTGCCCGCGTCGCGCAGGCCGAAGCCGAGCTTGAGGCCGCGCTTGGGGGCGGCGGGAAGGCTGTCGATGGAGGTCATGAGCGTCACTGCCCCGAACGGGAGGAATGGGAGGAGGAGCGGGCCGACTGCGGCACGGCGAGGGCGACGATCGCCTCCTCGCTGATCGCGTCCCGCGCCAGGATGCCGGCAACCGCGCCTTCGCGCATGACCAGAACACGGTCGGAAACGCGCAGGATTTCGGGCAGCTCGGAGGAAACGACGATCACCGACCGTCCTTCGGCGGCGAGGCGCTCGATCAAGGCGTAGATCTCGGCCTTGGCGCCCACGTCGATGCCGCGTGTCGGCTCGTCGAAGAGAAGGATGCGGGCGCCCGCGGCGATCCAGCGACCGATGATGGCTTTCTGCTGGTTGCCGCCGGAGAACTGGCCGATGGGCCTCTCGACGTCGAGCGGGCGCAGGTTCATGTCCTGCATCAGCTTGAGGCTCTCGGCATGGAGGGCTCGGCGGCGCACGAAGCCGGCGCGCGAGAAGCGTCTCATCGAGGAGAGCGCGATGTTCGAGCGGATCGAGCGGCGCGCGACGATGCCGTCGCGCTTGCGCTCCTCGGGCAGGAGACCGAGCCCGGCGCGGATGGCCGTGCGTGGATTGCCGAGCGCCAGAGAGCGACCTTCGACACGGATCGATCCCGCGTCCGGCCGATCAACCCCCGCGACGAGGCGCAGGAGTTCGGTGCGCCCGGCGCCGACCAGACCCGAAATGCCCAGCACCTCTCCACGCTTGAGCTGGAAGCTCGCGCCCTTCACCGCCCCGCCGCGCGACAGGTTTTCCACGTCGAGCACCACGTCGTCGGTCGCAAAGCCCTTGTGCTCGGCATGGGCCAGCTCGCGCCCGACCATGCGTGAGACGACGTCCGCTTCCGTGGTTTCGGCCATGGCGACATCCGCCACCTTGCGTCCGTCGCGCAGGATCGTCGCCGTGTCGCAGACGCGGAACACCTCGTCCATCTTGTGGCTGACATAGATGATCGAGACGCCGCTCGCCGAGAGGTCTCGGATCAGAATGGCCAGACGGTCGAACTCGGCCGGGGTTAGGCTCGATGTCGGCTCGTCCATGGCGATGATCTTGGCATCCTCCATCAGCGCACGCGCGATCTCGACGATCTGGCGCTGGGCGACCTTGAGGGTGCGGATGGGCGCGGCCGGGTCGATCGAGGCATCGAGGGGCGCGAGAGCTTGCCGCGCAGCGCTCTCCTGCGCCCGGCGGTCGACAAGGAAGCCGCCGGCCATGCGCAGGGGACGGCCGAGAAACATGTTCTGAGCGACAGAGAGCTCGGGAACGTGCTGGAGTTCCTGGTGGATCATCGCGATCCCGGCGCGCCGGGCGACGAGCGGCCCGTGACCGGTCACGCGAACACCATCGACGGAGATCGTCCCGCCCGTCGGATCCATCACGCCGGACAGGATGCGCAGGAGCGTCGACTTGCCCGCGCCGTTCTCGCCGAGCAGCCCGTGCACCGAGCCGCGCCGGACGCTCATCGACACGCCGTCCAGCGCGCGCAATGGTCCGAAACTCTTGCTGATATCCGTCAGGGTCAGGCGTTCGGCTGATAATGTGGTCATGGCGCTCCCTCCCGGAGACGTCGTGAGGGGTCGGGGCCGCGATGGCGCGGCCCCGATCGGGCGATCAGTTGGCGGACTGCTTCATCAGCACAGCGCGCAGGGCATCGCCCTTCACCGCGAACGTGTCGATATTGTCCTTGGTGATCAGCGCCTGCGGGGTGGAGACGACGCGCGGCAGGTCCTGCTTGCCGACGAGGCGCAGGGCGACTTCCATCGCGACTTCGCCGGTCAGGACGGGGAAGGAATCCACCGTGCCGGTGAGATCGCCGGCCTTGATCGAGGCATAGGCGTCGGAGATGCCGTCGGTGCCGAAGACCACGACCTTGTCCTTGAGGCCGGCGGCCTTCACGGCCTCGACCACGCCGAGCGCCATGCCGTCATTGTTGGCGTAGATGCCGATGAGGTCGGGGTTCTGCTGGAGGATCGTGGAGGCCGCGTCATAGGCGACCTGGCGGTCCCAGTTGCCGGGAACGCTGGCGACCACGGTGAACTTGCCGTCCTTGGCGATGGTTTCCGAGAAGCCCTTGGTGCGCTGGCCGGCGGCGAAGACGCCCGCCTGACCCTCGATCACCGCGACCTTGCCACCCTGCGGGCGGTTCTTCAGGAACCACTGGGCCACCCGCACGCCGTTGTCGCGCTGCACGTTGCCGACATAGTGCCGGGCGCCCGGGATCACGGCGTCGTTGACGTTCACGACCGGAATGTTCTGCGCCTCGGCGCTTTCCAGCGCGGGCTGAAGGTTGTTGTCGGTTTGCGGCGAGAGGAGAAGCGCGGAGAAGCCCTGGCTGATCAGGTTCTCGGCGATGGAAAGCTGGCCGAGCTGGTCGCCCTCGCTCTGGGCGGCCTGATAGACGACTTCGACGCCCGCCTTCTTGGCATAGTCCTGATAGCCCTCGCCCAGCGAGCGCCAGTATTCGTTGGTGAGCGTCTTGGACACGCCGCCGACGCGCGTGCCAGAGGGGGCTGCGGGCACCGCGCCGAACTTGGCGTCGAGCTGCGACCACTCGATGCGGTTGGTCTCGGTGTCGGAGTTGAGGGGAGCGAGCGTCTGCGCGAAGGCGGCGGTGCCGAGGAGCGACAGGGCGCAGCCGGCCACGAGGGCCTTCAGTGAAATGGTCATCGGTTGATTCCTCCCATTGGAAACTGGCCGGGCAGGTCTCGCGGCCCGGCGCGCGGTTCGTCCGTCAAGCCGAGGCGATCAGTGCCGCGTTGACGATGCTCTGGCTGGCGACGCCGTCCTGGCGGCTCTGCGCCTCGCCCAGCCGGTTGTCGGCGTCGAGGCGGTCGGCAACGGACAGAAGCCGGTGCACGGTCTCGATATTGGTCTCGCACTCCGCCACCGGGTCGAGGCCCGAGGCGTCGGGGAAGGTGTCGAAGTAGAGCGCGCCCTCATAGCCGTCGCGGCGGATCTGGCGCAGCAGTTCCAGCGTCGAGCGCAGGTGGACCGCCCCCACCATCAGCCCGTCGTCGCGCTTGGCGTAGCCGTCGTTGAGATGGACGCCGAGGAGCTTGGAGCGGCGATGGATGAGGTGCGCGGCATAGGCGGGCTGCTCGCCGGCATAAAGCGCATGGGCGAAATCGAGCGTGACGCCGAGGTTGGGCGCACCGACATCCTGGATCGCGAGCAGCGTCGTCGCGCAGTCGCGCAGCAAAGCGTGAGCGCGAGGCTCGTCCGGCTTGTACTCGATGGAGATCTGACAGGCCGGGTCGTGCTCGGCGACCTCGCGGATGCCGTCGATCTCGAGATCCCAGGCCTCGGCATAGTCGAGCTGGAAATTGTAGTCGAACCCGTCCTGGCCGAGCCAGAGCGTCATCAGGTCGGCACCCATGGCGCGCGCGGCATCGACGCCGCGCTTCGTCATGTCGATGGCTTCGCGCCTCACGGATTTATCGGGATTTGTGAAGGCGCCGAGCTTGAAGGCGGGGTTGGTGTAGTAGCGCATCGCCAGACCGTTGACCGACAGGCCAAGATCGTTGATGCGGCGGCCGACCGTCGCGGCGTCATCGGTCACATGGTCGGGGAAGTTCAGGTCGACGTCCGTCAAACCCTTCGCAGTTGCAGCACGTTCAGCCATCTGCATGAAGGTCGGCTTGCCCGAAAGGTCCGGCCAGAAGAGGTGAGGCGCGGAGCCGAAGGAATTGAGGCGGGTGGCGAATCGGGAAAGGGTCATAAGAGCTCCGCTGGATTGGTGTCACTTTACGAATTCATAAAAATTCGTCAAGTGGTCTGTCTATTTGTGCGACAGAGGATGAGGTTGGCGCCGGCAGCACGGGCATGGTCTCCGTTGCCAATAGCAACCCGGAAGGCAAGCCTTGCCGCAGGGCGCGCATTGGAGCCGGGCAGGGGGCGATATGGGGAGAGGCGTTGGCCAGGCCTGCCGTCGCCGCGCTCGCGACGATTGGTCCCATCAGTTCGAAGCGGTCCGGAAGGGCTGATCCGAGGCCCGCACCCAGTTCGAGGCGGAGATCGCGGAGGTCTTGTCCATCGCCGCTATGCGCGATCCGAGGTCCGGAAAGTGCATGTCGCGAAGCGAAAGCTGTTCAGCTGCGTGGCCCGCATGCTGTCCAGCCGACACCAAGTCTTAGATCGCGGATGCCAAACTGGAGCGGTCGGCAGTGCCCTCGCAGAAGACGAGGATCGGGTCGGGCGCGTCGCACATCACGCCCGCAATCTCCCGTCATGTCAGACATCGTCGGGACGGCACCTGCCTGGATATCCGCAACGAGCAGCGCACCCACCACCCCAGCCGAACTCTACCGGGGCGTGTCCGCCTCTATACCGTTCGGCAATTCGGATTGCTGTCCGCTGTGTCTGCTCCATTTGTATGCCCACCTAAAGACGTCGGTTTGCAGAGATTGGCACGTGGTCGCGACGGGTACCGTCCTGCGACCTCGACAACCTTGTGAGCGCGGCGCTGGCAGACGGAGCGGTTGCGGCCATGGACAACCTATCGAACGACAAGACCAACACCGAGACCCACAGGATGGAGGGCAAGTGCCCGTTCGGCGGCGACCGGATCGGCGGAGCCCAGGGCAGCCCGCCAACGCTGGAGGCCTGGTACCCACACCGCCTGCGCGTCGAGGTGCTTCATCAGAACGGTCTCGCCGCCGATCCTCTCGGCCCAGACTTCGACTACGCGGCCGAATTCAACAAGATCGACCTCGCCGAGCTGAAGCGAGACATCAAGGCCTTTCTGACCACATCCGTCGCGTGGTGGCCCTCGGATTACGGCAATTACGGCCCGCAGATGGTTCGCATGGCCTGGCACGCGGCGGGCACCTACCGCATCGCCGACGGGCGCGGCGGCGCGGGAACGGGGATGCAGCGCTTCGCGCCGATCTCGTCCTGGTGGGACAACGGCAACACCGACAAGTCGCGCCGCCTCCTGCAGCCGATCAAGCACAAGTACGGCAACGCCCTGTCCTGGGCCGACCTGATGGTGCTGACCGGCAATTGCGCGCTGGAGATCATGGGCCTTCCCACCTACGGGTTCGGCGGCGGGCGTCTCGACGCCTGGGAGGCCGACAACGCGACCTACTGGGGACCCGAAGTCCTCGACATGGAAAAGACCGACGACGTTTCTAAGATGACCGCGCGCGACAAGCGCTGGCGCGGCCAGAACGGCGATCCCGACTACGATCTTGAGAACCCGCTCGCCGCCTCGCATCAGGCGCTGATCTACGTCAATCCGGAGGGTTCCAACGGCGACGGCGACCCGATGGGCTCGGCACGCGACATCCGCATCACCTTCACCCGCATGGCGATGAACGACGAGGAGACGGTGGCCCTCATTGCCGGCGGTCACGCCTTCGGCAAGAGCCACGGTATGACACCCACGCGCGAGATCGGCCCCCCGCCGGAGATGGCGCCCATGGAGGCGATGGGCCTCGGCTGGCACAACCCGCGCGGGACCGGCCATGGCAAGGACACGATGACCAACGGCATCGAGGGCTCCTGGACCCCCGATCCGACGCGCTGGGACAACAGCTATCTGGAGAATCTCTTCCGCTTCGAATGGAAGCAGACGAAGAGCCCCGCCGGCTCGATCCAGTGGACGCCGGAAGACCCCGACGCGCCGAAGACCCCCGACGCCCATGTCGTCGGGCAGATGAACCCGCTGATGATGATGACCACCGACATCGCGCTGAAGGTGGATCCCGAGTACCGCAAGGTCTGCGAGAAGTTCCTCGCCGATTTCGACGCTTTCACGCAGGCCTTCTCCAAGGCCTGGTACAAGCTGACCCATCGCGACATGGGGCCCAAGCACCGATATCTCGGCCCCGAGGTGACGATCGAGGACGGGCTCCTGTGGCAGGACCCGCTGCCCGAGCGCGACTACGATCTCGTCGGCGAGGCCGAGATCGCCGATCTGAAGGCGCGCATCCGCGACACCGGGCTTTCCGTCTCGGACCTTGCCTTCACGGCCTTCTCCGCCGCCTCCACCTATCGCGACAGCGACAAACGCGGGGGTGCGAACGGCGGCCGTCTGGCGCTTGAGCCTCAGAGGAGCTGGCCCGTCAACCGCCGCACCCTGCCGGTGGTCGAGGCGCTGCGCGGCGTCATGGCGGCGTTCAACGAGGGGCGCGGCGACGGCAAGCGCGTGTCGCTGGCGGACCTCATCGTCCTCGGCGGCTGCGTCGCCGTCGAGCAGGCGGCGGGCGAGGCGGGCGGCGAGCTCCGCGTGCCGTTCACGCCGGGCCGCGTCGACACCACGCAGGATCTCACCGACATCGAGATGTTCACTTGGCTGAAGCCGGTGGCGGACGGCTTCCGCAACTATGTCGATGAGGGCTTCGGCGAGATCGCGAGGGGCGTCTCGCCAGAGGAGATGTTCCTCGACAAGGCCAATCTGATGAAGCTGACAGCGCCCGAATGGACGGTCCTGACGGCAGGCCTGCGCGCGCTCGGCGCCAACCACGACGGTTCGCAGACGGGCATCTTCACGGACCGTATCGGCACGCTCTCGACCGACTTCCTGCAAAACCTCCTGAGCACGGAACTCGAGTGGCACAAGCTCGACGATGCGGCCCTGACATTCGCGCTGGTTGACCGCGAAACGGGTGAGCAGCGTTTCACGGCCTCACGCAACGACCTCGTGTTCGGGTCCAACGCCCAACTCCGTTCGATCTGCGATGCCTATGCGGGCCGCGACGGAGAGGAGCGTTTCCGGCACGATTTCGTGCGCGTCTGGGACAAGGTCATGATGCTCGATCGCTACGATGTGAAGGGCCACCGCCGCCACGCACCGATGGCCGCTTGATGCCGCGGGGGCGGCAGGCGCACGCTCGCCGCCCCGTCACCCGAATGGAGCCTGGATGCTCGCGGTGGCCTGCACGCCACGCCTGACCGGAACACCGGCGCTGCGGGCGTCGGGGCCTCAAGGGTCCAGTGACAGAAGGCCGGGACCCGCCAAAGGTCCCGGCCTTCTTTCGCTCCTGCTCCGGGGATCACGCAAAGGTCAGATGGGCCGCCGTCCCGAGGAACGTGTTGGCGTTCTCCCCGAGGCGGCGAGCCGCGCTCAGCCCTTGACGGTGAACATGGCGACCATGCCGGCTGCGACGTGACCCTTGATGTTGCAGATCAGCTCGTAGGAACCGGGCTTCAGCTTGACCGTGAGCTTGCCGGACTGGCCTGCCTTGAGGTCGGACACCTCGCCCATGCTCATCAGCGACTTCTCGTCGACGCGGTTCTTGGCGGGATCGACCTTCAGCGTTTCGCCCGGCTTGTCGAGCTTGATCACGACCATCTCGTGCGGTGTGTTGGCCGCGACGTTGGCGACTTGGAACGTCACCTCGCCCGCCGGCACCTCGGTCTTGTCGAGCTTGATCGCCATCTGGCCACCACGCTCGCCCACGAGTTGCACTGAGACCGTCTCGGCGGCGAAGGCTGAGACGGGACCGAGCAAGGCGAGGACGGCGGCAGTTGTAGCAAGCTTCGCAAAATTCATTTTCGCACTCCGATTTTGAAGGCTCGGTGTATTTGCCCCGATCTTCGTAGGGAGAGTATTGTAGGAGTGGATATTGATTGACAACTCGGGGAACTATACGTGTCTGTAACCTACCGCAGCGAGCGTTCCAGCGCCGGACGGCCGCCTCCGCTCCCTCTCCCCACGCGTATGCTGCATTGGCTGACGGCCGGTCTTCTCGTCGTCATGTTCGGGCTAGCCTGGACCTTCGATGCGCTGGGCCCCAGCGACACCGGCGCGTCACTCGTCGCCCTGCACCAATCCTTCGGCCTCCTGATCCTGCTCGTTGTCGCCGCGCGCATCGTCTGGCGCCTGACCCACCCGATCGAGCCGTTGCCCGGCGACACGCCGCGCTGGGAGATGCGTCTGGCGACGCTGGTGCAGGCCGCGCTTTATGCGCTCCTCGTGGCCATGCCTGTTGTCGGCTGGTACGCCTCGGCGCTGTCGGGCGATACGATCCGCTTCTTCGGGCTAGCGCTGCCCGATCTCGTAGCCATGAACGAGGATCGGAGCGACCAGCTCTTCGAGCTTCACGGAGCGATCGGCTGGGCGATCCTTACGCTCACCGTCTTGCACATCGCCGGCGCCCTGAACCACCAGTTCATCCGGCGCGACGGCCTCCTGAACCGCATGCGGATCTGGTGATGAACGAGGCGGAGCCGAGCGTGAGCCGCATCGCTCGGGAACGCCCGGCAGAGACATCCTATACGCTTTCGTATAACCGCAACCCGTTCGTTGCTCGCCTTCTCGTGGTTGTCTCTCCTCCAGCAAGACAACTCGATGCGCGCGACGCTCCCGACAGCCTCCCTTCTCCTGGGCGCCCTGTCCGGCAAGGCCCTTCCCGCGCTCGCCCAGGTGCAATCCGCGACCCCGGTGTCCTCGACTGGCCTGTCCTGCAAGACGAAGCGGGACTCCGCCTTGGCCATTGCCTCGGCGGAGCATCGAAGTCGAGCAGGGGGGCGATGAGGGCGCAAGCGCGCGTTTCCGGGGCGACGACGACATACGGGACGCTGAACGTGCGCTTGTCGAAGAAGCCCGTGACGACGGACGTACCGGCGAGACCGTCGTGTGTCGGGAGCGACATGGCCCTTCTCCTGACGATGGGGTTGGGTTCGGAGAGTGGGATCAGGTCGCGCTCGTCCTCGCCCCGGCCTTCTCCAGCGCCGGGAAGCCGCCCTCGACCGAGGCGACGTCGGCAAAGCCCATCTCGGTCAGCGTCTTGGCCGCCAGCGTCTAGCGACCGCCCGAGGCGCAGAACAGGACGATCCGCCTGGCGGGGTCGAGCCGCGGGTTGTGGCTGGGACTCGATGGATCGGCCTGGAACTCGAGGAGGCCGCGCGGGACATGGACGGCCCCCGCGACGGTCCCGGTCTTCACCAGTTCGTTGGCCTCGCGCACGTCGACGGCCACGGTGTCCGGGTTGCAGATCTCGGCCACGGCCTCCTCGGCCGTGATGCTTCTCACCCCGGCGCGGGCCTCGGCGACGACGTCCTTCGCGCTGCGTATGGTCATGGGTCTCTCCTTCGCGTTCACCAGGCCGCCCCTTCTAGCGCGTCGAGCGGGATCTTCAGATAGCGCCGACCGTCGTCCTCGGGTTCCGGCAGGCGGCCGCCCCGGATGTTCACCTGGAGCGAATGAAGGATGAGGTTCGGCATGGCGAGTTCGCGGTCGCGGTCCTCGCGCAGCCTGACGAAGGCTTCGCGCGTCGGCGCCTTCACGAGGTGGACGTTCGTGCGGCGCTGCTCGTCGATCGTCGATTCCCAGGCCGGCTCGCGCCCGCCCGGCTGGTAGTCGTGGCCCGTGAAGACGCACGTGTCGCCCGGCAGGGCGAGGATGCGCTGGATGCTGTCCCAGAGCGCCCCGGCGCTGCCGCCGGGGAAGTCGGCCCGCGCCGTGCCGCCGTCCGGCATGAACAGCGTGTCGTGGACGAAGACGGCATCGCCGATCCGGTAGGCGATCGAAGCCAGCGTGTGGCCCGGCGTGAACAGGACCTCGGCCTCGAGGTTGCCGATCTGGAAGCGCTCGCCGTCCGCGAAGAGCCGGTTCCACTGCGAGCCGTCGGCCGGGCAGCAGCCCTCGATGTGGTAGAGGCCCTGCCAGAGCGCCTGGACCCCGCGCACCTTCTCTCCGATCGCCGTCGGTGCGCCCGTCCGGTCGTGCAGGTAACCGGCCGCCGAGAAGTGGTCGGCATGCGGATGCGTGTCGAGAATCCATTCAAGGCGAAGGCTCTCGCGCTCGATGAAGGCGAGGATATCGTCGGCCGAGGTCGTGGCGGTCGCGCCCGACTTCGGGTCGAAGTCGAGCACGGGGTCGATGATGGCGCAGGCCCGCGTCTCAGGGTCCGCGACGACGTA
The DNA here is from genome assembly GCF_001463925.1 of Aureimonas sp. N4. Classification (NCBI taxonomy): domain Bacteria; kingdom Pseudomonadati; phylum Pseudomonadota; class Alphaproteobacteria; order Hyphomicrobiales; family Aurantimonadaceae; genus Aureimonas; species Aureimonas sp. N4. The sequence goes on along the minus strand of NZ_BBWS01000051.1, from coordinate 92,502 downwards.
CTGGACGCTGAACGTGCGCTTGTCGAAGAAGCCGGTGACGACGGGCGTGCCGGCGAGACGGTCTTGTGTCGGGGACGACATGGCGGTTCTCCTGACGGTGGGTGGGTGGTTCGAAGGGCGGGATCAGGCGACGAGTGCGCCGAACCCCTTGGCGACGATGAAGAGGCCGACGGCGACGACGAGGCCGGCGAAGGCGAGGCCGAGCGCTTGGCTGTGGCCGGCGAGGCGTGTGCCGAGCGCGGACCCCGCCCAGCCGCCGACGAGGCCGCCGGCGACGAAGAGGGTGGCGACGGGCCAGTCGACGAGGCCGGACAGGGCGTAGCTTCCTGCGGTCGCCGCGCCGAAGGCCGCGACGCCGACGAGCGAGGTGCCGATGGCGTAGGCGAGCGGCATGGCGGTCGCCAGCACGAGGCCCGGCACGATCAGGAAGCCGCCGCCGATCCCGAAGAAGCCGGAGAACAGGCCGACCATGAACCCGATGCCGACCAGCATCGGAAGGAGCCGGCGGGCGCTCTCCCAGGTCAGGCGGACGGCCGGGTCGCCCGCCGTGCCCCGGCGGCGCATCATGGCGAGGCCGACGCCGATCATCACGAGGCCGAAGAGGGCGAGGAGCCGCTCGCCGTCGACTGCTTTTGCTGCCGCCGCGCCCGCGAGCGAGCCGGCGACCCCGGCGAGGGCGAAGACGGCGGCGCAACGCCACTTCACCCGGCCGCCCCTTGCATGGGGCACGAGGTTGCCGAGCGCGCTGGCGGCGACCGCGACCGCGCTGGTTCCGATCGCCACGTGCGGCGAGGCGATGCCGACGACGTAGACGAGGAGCGGGACCGCGAGGATCGAGCCGCCGCCACCGAAGAGGCCGAGGACGAGGCCGACGAGGCCACCCGAACCCGTCGCGGCGGCGAGCATGACGGGAGCGGCGGTCATGCGTCCGTCTCCCGGCTCGACACGACCGAGGACGTCGCGTCGTTCCGATCCAGCGTCAGGCGGAACAGGAGCATCCCGACGACCATCGCCGCGACGAAGACGAGCGCAGGCTTCAGGGCCAGACCGATCGCGGCGAGCGCGGGACCGGGACACAGGCCGACGAGCCCCCAGCCGAGGCCGAAGATCGCGGCGCCCGAGAGAAGCCGGGCGTCGATGTCGCGGCGCGTCGGGATCTCGAAGCGCGGGGCGGCCAGCGGCCGTCCCATGCGCCGGGCCAGCGCGAAGGCGGGCGCCGTGACGAGGATCGCGCCGCCCATGACGAAGGCGAGGCTCGGGTCCCAGGCCCCGAACACGTCGAGGAAGCCGAGGACCTTCTCCGGGACGACCATCTGCGAGACGACGAGCCCGATGCCGAAGACGAGGCCGGACAGGAGGGCGAGAAGGATGCGGGCCATGGGTCAGGCTCCGAGGACGTGGCGGACGACGAAGACGGTGGCGATGGCGCTCGCCATGAAGGTGAGCGTCGCGGCGATCGAGCGGCCGGACCCGCGTCCGATGCCGCAGACGCCGTGACCGCTGGTGCAACCCGAGCCGAGGCGTGTGCCGAAGCCGACGAGGACGCCGGCGAGCGCGACGACGGGAAGCGTCTTCCCCACCTGCACGTCCGGCAGGGCGTAGCCGGCGAGCGCCATCACGGGCACGGCGGCCAGTAGCCCGACCAGGAAGGCGAGGCGCCACCCGGTCTCCGACCCGCCCGGCTTGAGCGCCCCGTCGAGAATGCCGCTGATGCCGGCGATGCGCCCGTTGGCGAGCAGCAGGATCGCGGCGGAGAGGCCGATCAGCAGGCCGCCGCCGAGGGCGGACATGAGGGTGAACTGGTCCATGGTCGCAGATCCTCAGGCGGTGAACGTGTGCGAGGGGGGCGCAGGGGTAGTCCCGTCTTTCGGCGGGCAGAACAGACCTTGGAGCGCCCCGAACAACGCCGTGATCCGGGGATCGGCAATGCGGTACCAGAGCGTCTGGCTCTCGCGCCGGTAGGCGACGATGCCTTGCTCGCGCAGAACGGTGAGATGCTGGGAGAGCGCCGACTGAGACAGGCCGACGGCCTCGGCGAGCGTGCCGACGTTCGCCTCGCCCATGTCGAGGAGCTTGCACAGAAGCATCAGGCGCCGCTCGTTGGCGACTGCCTTCAGGATCGCGGCGACCTCGCTCGCCTTGGCTTCGAACTCCTGCACGTTGTCCATGACGCTCTCCTTGTGTGAGAGACATCTAATTTAGAATAATCTAATTTACAAGAGCGCGACCCAGAACGCCCACGCATCGCGACCATGCCGTTGGTCGACGCGATCAAAGATAGCCATCTGCACGGCACTACAGGAGTTGGGAGATTGGATAACGCTTGATCGAAGCCCTGACCGCTGGCATCTGGCCGAAGTCCGCTTTCCAGATCCGCGATGGCGGAGAGACGCTGAACTTCTATGTCTGCCAGACCCGCATGACAAAGGCCGCAAAACAGTTCCTGAGCAAGGCCTTGAACCGTTCGCCGCATCCCGGGCTTATAACGAGGCGATTGCCTTCAACCTAATCCGAGCGCGCCATATCCTGCTGGAGCGAGTGGCATGAAGGCGGCACCGATTTGTCCGACAGGGACCGCCGGAAGCCAAAAGCGCCTCAAAACTGACTGCTGCAAACCCAAATCCCAGCCCGCCGCGCACAGGTCCCATCGGATCAGAGTTCTCCTCGTTTGTGGCCGCCCCCCGGCGTGGGAGACTGTTCAAGGAGGCCCATGGCGGAGGCGAGGGAAACGGCTACGGCGCGGCGGCTGACGCCGAGCTTGGCGAACAGATTCTTGATATGGAACTTCACGGTCGCCTCCGTGATACCGAGGTCGCGGGCGATCTGCTTGTTTCTGTGGCCGGCGGCCATGAGAGTGAGGACGCCGAGTTCGCGCTCCGACAGGAGGCCCAGACCGGGACGCTCCAACCCGCCGCCGCCGAGCGCCAGAATGCGGTTGAGAAAGGCCGCGATGTCAGAGGGAAAGGTCGCCAGACCAGAGCGCCGCATCAGGGCCCGCACCAGATCGCGAAAGCTCTCGCCTTCCGCCACGAAGGGCTCCACCAGATCGTGCTCCAACGCCAACGATGCGGCCTCGATCAGGGTCTCCATTCCTGCGGCTGGATCGTGGCCGGCATGGCAGGCTTCCGCCAGAACGATCCGGGCGCTCAGTCCGGTCAGCGCGTCGTCGTCGTCCTGCGTATGAGACACAAGGTCGAGAAGCAGGCGGCGCGCTTCATCGCTCTCGCCTTGCTGCAGGCGGAGCCGGGCGAGCGCGACCTGCGCGTCGCGCATCTCGCGGCGCGTCGGCCATCCGCCCTCGCCCGGCAGGGCGCGGGCGGCCTGTTCGGCGGCCCCAAGCGCGCCGGCTAGCGTCAGGAGTTCGACGCGCAGGATCGTCACCACGAGATCGAGGCGCGGCAGGCGGCGGTCCTCGGCGACGCGCGTGGCACGATCCGTGATGCGCAGCGCCTCGTCCAGGCCCTTCAGCCGAAACCGGCACCGTGCCCAACTGACGAAGCCGCGCGCATAGAGATCGACCCAGCCCTCGCCTGCCGCCACGAGCGGCAGGCACTCCTCCAGAATACTGTCGGCGGCGCGCACGTGGCCCTGGCGGTAGAGCGCTTCGGCCAAAGGGATGCGGGCGATCGCCAGCAGCGTCTCGTCATGGCCTTGCGTGCGCCGAGCGAGGTCTTCGGCCTGCCGGCTGAAATGGGCTGCGGCCGCCAACCGACCGCCCATCAGATTGACCAGCGCTAGATGCACCAGCATGAAAGCCTGCGCATAGGGGGTGCCTTCGCTGCGGTAGCATTCCAGCGCTTTCAGCGCGTGAAGCCGGGCCCGCCTCAATGCGCCCTGCCGCGTATGGGCAATGCACAAATGGTTGTGCAGCCAGCCGAGCTCCCAGGTATCGCGCAGGCGCTGCGAGCGCAGGCGATTCTCCAGCCACTCGATCTGCTCAGGCTCGAAGCGACGATCTTCGTAGATGTCGAGAAGCGAGTCGATATGGACGACGACATGCTCGGGCAATTCGGCCTGGCGATTGTCCCGCGCCAGCGCTTTCAACTCGTCCATCGCCTCTCGCGCGGCGAGAATTCGGCCCTCTTTGGCCAGAACCAGGGCGGCGCAGAGGCGCAGCCCCGGCGATGCCTCGATCACCTCAGTGGGCAGTCCGTCCAGAAGCCGGCGCAGCACCTTGTAGCCCGCCCGCAGAAAGAGATCGACGCCGCCCGCCGCCTGGATCGTGTGGGCGGCAAAGCCGAAATCGCCGGCATGGCCGGCATGGAGAACCGCCTTTTCGATAAGGCCTTGGCCGGCGAACCAGGCGGCTGCCTGCGAATGAAGCTGCCGCGTTTCCTCGGCCGCCAGATCGATGCGCAGGACGGCGCGCATCATGGGATGGCAGGCGAACCAATCCGCCCGCTCGTCCAGCGGAAGGAGAGCAGGCACGAGATCGTCCAGTTTCTCGGGCGAACGCCCGTCGGCGGCCCCGGCCAATTCGCAAATGAGAAGGCGCGGCGCTTCGCCGAGACAGGCCGCGACCGACAGAATGGTCGCGTCCCCTGGCCCTGTCCCAGCCAGGACCTCTTCCCGCACAAAGCTGCGAATATCGGGATGGGCACCACTGCACACCCGCTCCATTTCACGTTCGTCACGTCTGCCTGAAAGGGACAAGACGGCGAGCCTGACCAAGGCCGGCCATCCGAGCGTGGCCTTGCAGAGCCGATCCAGGTCCCCCAGGCTCCAATGGGCCGCGAGACGCCGCGTTTCCGCCGTCGTGAAAGCCAAATCGGCGGGGCCGAGATCGCTGAGAAGACCACGGATCCGAAAGCGCGAGATGGGAATACCGGGATCGTGGCGGGAGGCCATGACGAGGCTGATGCGATCGGGCAGCATCTCCAGAAGGGGCCCGAGCAAAGGCCCATGAACAGGCGCGACGCCATCCAGAAGCACGACACTGCGTTGCGCCGGAATGGCGGCAATGGCCTCGATCACAGTATCCAGAGAGATTTCGGCGTCTGCGGCCAATTCGGAAAAGCCGAAGGCGGCGGCCAGCGCGGGCGCAAGCGGCTTGCGGCCGAGGCGTGCCATGTCTAGCCAGCCGACCGGCACCCCGTCCATCCGCAGCGTCTGGTAAAACGCGGCGAGAAGCTCGGTCTTGCCGTAGCCTGCGGGGGCCAGAACGCGCACGATCTGGCCCTCGACAGCCGATCGAAGGCGCTCGATCAGCGAACGCCGTTCGATGATGTCGGGCATCCGGCGAGGCGGGCGGAACGCTTCCGACGCGAGCCCCCAGCGCTTGTCTGTCGAATTCATGCCATCAGGTGCCCAACCGCCTTCCGTCGCAGAAGTGCTGCACTGGAGGGCGGCCGACATCAAGGTTCTACGTCTCCGACAGCGGGCGATACGCGTGCTTCAGGCCGAAGGCGGCCGGGCCGAAGATCGCCAAGGCTTCGGGCGTGCGCATGATCTCGGGCACGCGGACGGCCAGGATGTTGACGCGTTGGCCATAGCGCAGGCGCTCGGTCGGGATGGCTTCCGCCGTGTCGAGATCCAGAATGGAGATGAGGTCGGGCACGACGGCCAGCACCTGGCCACCTTGCTCGGCCACCAAATTCTCGTTCTGGATTTCCACCAGGATCGGATCGGCCCCCGGCTCGAAAGGCTCGATCCGCACCGTGCCGACCGACCAGCCATTGACCTCGCGCCGCGAGAGATCGGCGACCTTGCCCGCGCCGATGAGCCGCGCGCAGCCGTAATGCGTGCCCGCGAAGAAGCCGACGAGCGCCTGGACGGGATCGCGCCGCGCCGCTTTCGCCTCGCGCAGCGTGCGCCCGATGCCGACGGCGAGCGACATCGTGCCCGGCACGGAAACCCGGCGCGCGCTCGCCCCGTCCATCCCGTAATTGGCGACATAGGCCTGGCCGCCCATGCGGATGGTGAGCCCGCGCGCGATCCATTCGGCCTGCGCCGCGCTCGGCGTCTCGATGACGGAGACATTGCCCTTCTCGTCGGCGATGGCGGTGGGGCAGGCGGGGACGCCGTAGACGTTGAAGGTCTCCATTTCGAGCTGGGGAAAGGCGCGGCCCATGCCGTCCGCGTCGATCACCGGCAGGCCGCGCCGGGCGGCCACCGCGATCGGCGCCATGGAATTGACCCCGCCCGCCTCGAAGGGGATCACCGCCTCGATGCGTCGCGCGGTATGGCGCTCCCAGGCGGCGAAGGCGGTTTCCATCTCCTCGCCGCCCGGCAGTTTCTCGATCAGGATGGTCGGCGCGCCCATGGCCCCGCAGGCGACGACCTGCGCGCCATCGGGCACCTCCTCCAGCGACAGGAGGCGGACGGGGCCGTGCTCCTCCAGCGCCGCGCGGGCGACGAGCTTGCCGATATAGGGATCGCCCCCGCCGCCCGTGCCCAGAATGGCCGCGCCGACGGCCAGATCGTCGAGATCGTGAATCGTGATCTCACGCATCACAAGGCCATGGTTTCGATCGGCACGAACGGATGGTCGAGCCCGAAGCAGGAGGGGCCGAACACGGCCAGCGCTTCGGGCGTGCGCATGATCTCGGGCACGGCCACGGCCATGACGGAGACGCGCTGCCCATAGCGCAGGTTCTCGGTGGTGATCGGCTCGGCCGTTTCGGAATCCATGATGCAGATAAGATCGGGCACGATGGCCTTCACCACGCCGCCGACGCGCGCGATCAGGTTCTCGTTCTGAATCTCGATCTCCATCGTGCCGGAGAAGCGCCCGAGCCCGTCGATGCGGGCATGGCCGAGCGAGAAGCCGTTGCGCGTTTCGCGCCGCATGTCCGCGATCTTGCCGGTGAAGATGATGCGCCCGTGATGGTAGAGCGTTTTGGGCAGCAGCTCCAGCAGCGCCTCGAACGGGTTGAGATGGCGGCTCTTGGCCTCGCGCAGCGTGCGGCCGATCCGCATGGCGAGGGTCAGCGTGTTGGGGATGGCCGTGCGCTTCACGTCCGCGCCCGACATCGAATATTCCGCGATATAGGCGCAGCCGCCCATGCGGATGGCGACGCCGCGCGAGAGCCATTCCATGTCCCGGTTGTCGCGCGCCATGATCAGCGCGTGGTCGCCATCCTCGTCCGAGACGACCATCGGGCTGCCCGACACGCCGTAGACGCCGAAGGTCTCCATTTCGAGCTGGGGAAAGGCGCGGCCCATGCCGTCCGCGTCCACGATGGGCAGGCCGAGCCGCGCGCCGACGACGAGGGGAATGGTGGAGTTGATGCCGCCGATCTCGATCGGCATGGTGGCCTGCGCCTTGCGGCCGAGATGGCGCTCCAGAACTTGGAGCGAGTTCACCGCCTCTTCGCCGCTCGGAATCTTCTCGACCAGAACGGTCGGCGCGCCCATCATGGCGGTCGGGATGACGAAAGCCTCGTCGTCGAGGTCGGACGGATCGATCACCTCGATCTCCAGCCCCTCGTCCAGGCATTGCTGCGCCATGAGGCGACCGACATAGGGATCGCCCCCGCCGCCCGTGCCCAGAAACGCCGCGCCCAGCGCCAGATCCTTCAGGTCTTCGGAATTCAGCTTCATGGTTCAGGCTCCGATCACGAGATCGCCGACGGCCTTGACGCGAATGCGCGTGGCCGATCCCGGCAGGTAGGCGAGCGGCACTTCCTCGATATCGACGATCTTCACCGAGCCCGCCGAGGCGCCGGCTTTCACGGCATGGTCGGCCGCTTCCTTCTTGGCGCCATCGAGAACCGCGTCGCGCGAGGTGCCTTCCAGCGAATAGATGCGGTCCACCTCGCCGCCGACCTGTGCGATGGCAGCGCCGATGGCGTTGGCGACGGACGCGTTTTCCGGCCGGATGACGCGCGAGGCGGACGGCAGATCGCGCGACACAAGAATGGACCCGCCGCCCACCAGCACGACCGGCAGGGGCTCGGCCGAAGTCTTCATCCGGTCCACCGCCTCGTCCACCATGCGATGCATCGTATCCAACGCGGCGTTGACGGTGGCGGCCGGGATATGGGCGACGCGCGAGCGATCCCCGATATCCTCCAGCCCCGCGGCCACCACGATGTCGGTGGTGGTCAAGGTGTCGCCGCCGAAGACCAGCGCCTTGGAGGTGATCTCGTAGCCGACCGAGTCCGGCCCGATGCGCCGGCCTTCGTCGCGCACGCGCGAGCCACCGCCAAGGCCGATCGCGAGCACGTCCGGCATTCGGAAATTGGTTCGCACACCCCCGATATCGACGGCCACCGCCGACTCGCGCGGGAAGCCCTGCAAGAGCATACCGACATCGGATGTCGTGCCGCCGATATCCACCACCATGGCTTCTTTCTCGCCTGCCAGCATGGCCGCGCCGCGCATGGAATTGGTGGGGCCTGACGCGAAGGTCAGGACGGGATAGCGCTCGACATGCTCGGGCGTCATCAGCGTTCCGTCGTTCTGGCTGATGAAGAAGGGTGCGGTGATGGCCATGTCGCGCAGCGCCTGCCGGAAGGACGCGACGACATGGCGCGACAGATCGGCGAGGCAGGCGTTCATGATGGCCGCGTTCTCACGCTCCAGAAAGCCGACGCGGCCGATCTCGTGGCTGAGCGAGAGCGCGATGCCCGGCACTTCCTCGCGCAGGATTTGGGCCGCGCGCTGCTCCATGATCGGCGTGACCGGCGAGAAGACCGAGGTGATCGAAGCCGCGCGCAGGCCCTTCTCCCGGATTTCGGCCGCGATGCGCAGGATCTCGCGCTCGTCCAGCGGGGCGATCTCGCGCCCGTCGAACTCATGTCCGCCGCGCACCATGTAGCGATGGCGGCCGAGCGTGGTGGCGAGATCATCCGGCCAGTCGGTCATGGGCGGTAGGGCGCGGGTCGCGGGCAAGCCGAGCCGGATCGCGGCAACCTGCAACAGGCGGCGGCGCTCCACCACGGCATTGGTGAAATGCGTGGTGCCGATCATCACGGCCTGGATGGCGCCGGCGTCCACCCCGCTGAGGCGCAGCACCTCACGCAGAACGGAGACGACGCCGGACGAAACGTCGGCCGTGGTGGGAGATTTGCAGGCCGCGACAACGCGCAGGCCATCCATCAGGGCGGCGTCCGTGTTGGTGCCGCCCACGTCGATTCCGATCCGCATGGGGTTATTCCTCGAAGATTGAAAGAAAGGTCGGGGCCGATCGCTCAGCCGGCGAGCGCCTCGCAGCGGCTCGGGTCCCAGCCCGCCAGAACCGGCGTGCCGGGCGGGAAGCGGCGCTGGTGCAACTGGTTCTGCCGCTCGGCGGTGAGTTCGACCCCGCCGATCGCGAGGCGATAGCGCACGATCGGCCCCTGATAGGTTTCCGATAAGATCGTCGCGGGAAAGCGCACCGTGCCGGCAGGCAGGGTCTCGGCATCCACGACGATATTTTCGGGCCGCACGACCAGCTTGGCGACCTGATGAGGCGCGACGCCGGCACCGGCCCGCGCCTCGAACTCCGCCCCCGCGAACCGCACTTGGGCGCGCCGCTCGGCCACCGCGCCGACCTCCACATCGATGAGATTGGAATGGCCGATGAAGCTCGTGACAAAGAGCGTTTCGGGCCGCTCGTAGATATCTTCGGGCGTACCGACCTGCACGAGGCGCGAGCGCTGCATGACGCCGATCCGGTCGCTCATGGTGAGCGCCTCGTCCTGGTCATGCGTGACATAGACCGTCGTGATGCCGAGCGAGCGCTGGAGGTCCTTGATCCAGAACTTCATTTCCTCGCGCATGTTCTTGTCGAGCGCCGAGAGCGGCTCGTCCAGAAGCAGGATGCGCGGCTGCGTGACGAGGACGCGGGCGAGCGCCACGCGCTGCTGCTCGCCGCCCGAGAGTTGGCGGGCATAGCGCTCGCCGTAGTTCCTGAGGCCGACTTGCGCCAGCACGGCCTCGACCTTGCGTCCGATCTCGGCCTTTGGAACCTTGCGCATCTTCAGGCCGAAGGCGACATTGGACGCCACGTCCATATGGGGAAAGATCGCGTAGTTCTGAAACACGATGCCGATGTCGCGCCGCTCGGGGGGCAGGGCGGTCACGTCGTCCTCGCCCAGCCAGATGCGCCCCTCGCTCGGCTCCACGAAGCCCGCGATCATGCGCAGCGTCGTGGACTTGCCGCAGCCCGAAGGCCCCAGCAGCGAAAAGAACTCGCCGTCGCGAATATGCAGTTCGACATTGTCGACGGCGCGCGAGGCGCCATAGCTCTTGGTCAGCTTGATCAGCCGGATGTCGGTCACGGGCGCAAAATCCTGCGAAGGGGAGCGAGACGGGCGGCTGGGGCAGCCGCCCACGCGGCGGCGTCAGGAGGCGAAGATTTCGTTCACGGTTTCGACGATATCGTCCTCGTGTTCGAGGTAGCTCTTCCAATCCGGCATGAAGAGCCCGTCCAGCGCGTTGGCGGTGTTCTCGACGCCCTGGCTCAGCAAGCCGGCGGGGAGCTTGGCGTCACGATTGGTCGGGCGGTAGAAGAAGACCTCGCCGACGGCGGTCTGATAGGCCGGGTCCAGCGTGCGATCCACGAGGGCGAGCGCCAGCTTCTTCTGCATGGGTTCGAGATACCGGCTGACGGTCTTGGTCTGCGTCAGGATGGATTTGGGATTGTCCCAGATCCAGGCATCCACCGGCACGCCCTTGGCCTTCTGGAGATAGACCTCGCCGTCGTTCTGCACGGCGATCTCGACCTCGCCGCGCTCCACCAGCGCCTGCATGTTGCCGGTGAAGTCGGAAATCTTCATCGGCATGGCGGTGCGCATGGCCTCATAGCCGGCGTCGAGATCGTATTGATCCTTGCCGAAGTTCATCGCGCTGGCGATGAAGAAGTCCATCTGGAGCGTGTTGGTGGTCACATAAGTGCCGCGCTTGCCGGCATAGCGCTCGGCCCAGAAATCCTTGAAGCTGGTGGGCGGGGCCAGCCCCGTGTCGGTGCGGTAGACCCAGCAATAGCGCGAGAAGGCCCAGGTGACGCCCAGCCCGTTGGCGGTCGCGAAGGGCCAGACGCCCTTGGCGTTCGGCATGTTCGCCAGCAGTTCGTCCTGCGGCAGGAAATAGTCGCCCGCGCCCGCCGTCTTGAACATTTCCGGCAGGTTCCAGTTCGTCACGGCATAGGCCGGGTTCTTCGGCCCGCCCGCCACAAATTTCGGAAACCAGGGGAAGGAGCTGTCGTATTCGATGCGGCAGTTGAAGTCCTTCTCGAACTTGTCGAGCAGGAGCTTGCGCTGCGTTTCCTGCCAGAAGCCACCCCATTCGGCGATCCGCAGGGTCGCGCCGCCGGCATCGAAGACTTGACCGTCATAGGTCACGTCCTGCGAGAAGGCGTGATTGATCGAAAAGAGATTGGCGCTCGACGCAACGAGGCCGAAAGCAGCCCCCGCCTTGAGGATCTGCCGGCGGTTCGGGCGGGGAGAATTCATGTCATGCATGTCGGTCATGGCCTGTCTCCGGGAGGGGAAGAGGAAACGTGCGCTCAGCGCCCGCCGAACAGGCGGCGAAAATTGACGAGGCGCGAGGTGAGGATGGTGGAGGCGATCACCAGAAGGATCGCGAAGATGCCGGCTGCGGCCGCCGTCGGCTCGAAGCGGTAGCGCAGCGACGTGTAGATCGCGATCGGCAGCGGCTGCGTGTCGGGCGAGGCGAGAAACAGCGTCACCTCGAACTGGCCGAAGGAGACGATGAAGGCGAAAAGCGCGCCCGCTGAAATGCCCGGCCGGATGATCGGCAGCGTCACGGAGCGAAACGCGTTGAGGGGCGAGGCGCCGAGTGAGCGAGCCGCTTCTTCCAGCGAGCGGTTGAAATCCACCAGCGCGGCCGAGACGGTCGCGATCACGAGCGGCGTCGTGACGATGACATGGCCGATGAGCAGGCCCGTGAAGGAGCGGGCGAGGCCGATGCCGCTGGTCGAGAAGAAGACATAGAGCGCCAGGCCCAACACCACGCCCGGCAGAACCAGCGGCAGCACGAAGAGCGTGCGCAGGATAGGGCCGAGCGCGCTGGTGGTGCGCGTCAGCCAGAGCGCCGCCGCCGTGCCGATCAGCGTTGCGATCAGCGTGGTGACGAAGGCGAGCTTGAAGGAGAAGAGATAGGCCGGCACGAAGGTCGGCGAGGTCAGGAAGGCCCCGATCCAGCGCAGCGACAGGCCCTGCGGCGGGAAGGTCAGGTAGTCGCCCGCGTTCAAGCCCGTCAGCACGACGATCAGGACGGGTACGAGGAGAACAGCGAGCGCCAGGGCCGCGCCGATCTTGAAAGGAAGCGGGATCGTCTCGCCATCACGCATCAGGCGCGCCCTCCGGCGGTGAGCCGCGCGGCGGCCTGATAGAGAATGACGGCCAGAAGGCTGGTCAGGAACAGGATGGCGGCGATCGCCGCGCCGAACTGCCAGCGACCGGCTTCGGCGATCTGCTGATAGATGTGAATGGGCAGCGTCACCACCTTCCAGCCGCCCATCAGCGCCGGCACGACATAGGAGGAGATGGCAAGCGCGAAGACCAGAAGCGAGCCCGACAGGATGCCCGGCATGGACAGCGGCAGCACGACGGCCCGAAAGGCCGCCCAGCGCGAGGCGCCGAGCGAGCGCGCCGCTTCCTCGAAGGAGGGCGGGATCGACTTGATCACCCCGATCAGCGAGATCACCATGAAGGGCAGCGTCACCTGCACCAGCCCGACCACGACGCCGAACAGATTGTACATGAGCGGCAGCGGGCCGGAGATGAGGCCGGAGGCGACGAGCGCGCCGTTGATCAGCCCGTTGTCGCCGAGCAGCACCATCAAGCCGTAGAGCCGGATCACCATGTCGAGCTGCATCGAGGACAGGACGAGGATCATCAGAACCGCGTTGCGGCCGGGATGCTGCGTCTTGGCGATGACGTAGGCGAGCGGATAGCCGAGCGCGAGGCATAGGAGCGAGACGACGACGCCGATGCCGACCGAGCGGCCGATGGCCTCGTAATAGATCGAGCGGGTGAAGATGCGGGCGTAATTGTCGAGCGTCAGCGCCGGAACGAAGGCGACCGAGCCCGACACGCTCTTGTTGAAGGAAATCGCAAAGAGCGAGGCCGTCGGCAGAATGAAGAAGACCAGAAAGAACAGCGTCGCGGGAACCGCCAGAAGCCAAAGCGCAAGACGCGGGGCTCGGCGTCGGCTTGTGCCGGGTAAGACGGCTCCAGGCCCCGCCGTCTCCGATTGATGCGTGAGAGTCTGCGTTCGGTTCATGTCGCGTGCCCCCTGACCCCGCTCATTGCGACGCTGCGGCCAAGCTGGCGCGAAGCGCTTCGAAGCCCGCGACGTCCTTCTCGGGCGGTGGGGGATAGGTCAGCGCGCTGTGGGTCAGGTTTGAGCGCGCGAGGGCGGCCGCGATATGGACCGCATTGGGGATCGGGTCGATGACGGGAATGTCGATCCCACCGGCGAGGAGCCCCGCGCGCACCGCGCCGGCGCAGCCGAGCAACCCCGTGCATCCGAAGATCACGGCTTCCGCACCATCCTTCTCCACCGCGAGCCGCGCTTGTTCCACGAGGAGACGCTGCGTGGCGTCGAGATCGTCTTCCAAGGCGAGGACCGGGATATCGACGGAGCGCACCGATGCCATGCGCGACGCCAGGCCATTGAGCGCGGCGGCGTTTTCGAACTGTGCGCGCAGTCGGCGCATCACCGTGACGACCGAGAAGCGATGGCCGAGCATCGCGGCAACATGCATGGCCGCCTGAGACGGTCCGATCACCGGAATGCGCACCATTTCGCGCGCGGCGCGCAAGGCCGGGTCGGCCATGCAGTCGATCACCACGGCGTCGACACCCTCGCGTTCCGCCTCCACGATCCGGCGGATCGTGTCGGGCGCACAGATGGCGGTCTCGAATTCGCTCTCGATCGACGCCGGCCCCTCTTCGATCTGCGAGCCGCTGACCTTCAGGCCCAGGCCACCGAGCGCTTCCAGCACGGCGGGCGGGCGGAAGTTGCGGGCCGTGATGGGGGAGACGATGCGGACATGAATGGGCCGATCGATCATGCAGGCCTCCTGTTCGATGCATCGATGTTGCGAGACTTGCGAGCGATCCGAAATGGGGTTGAGGGATAGGTTAGGACAAAATCGGGATAGGTTTGGGTTAGGTAAAACCATTCCCAACCTATCCTGTGGGGTAGGTATTTAAGGGAAATCTGCCTGTGCCGCTCAAGGATCGAGCATGATGATCCCACATGTCCAATCGTTGGGCAGGCAGGTCTGTTGCCCTTGAAACCGAAGACGTCGATGGAAGCCTGCTTTGGAAAGAGGGCTTTTCGTTCGATCAGTTCGCGAACTGCCAGGCTTTCCTGGAGGGCCTTCTGATCGCGCGCATCCATGCGGGGCTGATGCGTGAAAGGGAGCAGGGCAGGATCCTGAGGCGTCGACGAAGCCTGACGAATGCACGCAAGCAGACAGCCCGTGAGACGTTGGAGAAGGGGCAGTCGCGAAGCTCTCCCGCGACCAAAGTCTCAGCCGGCAGACGATCCAGCGGACGCGCGATGAAAGCATGGAGAGGCGAGAAACTGGGCCGAAGGAAACGGAGGCCACAAAAGCATGATGTTTTGGGCCGGCTGGCGTTGCGCCGGTCAGTCCGGCAGAGCTTTCTGGTCCGTTTTCGGGAACTCTGACCGAGACCTCCGACCTCGGCGGCGATGATCGTCCCGTTTGACGGCAAAATCTCTCGCCGGCTTTCCGCCTGCACGTTACCAGTCAGCTTCCAAATGCTACAGCGAGCCTATTCATGACCCCTCCTCCTTGCATTGCCGAAGCTGAGTGCCGAGGCGCTCTTTCCGAAAGGGCGGAACGTTGATCCCCTGGGTGCCGCTCGGCACAGCGCCCATTCCGGGCGGCGGCGAATTGCGTCTCATGCGGCGCGGTACGGAATATTCCATCATGATCGGCGGGACCGAACTGATGAACAGCCGCCTCAGCGGCTCGGAGGAGGCCCTGGCCACGCTGGCGGCAGAGAGGATCGGCCCGCGCACGGGGGCGCGTGTCCTGATCGGCGGCCTCGGCATGGGCTTTACGCTTCGTGCGGCGCTGGCGAGCCTCCTGCCGGATGCCCGCGTCACCGTTGCCGAACTCGTACCGGGCGTCGTCGACTGGGCGCGGGCGGAGATGGCCGATGTCTTCGGGGACAGTCTGTCCGACCCCCGCGTCGACATCGCGGTGGAAGATGTAGCGGACACGATCGGCCGGGCCCGCGGTGCTTACGATGCCATTCTCCTCGACGTCGACAATGGTCCGGACGGGTTGACGCACAGCGGCAATGATCGGCTCTACGGCCCCGCTGGCCTTGCCGCAGCCCTTCAAGCGCTGACGCCGGGCGGGATCCTGGGGATCTGGTCACAAGGGCCGGACCCGGCCTTTACCACGCGCCTCGGCCGCAACGGCTTCCAAGTGGACGAGATGCGTGTGAAGGCCGGACGCGGACGTGGAGCAAAACATGTGCTCTGGTTCGCGGCCAAGGCCGCTCGCTAGAGCGCGCACCACCCGGCCCGGCCGGTGCGCAGCCGGCTTCTCCCAGCCGTCTTGAAGCTGGGGACGGAACCTCCGACCAGCCGACCCCGCGAGGTTTTGGCGGCAGCTCTTATTATTCGGATTCCGAAAGGATCGACTGCCCCGCGAATTCGTTTGCTGCCCATACGCTCTCGCGCCGCGAGTGCGCTTTGGAGATTCACCATGCCTGCACGTTTCACCAAGCTGGACAACGC
Source organism: Aureimonas sp. N4 (assembly GCF_001463925.1). NCBI lineage: Bacteria > Pseudomonadati > Pseudomonadota > Alphaproteobacteria > Hyphomicrobiales > Aurantimonadaceae > Aureimonas > Aureimonas sp. N4. Next base: position 76,827 of record NZ_BBWS01000051.1, on the reverse strand, counting down.
CATCAAGGCTGGCCTCAAGAACATGGCCGCCAAGGCTGCCGTCGATCAGATCGAATATTGGGAAGAGCAGCTGAAGGATGTCGACGTGTCTGGATCGAAGGGGATTCTAGCCGATCTCCATTCGCTCAAGACCAAGCTCCAGGCCGACGAGGTGGATGGCGATGCGGTCAAGAAGCTCCTAGCCGATCTCGGGAGCAAGACGGCGAAGGTTGCCGGTCGCGTGGACGACAAATCCGTTTCCGAACATCTGGAGAAGGTCGGCAAGGGCTTGGAAGAAGCCGCTTGACGATCGGTTGAGAACGACCCGTCGGAAGAAAGCTCAGCTTCCGACGGGATACTTTTAGGCCCATCGGGCCGAGGGTGCCTCAAGCCCGAACAGGGCGTGGCGCGCTCGCAAGGCGCTCAGGGTTTCGGGATGACGGTCGCCAGCTTTCGGAACGGCGACAGGATTTCGAGCCGGCTCGGCACGCCTTTGGCGATGCTGACGATGGTGCCGGGGCCGATCGTCACGGGCGTTTCGTCGGCCTGCGAATAGACAGCCTCGCCTTCCACCACGACGAAGGTCTCCTCCAGATCGCGGCCGGGATAGTTGTAGATGCCGGGCTCGGCCTTCCAGACGGCGACGATTGTGCCGTTCTCGGTGGAATCCTGCCAGATCTGACGGCGATAGGAGCCGTCCTCGCGCCCTTGTGCCGGCATGGCGGGCGTCAGGTCGATATCGTCGGATATGTTGAAGATGGGCATGGTCATGGCAGTCTCCTCGCGGGGCATTGTCAGGCTTTGGGTGAAGGGGGGTCAGGCGTGTGGCGGCAGCGCCGCGCCGGACAAGCGTGTGGCGAGATTGTCGCGCACGCGGTAGTAGCGCAGCGTCAGCGCGGGGCCGAAGGCCATGTAGGCGGGGGCGGCGGTGAGCGGCTCCAGCTTCAGCGCTAGTTCGCTCTCTGGCTGACCCAGCGCCCATTCCGAGAGGATCGATCCCAGCATCGAACCGGTCGGCACGCCCCGGCCCGAAAGCCCGGTCAGCGCCACGACGCCGGGCGCGAGATCATAAAACCGGGGAACGGTGCGGACCTGCATGTCCAGCTCGCCGAACCAGAGATAGTCCCAGCGGATTACCTCGCGAATTTGCGGGTGCAGCCAGGTCAGGCGCTCGCTCATCACCTGTCTGGTGTAGGCGAGGTCCCGCCCGCGCCGTCCCATCGGGAACATCGAGCAGACGATGCGCCCCTCGCCATTGTACTTGTAGACGTAGATGTCGCCGCGCCCGTCATGGATCGTCGTGTTATCAGGCAGGACGCTCTGGCGCGTTTCCGGCGAGAGAACCTGCGTGGCCGCGACGAAGACGCGCTGGATCTTGAAGGTCTGGTCGAGCTTCGGCCAACCGCCGACCGTGTAGGCCCCGGTCGTGAAGATCACCTTGTCGGCCACGACGCACCCGCCCGCCGTGCCGACCGCCCAGCCGCCGCTCGCCTCGCGCTCGCAGGAGAGAGCCGCCGATCCGGTGAAGATCTTCGCCCCTTCCTGCATCGCGGCGCGGGCGAGGCCCCTCGCGTAGCCGAGCGGGTTGAGATGGCCCGCCTCCTCGTGCAGCCAGCCGCCGTGGAACCGCGGGCTGCCGGTGATGGCTTCCACCTCGTCGCGATCCACGAAGCGCGTGCGCGCGCCGACGCCGTTATAGGTCTCGACCTTGCGCCGGATCTCCGCGAGGGCCCCCTTGTGCGGAGCGCCCATCACATAGCCGTTCTGCACCCATTCGCAGTCGATCTGGTAGTCGCGGATCATTGCGGACACGCGGTCGTTGGCCCGCGTCTGACGCTGGATCAGCCGCTCCGCCCAGGGCTCGCCCAACATGCGCCTGAGTTCGGGCAGGCTGTAATGGGTGAAGGTCGGCGTGCAATGGCCGGCATTGCGGCCCGAGCCGCCGAAGCCCGCTTCCTCCCGCTCTAGAACCACCACATCGACGCCGGCCTTGGCGAGTTCCAGTGCGGTCGTCAGCCCGGCATAGCCGGCCCCCACGATGCACACATCGGCGCGGACGGAACCCTCCAGCGGGTTGGTTCGCGGCGCGGGCTTGGCGGTGGCGAACCAGAGCGTATCCTCGAAGGGCGAGAAGCGGGCCATGGTGGAGCCTCCCGTCAGCTGAGGTCGCTGCGGGCGTCCAGCGCATCGCGCAGCCCGTCGCCGATGAAGTTGAAGCTGGTGACGGCCAGCGTGATCGCGACACCCGGCACGATGGCGAGCCACGGAGCCTTGTCGAGATATTGCTGCGCGCCGTTCAGCATGTTGCCCCAGCTCGGCAGGGGCGGCTGAATGCCGTATCCGAGGAAGCTGATATAGGCCTCCAGAAGGATCGCGCGCGCCACCGTCAGCGTCGCCGCCACGATGATCGGCCCGACCGCGTTGGGCAGAAGCTCGCGGAACATGATCCAGCCGTTGGGCAGGCCCAGCATCCGCGCGGCCAGCACGAAGTCGCGCTCGCGCAAGGAGCGCACCTCGGCCTCCACCAGACGGGCGATCTCCATCCAGCTCGTGACCGCGATGATCACCGTGATCATGAAGGGGCTGGGCTTGACGAAGGCGGCGAGCGCCAGGAGCAGGAAGATCGAGGGGAAGGACAGGAAGGCGTCCACGAAGCGCATCAGCACCGCGCCGAGCCGCCCGCCGTAATAGCCGGCGACGACGCCGATCACCGTGCCGATCAGCGTCGAGAGCACCATGGCGAAGAAGCCGACCAGAAGCGAGATGCGCCCCGCGCTGAACAGCCGGGCGGCGATATCGCGCCCCAGCGGGTCGGTGCCCAGAATGTGGTAGCCGGTCAGCGGCGGCGCGAAGCGGGCGCGCAGGTCGATATAGAGTTCGTCATAGGGCAGGAGATGCGGGCCGACCACGCAGGCGAAGATCAGCACCGCGATCATGACCAAGCCCACCACCGCCAGCTTGTGGCGCGCGAACCGGCGGACGGTGCGGCTGCGCCACCAGCGGGGGGAGGGGGCGGCGGCGGCGATGGGAAGCGTTGCGGCGGACATGGTCTAACCCCTTCAAGCGATGGCGACGGAGCGTCGGGCAGGCGTCACCCCAGGCGGATGCGCGGATCGACGAGCGCGACCAGAAGGTCGGCGATGAGACTGCCGGCGAGGACGAGGATGGCGGAGAACATGAGAAGGCCCATGACGACGGGGTAGTCGTGATAGCCGAGACTATCGAGAAAGAGCCGCCCCATGCCGGGCCAGGTGAAGACGGTCTCGGTGACGAGCGCGCCGCCCAGGATGGTGGGCAATTGCAGGCCGGCGAGCGTGATCATCGGCAGAAGCGCGTTGCCCACCACATGCTTCATCAGGACCCGGCGCTGCGTCAGACCCTTGGCGCGGGCCGTGCGCACGAAATCCTGATTGATGACGTCGAGCGTCGCGGTGCGCATATAGCGGCTCCACACCGCGATGTTGACCAGCGCCAGAACGAGGCTCGGCATCACCAGGTGGATGGCGTAGTCGTAAAAGGACTGGTCGCCGATCGTGTACATGCTGCCGACCGGCAGCCATTTCAGCTTCAAGGCGAAGACATAGATGGCGACGAGGCCGAACCAGAAGGTCGGGATCGACAGCGCCACCATGGCGCCCACCGTCGCGGCATAGTCGAAGAGCGAATAGCGCTTCGTCGCGCCCTTGATGCCGATCCAGGTGCCGACGAGGATCGAGATCAGCGTGGACGAGCCCATCAAGAGAAGCGTGGCGAAGAGGTGCCCGGAGATGATCTCCAGCACCGGCCGCTGGTCGCGGTAGGACGTGCCCCAGTCGCCTTGGAGGAGACGCCATCCCCAGTCGAGATACTGGATCGGGAGGGGCCGGTTGAGGCCCATCTGCTCGGCGATGCGGTCGATCGCCTCGCGCGTCATGCCGGGGGTGAGCGCGAATTGCGACAACGGGCCGCCGGGCGCGAGGTTCAGGACCGCGAAGCCGATGATCGACACGAGCACCAGAAGGATCAGGCTCTGCCAGAGGCGGTTCAGGAGATAGGGCAACATGGGGCTGGCTCCGGATCGGCGGATGGTCTGTCCTGCGCGCGGGACGCATGATTGCGGGGCGTCCGGGAGGGGAGCGCGCGGACCTAGGCGTTCGTGCGCGCGCTGCCGCTTCGGCGGGCCGGGCCTCGCATGAAGGCCCGGCCGATCACGTGATCAGACGATCACTTGATCAGGCGAGGCTCCAGTGACCGACATTCCAGGTGTCGATGCGGGTGTTGATATTGTAGGCGACGCCTTCGACGCCCTGCTTGTAGCCGCGCACCGTCGCGTACTGGAACAGGGGCAGGAGCGGCAGCTCCCGGCGCATGATCTCCTGAATCTTGAAATAGGCCGCGCGGCGCTCTTCCGGCACGAAGAGGCTGCCGCCCTGCGTCAGCAGATCGTCCACTTCCTTGTTGGCGAACTGCCAGTTGTTCTGGCCCGAGCCGCCCTTGGCGGGGCTGGAGGTCGAGCGGAAGAAATCCGACGTGTCCGGGTCCGGCCCGGTCAGGAAGTCGAGGCCGACGATCACGCTGTCGAACTGGGACAGCATCCAGTAATCGCCCCACATGACCGCCGGGGGCAGGTTGGAGATCGTCATCTCGATGCCCAGATCCTTGAAGGACTGCTGCATATATTGCTGCACCTGTTCGCGGATGTGGTTTCCCGCTGTCGTGGAACAGGTGAAGGCGAGCTTCACGCCGTCCTTGGCGCGCACACCGTCCGCGCCGGGTACCCAGCCCGCTTCGTCCAGCAGGGCCTTGGCCTTTTCTGGGGAGTATTCGTGCTTCGGCAAGTCGGGGTTGTAGTAATAGGATTGCTGCGGAACGTAGCTTTCGGTCGGCGTCGGCAGTCCGTAATACAGCGCGTCGATGATCGATTGCTTGTCGATCGCGTGATACAGCGCCTCGCGAACCTTCGGGTCCTTGAACTGCGGGCGCTCCATGTTGAGCGTCAGGGATTCGATGGTCGATCCCGGCACCACGGACACGACCTTGCCCTCCAGCGTCTTGGCTTCCTCATAGTGGTCGGGCGTAATCCACTGGAGGCCGGCCACGTCGATGTCGCCCGCCTTGAACTGGGTGTACATGACGTTGAGATCGGGCACGTATTTGTAGATCAGCGTCGCGATATGCGGACCATCGCCGAAATAGTCCTTGTTGGCTTCCAGAAGGATATAGTCGCCGGCGACGCGCTGCTTCCACTTGAAGGGGCCGGTGCCCACGGGCGCGTTGTTGAAGGGGGCCGTGTTCGGATCGGCCGCCGCGCCCAGGATGTGCTTGGGCGTGATGAAGGTCGAGGCCAGGATGGAGGGATAGGGCGCGAAGGGCTTTTCCATCTTCCAGGTGATCTCGGTCGGCGACACGACCGTCAAATCGCGCACGAACTCATGGCCGGTCTTGCGCCAGGAGCGGAAGTTCGGATTGACCAGAAGCTCCAGCGTGGACTTCACGTCCTCGGCGGTGAAGGGCGTGCCGTCGTGCCATTTCACGTCGTCGCGCAGCTTGACCTTCCAGGACAGGCCGTCCGCCGAGATGCCGCCATTCTCGACCGTCGGCACCTCGGCCGCCAGCGCCGCCACGAAGGCACCCTTCTCATCGACATAGAAGAGCGGATCGAAGATGCTGAAGTGAATGCCCTCATCGACCTCGATATGGGGCATATGCGGGTTGAAGACGGTGGGCTCCTGCGAGAAGCCCACCGTCAACTGGCCCTTGGCGTCCTGACCGCCTTGCGCGAAGGCGGCGCGCGTGAGGCCGGGCAGGCCGGTCGTCACGAGGCCGGACGCACCGAAGGCGAGAAGCCCGAGCGCCTGGCGGCGGGTGGTGGTGAGGAATGGCTTACGGCTGTCGGGCATGGTGTCGGTTCCCCTTGGTCGGATGGAATGGCTTGGGATCACATCGTTGCATCCGCCTCTGCGGGCGGTGGACCTCCCGGCGGCAGTCGCCTGCCGGCATGCTCTTCGGGGCGGCGCGGCAGCCTGAACCGCCGCGCCGCACGCTCAGAAACCGCTGATCAGTTCGATCTTCGAGCCGTCCGAGAAGCGGCTGAAACGGAAGTCGTGCCGCTCGACCAGCGGCGTGCGACCGGACACGATGTCGGCCATCAGCCGCCCGGCGGCCGGGCCGATGCCGAAGCCATGGCCGGAAAAGCCGGTGGCGACATGGAAGCCGGGGATCGCGTCCACCGCGTCGATGACGGGCACGGCATCGGGCGTCACGTCGATCATCCCGCCCCAGCGCTGGGCGATCTCGGCTTTCTTGAACACCGGAAAGGCGACCGACAGGCGCTTCATGGCCGCGTCCGAAATGGCCTTGGACGGCACGGGATCGAGCACGCGGTTATATTCGAAGGGGGAGGGCTCATCGAGCGCCCAGCGGCGAGCTTGGCGCGCCTCGTCCAGGAAGCGCCCGCCGACCCGGAAGCGCAGCGCGCGCCACTCATGCGAGAGGGCCGGCATGAACTTCGCGGCATGGCGGAAGGAGGCGGGAACGATATCCACCACGTTGCGCGATCCATCCGCGATCGTATAGCCGCCGTCCTCGCGCTTGCGCAGGGCAAAGCCGCTCGCCCAGATCGCCTCGTCCGGTCCGCCTTCCAGCGGCTTGGTGCGCAGGACCGAGTTCAGAACCTTCAGCTGCGGCAGGTCCAGCCCGTTATTACCCATGAAGAGGCTGGACCACGCCCCGCCCGCCAGCACCACGGAGGAGCAGGCGATCTCGCCGCGCTCGGTGACGACACCCGACACCTTGCCGCCCGAGAGTTGCAGGCCCCGAACCGCGCATTCGGTGAGGATATGCGCGCCCCGGTCGCGCGCCGCCTCGGCGATGGCGGGCGCGGCCTTCTGCGGCTCGGCGCGGCAGTCTCCCGCCGTGTAGAGCGCGCCGGCGATCTTCATCGTATTGCCGGGATATTTGGCGTTGAACTCGGACGCGCTCAGCATCCGGCTTTCGATCTGGTAGCCTTCCAGATTGCGGTTCCAGCGCTCATGATCGGCGAAGGATTTCTCGTCGGTGCAGGTGAAGACGATGCCCGATCGCTTGAAGCCCGTTTCGCGCCCCGTCCGCCGGTTGAGATCGGCCCAGATGCGCAGCGATTCCGCCATCAGCGGCACTTCGCGCGGGTCGCGGCGGGAGATGCGCACCCAGCCCCAGTTGCGGCTGGACTGTTCGTGGCCGATCCCGCCCTTCTCGCAGAGCGCGACCCGCAGGCCCCGCTCGGCCAATTCCAGCGCGGTGGAGGTTCCGATGATCCCGCCGCCGATGACGACGACATCCACCGCCTTGGGCAGGTCGGCATCGCCATGGACGGGAACGACATAAGGACCGGGCATATCAGAAGAATTCCTCAAGCTGGCAATTGACCGCGAATTCGGCGACCGAGGCGGAGTTGGGCAGGGCCAGAAGCAGGGCGACGACGCGGGCGAGATCGCCGGGCTGCGTCAGGAGTTCGGCCGGGCGATCGGTGATCGCCGCCGCCATGTCGGTGGCGACGAAGCCGGGGCAGACGGCGGTGGCGCGCACGCCCTGGTCGAAGCCCGCCTGCCGGATGGCGTGGGCGAGCGCGACGGCGGCAAATTTGGATAGCGAATAGCTGCCCGCGCCGGGTGACTTGACGCGCTTGCCGGACAGCGAGGCGAGAATGATCACCCGGCCCCGGCCGGTGGCGCAGAGAGAATCCCAGGCCGCTTTCGCAAGCCGGCGCGGCGCCTTCACATTCACCGCCATCATGGCGTCGATGTCCTCGTCCTCGGCTTCGATCACGCTCTTGGGGATCATGATGCCGGCATTGGCCACCAACGCGTCGATCCGCCCGAAGCGAGCGAGCGCCGCCTCCACCCAGCGCGCCTCGCCGCTCGTGTCCTCGGCGTCGTAGGCGAAGAGATGCACCCGGTCCTCATGGCCGGAGGCCCAGGCCGGCAGGAGCGGGCGGCGCATCCCCAGCGAAACGTGCCAGCCCTGGCGCAAAAGCTCGGCGGCGATGTGATCGCCAATGCCGCGGCTGGCGCCCGATATGAGCACGACGGAACTTTGGGGATCGCTCATGAGAGGCCCACGATGCGCCGATAGGCGCGCTTGAGGATGTCGGTGACGAGCTTCTGCTCGTCCTCGGGGATGAAGGAGAAGAAGTCGCGCGACTGCTGCGGCACGATCTCGCGGATCTTCACCGCTAGCGCCGCCCCGGCCTCGGTGATGAAGAGCTGCTGGGCGCGGTTGTCCTCCGGCGAGATCTCGCGGCGGATCAGGCCATGGCCCTCCATCTGGTCGAGGAGCCGACCCATGGCCGAACGGTCCTTGAGGATGAGATGCGCGATCACGGAGGGGCGGATGCCCGGATAATCGTCCACCAGAAGAAGGGTGGTGATCTTGCCCGTGCCCTTGGCAACGTCCAGCCCTTCCAGACGCTCGTCGAGATCGCGCGAGACGGCGAGGTTCACCGTGCGGATATAGAAGCTCAACGTGTCTTCCAGCACATCGATATTGATGTCCTGCGGCAGGGTCGGCGGCGGTGTCTTGGGCTTGGCTGTCTTCATCGGTCTCGGTTCGGGCGCGCGCACTCCCGCCCTGCCGCGCCGCATCCTTGCTGCGCGACGGTCAGGGCTCGGCGGCCGTGTCGCTTGTCGGTTTTATGACACTATGAAAGGCCAGATAGTGGATATTAGCAACCATTTTCTGGCACTAAGACCGTATTATTTTCGATTTAAAATCAGCCTTTTACATGGAAAACAGCAGCGTCGCCGGCACCTATGGCGCCAGCGGCGGGAGATGGCTCAAAGGGCCAAGATGTGCGTTCCGGCCGCCGGCCTTGGTGCCAACAACCGTCCGGCGATGAACTAGCCGGCTTCGGCCGCCGGCTCCCAGTCCGCGCCCGGAATCGCCGAGACGAGCTTGCGCGTATAGTCGTGTTGCGGGTCGCGGAAGATCGTGGTGGGCGGCCCGCGCTCCACCACCACGCCCTTGTACATCACGATCACCTCGTCGCAGATCTGGCTGGCGACGCGCAGATCGTGGGTGATGAAGATCATCGCGACCTGCGTCTCCTTCTGAATCCGGTCCAGAAGCTCCAGAATCTGCGCCTGGATCGACACGTCGAGCGCCGACACCGCCTCGTCCGCCACGAGAACGAGCGGGTCGAACATCAGAGCGCGCGCGATGCCGACGCGCTGGCGCTGGCCGCCGGAGAATTCGTGCGGGAAGCGGTCATAGGCCTGCTCGTCCAGCCCGACGAGCTTGAGGAGGCGAAACGCCTTGGCGCGCGCCTCGCTCACGGACAGGCCATGCGCCACCGGGCCGACGGTCAGGATCCTCCCGATCGTATGGCGCGGGTTGAGCGAGGCGAAGGGGTCTTGGAAGATCATTTGGATATAGGGCCGCAGCGGCCGGAACGCCTCCTCGCTCAGCCCCGCGATGTCCCGACCCTGGAAGCGGATCGATCCGGCGTCCGGCTCCACGAGTTTCAGAAGCACGCGCCCGAGCGAGGACTTGCCCGAGCCGCTTTCGCCCACGACGCCGAGCGTCTGGCCCTGGCGGAGCTGGAAGCTGACGCCGTCCACCGCCTTGACCACGCGCGTCTTGCCGAAGAAGGAGCCGGACAGCCGATATTCCTTCTCAAGCTTCTCCACCTCCAGCACCACGGGCGCGTCCGCGCTGATCTCGGCTGCGCTGGCGCGCATACGCGGAACGGCGGCCACCAGGCGCTGCGTATAGGGATGCGCGGGATGGATGAGCACCTCTCCGGCCGGTCCCTGTTCGACCAGCTTGCCCTTTTCCATCACCACGACCCGATCGGCGATCTCGGCGACGACGCCGAAATCATGGGTGATGAACATGACGCTCATGCCCTTGCGCTTCTGGATCTTGCGGATCAGATCGAGAATCTGCGCCTGCGTCGTCACGTCGAGCGCCGTGGTCGGCTCGTCGGCGATCAGAAGGTCGGGATCGAGGGCGAGGGCCATGGCGATCATCACGCGCTGGCGCTGCCCGCCCGACAGGCGGAACGGATATTGAAAGCGCATCAGCGCGGGGTCGGGCAGGCCGACCTCTTCCAGCAGCGCCAGAACCTTGGCCTCGCGGCTTGAGGCTGTGCCGTGGCGATGCGTTTCCAAGACCTCGAGGATCTGGTCGCCGACCGTCATGAGCGGATTGAGCGCCGAGAGCGGGTCTTGGAAGATGATCGAGACGACGCGCCCGCGCAGCTCGCGCATCTGCGCTTCGCCGGCCTTGAGAATGTCGATGCCCTGGAAGTGGATTTCGCCGGCGCTGGCTTTGATCGCAGGCGGCAGCAGGCCCATGATCGTGTTGGCCGTCACGGATTTTCCCGAACCGGACTCGCCGATGATGCAGAGAATTTGGCCGGCGGGCAGATCGAAGGAAATATCCTCCACCGCATGGCGCCGCTCCATGCCCGGCGGAAGGTCAACCGTGAGATGTCGAACGGAGAGCACCAGGTCGGCTGGCACGGCGATCTGGGACATGCGTTACCCCCTTTGCCATCTGCGACGCCGATCTGTCACCCCCACGCGCCACACCGAGATGATGGACGGTGTCCACTATCTCGTCCAGTCGTGATTTCCCCGTCGCTGCTTGCTTTTTCGGCAGTAGCGACCTCAAACTGCTTGAATATCGGGAGGATCGCAAAACTCGTGTGCACCCGAGCCAGCGTTCATCTTGACGCCGTTTCAGACGTCATGACTGTGTTGAAACAGCCCACTGGTCACAGGGATCGCGGCTTGTTTCAACTTATCGGCAATTAAAACTCTCAAAATCCTTCGATCTACCGGCGACGCTATCGGCTCGAATGGTCATGTGTGGAAAGGTGGATTGATATTTCGATGTCATCTTCGTTTCGATCGGTCGACATCGTGAATCCGCCTTTCAGAGGCGACGAAGGCGTTACATACTCATTGAATGCCGCAGCTCCCCCATGTCCAGTCGCGTGAGCGGACTGCGGGATGACAAAAGCGTGGAATGAGATCAAAGGTCGGTTGCAAACAGTCTATCGTAACCAGCCTACCTCGTGGTCCTGACCCGGACTTTGGCCCAGGCGTCATGAGAGCTCTCGGGCTCTTCTGAGTTGATCCGCGAACTCGGCCGGGGTCAAGTTACCCAAGCTGGTGTGCGGACGGTGGTGGTTGTAGTCCTCCCGCCAGGCCTCGATCCGGGACCGGGCGTCGGCCATGGACAGGAACCAGGAGGCGTTTAGGCATTCGCTGCGCAGGCGGGCGTTGAAGGCTTCGATGAAGGCATTGTCGTCAAGCTTTCCCGGCCTCGAGAAGTCCAACTCGACCTTGTTCAGGTAGGCCCACTGATCGAGCATCCGACCGGCGAACTCTGGGCCGTTGTCCACCCGAATGCTCGCCGGCTTGCCGCGAAGGGCAACGAGCCGGTCGAGCTCCTCGGCGACTTGATACGCCCGGAAGTTCGTCCTCGCACAGGTCGCGAGAGCCTCTCTCGTATGGCAGTCGAGGATGGTCAGGATTCGGAACGGCCGATCGTCGAACAGCCGGTCCGACACGAAGTCCATCGACCAGACCTCGTTGGCATGCTCCGCCGTGGCCCGGCCCACCCGGTACCGCGAGGACCGCCGGCGCTTCGGGCTTCGCGTGCGGATCGACAGCCCTTCCTCGCTGTAGAGCCGGTACACGCGCTTGTGGTTGATCACCCAGCCCTCGCGCTGGAGCAGGATGTGCAGGCGTCGATATCCATAGCGCACCCGGCTCGCGGCCAGATCCTTCAACCGCATGCGCAGCGCTGGTGCCGGATCGCGGCGCGACTTGTAGCGAGGGGAAGCCCGTCCAAAGCCGCTGGCCTGGCAGGCTCGGCGCTCCGACACGGCGAACGCCGCCTGGAAGTGCCGGACTTGCCTCGCGGCGCCGGACGGGCTTCACCACTTTTTTTGCAGGGCATCCTGCAGCATCGTCTTGTCCAGGCTGAGGTCGGCCACCAGCCGCTTCAGCTTGGCGTTCTCCTCCTCGAGCTGCTTCAGGCGCCGGATCTCCGACACGCCCATCCCGGCATAGACCTTCTTCCATCGATAGAACGTCGCCTCGGCGATCCCCATCTTCCGGCAAATCTCGCCGACCAGCGTGCCGTTCTCCGCCTGCCGCAGGGCAAAGGCGATCTGCTCGTTCGTGAACCGCTTCTTGGGCATCGGCTCTCTCCTCTCGCCGAGAAATCCTGCCCGAAAATTCTCACACCGTCTGGACCAGTTTCACGGGTCAGGACCACAGTCAGGTGCGAGCCGCCCATCGTACCGCCGTCGCAAATGCCGGGACTGAACATCTAGGCCTAGGCCGGCCCATTGGTGCGGGCATTGCGAAAGCTTGAAAGTATCCATGGTCGAAAAGATAAATTAGGATTGTCCGGCCTCCCATTAGCCTTTCTACGCCATGTTATCTACGGCTGCGGAATATTAAATTTAGAATATATTCTTTCGCTGTATGCGTTTCTTTGGTTTTCGCTGCATCCGAATCTTTGATCGGGTTGCTTTGAGATTGGCAGTAAAGGACGAACCTTTCGATATCAGGCGACAAAAGGTAGGGGGTTGCTGCGGAAATCTCGTCTTCTGGCCAATTCCACCAAGCAATCTCTATGAGGTTATCGATGATCTCTGGCTTGAAGCGGTGACGTATAATGCGTGCCGGATTGCCAACGGCAATCGTGTAAGGAGGGATGGACTTCGCAACCACGGATCGTGCGCCCACGATCGCGCCGTCTCCAATGGTCACGCCGGATAATATCGTGGCCCCGTTCCCGATCCAGACATCGTTTCCAATCTGGATGTCGCCCTTGCTGGCCGGATGCCCAGGGATAGCGTGAGCTTTGGGCCAGTCTTCAAACTCGGAGAATGGATATGTTGTGACCCAGTCGTCCCGATGGTTTCCGCCCAGGATGAGCGTCACACCATCGGCGATCGAGCAGAAGGAGCCGATCGAAAGTCGAATGTCTTCGCCCCACCAGAGCACGTCCGGATTTCCGTAGGAATGCTTCCCGAGCGAAAACCGTCCCTCCTGCCGGAGGCGGCTGACAGTTTCAGTTTCCCGAAATTCTGGCTTCATTCGGTGGACAGGCCCCTAAAGTATGAACTCTTCATCCGTGAGCTACAGTGCAAAAATGATGGCGGGCGAGGAAGGGTTGGTAGATCAGGCTTGAAGCCTTTTGCGGGAGGCGCTGCCTTGCCAGGCAGGAGGTCCTTGTCTTCTTAGCGGAACGAAACCGATCAAGCCTCAAGTTTCCATGCAGAATCCCACAGGCCGCCTCATTTCAGCCTTCAAGACCGCGAAAGCGGAGGAACCAGGGGCCTCTCGCTTCCTGCAAGCATTCAATTTGTGTTAAGCGAGAGAGGATGCGCCAAGCGGCGTCACATCTGGAGCCTTTGTGAGGTTCGGTTCGAGCAAATGAGAGAAGTGCATCTGATGACGGCTCGAAACCTGCCGCTCCAATTTCTGAGAACCCCACAACCTATCAAGCAGTGCAGAAGAAAAACTATGGGAAGAATTTAGTTTCTCTCTGAAATCAGATCTTTTCATTGCTCGGGGGTGTTGGTGTCTTATATCTCAGATAAGAAATCCGCGTTAGGCGGAGCTTTTGCCGTTTGCAAAACGAATTTCATATTCGTTATCGTTTTTAGTTTTTTCATCAATCTGCTGATGTTTATCAGCCCTCTGTATATGATCCAGGTTTACGACCGGGTCTTGGCCAGTCGAAGCGAAGTGACCTTAATCATGGTCACGCTTTTGGCGATCGCTTTGCTGGTCGTTTACGCGGCTCTTGAATCCATTCGTTCCCGTATTCTGGTCAGAACCGGCGCGCGATTTGATAAGTTTATCGGTCAGAAAGTTTTCTCCACATCGTTTCGGGGGCATCTTCGTTCGCCAAGCGGCGGCTATTCCCAGCCGGTGCGCGATCTCGACACGCTTCGCGAGTTCCTGACGGGCGGCGGTATCATCACCTTCTGCGACGCACCCTGGATGCCGATCTTCCTGGCCGTCTGCTACATGATCCATTTTTGGATCGGCGTCGTGGCCACGATCGGTGCGGTCTCGATCTTTGGACTGGCGCTCGCCAATGAGTTGATGACGCGTCGCTATCTCAAGGATGCCTCCGTCGCCTCGATCGGCGCCAATCAGTATGTTTCTACGACCTTGCGCAATGTCGAAATCATCCATGCGCTGGGCATGATGAAGTCCATTAGCGGTCGCTGGAGTTCGTTGCACGACCGCGCGCTTGGCCTCCAGGCGCAGGCGAGTGACCGCGCGGGTCTGATCCTGGCGACCTCGAAGTTCGTCCGTACGGTTCTGCAGATCGCCATTCTGGGCGTCGGTGCCTATCTCGTTCTGGAGTCCGAGGTGACGCCGGGCGCCATGATCGCCTCGTCGATCATGATGGGCCGCGCGCTGGCACCGGTGGAAGGCGCTGTCGCGCAGTGGAAAGGGTTCATGGCCACACGCTCGGCCTATGACCGGCTTACCAAGATGTTCGAGAACACTCAGGCCGAGCCGGAGAAGATGCCGCTCCCGACCCCGACCGGTGCGATCACCCTCGAGCAGCTCGTCGTTGCTCCTCCGGGCACGAACGCTGCCACGTTGAAGAGCGTCAACATGCAGATCATGCCCGGCGAGGTGATCGGTGTGATCGGTCCGTCCGGCGCGGGCAAGTCGACCCTTGCGCGTGCCTTGACAGGTGTTTGGCTGCCGCTTAGCGGGCATGTCCGTCTTGATGGCGCAGATATCGATAACTGGCATGCCGAACTGCTGGGTCCGCATATCGGTTATCTTCCGCAGGACGTCGAACTCTTTTCCGGCACGATTGCCGAGAACATTGCCCGTTTCACCTCGGTCGATGCCGACGCAGTGGTGAAGGCCGCTCAAAAGGCGGGCGTGCATGAGATGATCCTGCAGCTGACAGACGGCTACAATACCAAGATCGGCGAAGGCGGGCGTTCGCTCTCCGGCGGTCAGCGCCAGCGGATCGGCCTGGCACGCGCTCTTTATGGCGATCCGAAAATCATCATTCTCGACGAGCCGAACTCGAGCCTCGACAGTTATGGCGAAGCCGCTCTGGCCCAAGCCCTGCGGATCGCCAAATCCGAGAAGCGTACGGTCATCGTCATCAGCCATCGCGCATCTTTGCTGAACGAAGTCGACAAGCTGGCCGTCTTCACCGGCGGCACGCTGACCATGTATGGTCCGGCCGCAGACGTGATCGAACGTCTGAACCCCCGCGCGGGCGGCCCTGCTCCCGTGGCGCAGCCGATGGGGCAGGTCACCCATATGACGCGTGCGAACGCTTGACGGCTGAGCAGGCTCGCCTGCCTCTTCTCAGGCGTCACGCTTCTTCCCGTGGCGCCGCTCCGATTTCGACGAAAATGCCAGAAAGGCAAAGCGCATGACCGATGGATCCATGCAATCTGTGGAAAGCGCGCTTCCGGCTTTGAAGTCCAAGCGGGGCCTTTCCGGACCTTTGTCGCGCCTTCTGAAGAAGAGCGAGGAGCGCGACCTCCACGAGATTCAAGACATCTCCGCGCCGATATCCGCACGAGGCCCCATCATCGCGGGTCTCGTGATCATCGGCGTGACCTTTTTCGGCGCCGGCGTCTGGGCCTCGACCGCCCCCCTCGCCAGCGCCGTGACGGCTCAAGGTACGGTCACGCTCGAAGGCAAACGGCGCGCTATTCAGCATTTGGAAGGCGGCATCATCAAATCCCTCCATGTCCGCGAGGGACAGGAGGTGCATGCCGGAGATGTTCTGATCACGCTGGACGAGACACAGGCCAATGCAGCCGTCGTGCGTCTGCGCACTCAGCTGGATACGCAGCTTGCCTTGCAGGCGCGCCTCATCGCCGAGCAAAGCGGACAGGAGAACATTTCCTTCCCGGCCGAGCTCAAAGCGCGCGACACCGAGCCGAAGGTTCAGGAAATTCTGGCCGGTCAGCAGCAGGAATTCAACGAGCGGCGCAAGACGCTGGTTGGCACTGTCGATCTCCTGCAGCAGAAGATCACCCAGCTCCAGCGCACGATCGATGGTTTGAAGGCCCAGAAGGAATCGCGCGAGACACAGGTCAAACTGATCCGCGAGGAATTGAAGTCTCTGGAAAGCCTTCTGCGCAAGGGCTTGATGAACAAGTCTCGCGTTCTGGAACTGCAGCGCGGTTCGGCTCAGCTCGACGGTGAAATCGGCGATGTGACCGCCCAGATCGGTCGTGCCCAGCAGCAGATTTCCGAAGCGCAGATGCAGATCATTCAGACGCAGCAGCAGTTCCGCGAGGATGTTGTCTCGCAGCTGCGCACGGCCGAGTCTCGCGCTGCCGATCTTCAGCAGCAGGTCTTTGTGGCCAATGACATCTCGAAGCGCTTGGATATCGTTGCGCCTCAGAGCGGCACGGTGCAGAATCTCGTCGTCACCACGGTCGGAGGCGTCATTTCGCCGGGCGAAGTGCTGATGGAAATTGCCCCCAAGGAGGGTGAGTTCCTGGTCGAAGCGCAAGTGTCGCCGCTCGACATCGATAACGTGTCCATCGGACAAATAGCCGAAGTCCGCTTCTCCGCGCTGGATCTGCGCACGACACCGGTCATCATGGGCAAGGTCGTATCCCGATCGGGTGATCGGATCGAGTCGAACAATCGACCGCCCTATTTCCGTGTTCAGGTCGAAACGCCGCCCGAGGAGATGAAGAAGCTTCAAGGGCGCAAGCTGCAAGCCGGCATGCCTGCGGAAGTGCTGATCCAGACCAGCGAGCGGACCTTGATGAACTATCTCACCAAGCCGCTGACGGATCAGATCCGCCGCGGCATGAACGAACAATAAGCCTAGAAAACGGAGAATCCCATGACCGAATCCAGCGGCTTTCCGCTTCCGCCCGAGAACAAAGAGCGGGTCATGCGTCTGACGCAGGATGTCTTCGTTCCTTATCTCCAGAAGGCTGTCGAGGAAGGCGGCAAGCAAGCGCCTTTCACCGAAGTCCTGAGCGCGGCGTCCACCGCCTATGCCAATCTGGTGGAAATGACCGTCGGTCGCGAAGCCGCCGTCATGCTTCTACGCAGCCTGGCTGACCATATGGAGACCCGCCCCGTCGAACAGCCGGTGCAGTAAGAGAAAAGGCCTTTTGCGAGGCCGAATGTCGGCGTTGCCGTCACTGGAATTCGTGCGGAATTTGTCTTATGATGAAATTCCGACCGTCGAAGCGGTTTCATCTGGAATTTTGATCCGCTTCCGGACGCTGGCTTAGTGGTCAGGCGCGTAAGGGTAGAGTGATGGCGACGCAGACTGTTCTGGCTGAGGATATGGCGCGCCAGCGTCTTCGCAAAGAAGGCGGTGCCTGGCTGCGGAGCCGTCGTGAAGCGGCGGGTCTGTCGCAGCGTGAACTCGCCGAGCGTGTCGAGGTCGGCTATTATACCTTCGTTTCCCAGATCGAGGCAGGTCGCGGCCGCATTCCGGCCGAGCGCTATAGCACCTGGGCGAGCGCTCTCGACATGAACGCGCGTGACTTCGTGCGCAATATCATGGCCTATTACGAACCCAGCACGTACGAAATCCTCTTCGGCGAAGAGGGTCGGGCGTGATCGCTCGTCAGGTCGCCGCGTTGATCAGCGTCAGCCTCTGAGCGCTTGGGAGCGGATCGCGTCGTGACGGCAACCATTCTTTCCTTCGGACGTCGCCAACCCAACACGCCCCCTCTGCCGGCCAAGATGCCATGGCAGAACCAGGATCTGGCCGAGCTCTATCGCGTCCGGGATCGTCTCTGCGCGGCCGGGCTGGATGTCGAGGTCGAAGCCGGTGTCACGGACGAAGGCGATCCCTGGTTCGTCTATGTCCAGGCGGGCACCGACAATGTCGTGGTGCACATCGCGCGCATCGACAGCGAAATCCACGTCATCAACTGCGTGACGGGCGGCACCTATACCGGTACGAGTTTTCGTGAAGTCTCCGACCGAATGCTGGAGGACGCCCCGCTCGCCCTCAGCACCCAAGTGCGTCGAGGCTCCAACGTCGTTCTCCATCCCAGCGCCTTTCTCACCGCCTTTGTCGCCGCGGCGATCATGCTGGTGGACCTTCTGGAGCATGGACGGGCCGAAGCGGCCACGACGCATGATGACGCCTCTCTGCCTGATGGCGCGCATGAGCATTTCCTGTTCGAGGCGAAAAGCCCGAGCCACGATGCCGGCTCATCCGGCGCGGCAGCTCTTGCCGCTGAAACGGTTCAGGCCAATGAAGCGCCGGACGGTGTCGGGTCGCGCAGGATCGCCAAAGAGACGTCTGCCACAGGTTTATCGGTCGTCAATCTCGGTCCGGCTGCGCCGATTGGGTCTGTTGGCGTAGCGAACGCTCTTCCCATTCATGTCGGCTTCCTGGCCGAAGTGCCAGGCGTGGGAGCCAGCGTGACTCTGGCTGCCGGTATTCTCGCAGCTGAATTCGCGCGCAGTTTTGCGAGCGAAGAAAAGCATGCGTCCGGAGAGGCGACGGGCAGTAGCTTCGTGCATGAGTTCGCGTCGCTTTTGACGGCCTTCGTGTCCATCGAATCCGCCCATGCGAAATCTGCTCCGATCGACGTGGCGAAGGACGGTGCCGTGCTACCCGTCGCCGCACCGAGCACCTTTGTTGAAGTCCATGCCGCGCCGGCGGCTCATGTTGAAGTTGCGCCCAATTCAACAATCGGCGCGACGCCGAGTGTCAAAAGCGCATTGGACGGAGTGGCGGAACACGCCGTGTTCTCTCCGTCCTTCACGTCGCCTGCGCTGCCGGCGCAGAAGTCTGCCGCTCCTTCTGCAGCACCTGCTTCGCAGACGATGACAGTGGCGACGACGGACACAAGCCGGACGGTTGGCTCTTCCAGCGAATCCAGCACAGCGAGCGTCCCCGCGCCTGCCACTGTTGCGGTCCAGACCAGCGCAGCATCCTCGTCCGCTGGGGCGAATTCAACCAAGATGGACGTTACGAAGGATGCTGCCGCGCTCGATCTCGGATGGGTCGTATCGCAGCTGGTGAAACACGATGCGGCTGCAAGTCTCATCCAGAAGCCGGTGAGCGTTGGGTCCAGCGAGCTGACGATCGTGCTGAAGGACGGCACGAAAGACCAGCCTGAAGGCGAAGCATCGTCCTCACATGCCGATACCGCCACTACAGGTAGTGTCAAGCTGCCTGTCGGGACGAGCCTGTCCGTCACCTCGAGCGTAGACAGCGGCAAGACGGATGTCGTCAAAATTCCGCCGACCAAGGGGCCAGCGACCAGCGACGCGGGTTCGCATGGCGATGTTTCGAAGCCGGGCGGGCACGAGACGACCAAAGCCCAACCCGAGGTCACGACGCTGACGCCAGCGGGTGGAACCATCACGCTGGAAGCCGGGCAACACGAAACGATCGTGTACAAGGCCGGTTCGACGCTGGTGCTCCAGGGCTTCGTCTTCGGCGAGGACTATCTGTCCTTCGACGGGAAACTGGGTGACGCCATGGCCGCCAAGGCTCATGCGGACGGCGTCGATCTCGTGCTGGGAGACACCGACATAGGTACCGTGCGCCTTATAGGTGTGCTGGCCGACCCCGATCTCCTGTCCCATCACGGCGGGACGCAGCCCACAGCCGCTTGATTCCAGGCTGATAGGGGCGAAGCTGACGCAAGGCTTAACCTCTCATCAATGATACCTGAGGTTTGACGTTAAAATTGCGTCTTTTCGGTTACGGTTGGGTCCGCTAAAGGGGGCTCACCAACCCTACCTCGCTTGCAGGGCTACAGTGATTGCTGTATTCCACGTGCCGGACCAGAACGACATAGCGGTGGGGGCCGCTGAGGGATAGCTTCGAAATCTTAAAAGCCTGAGGGCGCCCCAATCGGGTGCGGTCTCCATGTCAACGCTCGATAAGGCGCGGAGCTGTGACATGGCGGCCGAGATAATCGTGAAGCCAGCAGGGCCGGCGCCGGCCCTCAAACAAGCCAACGGAGACTCCTAATGGCACTCGAATTCGACTCCCGTTATTATCTTCAGAACAACCCGGACGTCGCTGCTGCGATCTCGCGCGGCCTGATTGCAAGTGCTGAAGATCACTATAACATGTATGGCCGTTTTGAGGCTCGCAATCCGAACGCCTACTTCAATACTTCGTTCTACCTGACGGAGTATCCGGACGTTGCCGCTGCCGGCGTCAACCCGCTTCAGCATTTCCTGACCTTCGGTGCAGCAGAAGATCGCTTCACCAACGCGACCATCGCGAATTTGGTCGATTCGGATGGTAATGGTCTGGCGAATGAATTCGACGCGACAACTTATCTGAATGCCAACCCCGACGTCGCGCAGGCTGTAAAGAGCGGCGTGTTCGCCAATGCTTACCAGCATTTCGTCGAATTCGGTCAGTTCGAAGCCCGCGCTGGTGCGCAGACTCTTTCTGGTCAGTCCCTCGCAGCTTCGTTGACGAACGACGGTTCATTGACGCTCAAGGGCATCGTTTCGCCTGCCACCACGGAAGTGCTTAACGGCACGTCTACCAGCGATGTCATCGTGGCTCCCGATGGGACGCTTGCGAATGGTACGACGATCAACGCTGGCGCAGGCAACGACACGCTGATCGTGCGGGCGACGTCTGCTGGTGGTCCGGTAGCTCCGACCCTGAACAGCGTCGAGAACGTGATCATCAATAACACGTCGGGTGCATCTTATACGTTTAATGCCGCCAATGCGCTCGGCACGACGTCGTTCACGTCACGCGGCCAGACAAGTGGTTCTGTTACGCAGATCAACAACGTTTCGAGCTCTGCTTCGCTGAACCTCGACAACGCTCACGGCACGACCAATTTCAACATTTCTGGCGTGGCAAACCGCGGCGGAACATCTGATGCCGTCACGCTCTCGGTTTCTAACGGTTCCACAGCAACTGTTGGTATCACTAATGCCTCGGGCGCTGCTGATACTTCCTTCGAGACCCTCAATCTCAAGGTCAACGGTGCCGCTTCCACTCTGAACGTCGCGACGGGTGGTGCGAACCTTTCGTCGCTCGTCGTAGCTGGCGCCGGTGACGCGCTGACGCTGACCGAGGCTGGCGGCTTTGCTAGCCTGAAGACGATTGACGCATCCGGTCTCACCGGCACGGGCGGTCTGACACTGACGGCTGCTGGCAACGTCGCGAACTTTGCTTTCACGGGCAGCTCGCAGGCTGACACGCTGGCTCTCACGGCTGCTCCGCTCGCAACTGCTGTGATCAGCCTTGGCGCTGGTGACGATCGTGTTGCGTTCGCTTCGGCTCCCGTTAACGGTGCGATGATCGATGGTGGTGCTGGCACCGACACCATCGCCATGACGAGCAGCGCGTATACGACGGTTTCTGGCTACTCGGCCACCGACCTCGCCAAGATCACCAACTTCGAAGTCTTGGCTATTACGGATACGCTCGCTAACGGCGCGTCGGTTGACGTCTCGAAGCTTGCTGGCATCACGTCGTTTTCGGCTGAAGCTGGCGTTGCGGCAGGTGGTGCGGCGACCGTAACGGGTGTGACCTCGGGTTCCACCGTCACGTTCGGCGGCGCTTTGTCGACCAATACTGGTAGCCTTGCGATCACCGTGACGGGTGCATCGACGGGTACCGCTGACGTTCTGAACCTGAACATCCATGGCTCGGAGCTAGCTTCGACCGCGACAGTTACGACATCGACTGCAGGTATCGAAACGCTGAACGTCAATGCTGCCGGCGTGAACGCGTCGAGCGTTTCGACGTTCACTTTGACGCTTACCGATGATGCTCTGAAGAACCTGAACATCACGGGTAACGACAAGCTGGCCTTCACGTCCGCTGCGACGCAGACGAGCCTTGCTTCGATCGACGCTTCAAGCAACACTGCTGGCGTGACGATCAACGTGAGTGCGGCTACCGCTGCCTCCTCTGCGATCAACATCACTGGTACGACGACGGCTGATACATTCACCCTCGGCAACCATGCGACTGTTGCCGGTCACGGCGGCAATGATGCTTTCGTCATCGGTGTTACGGCTAACGCGAACACCTACTCGACGATTACCGACGCGAATGCAGGGGACACCATCTCCTTCTCGACCGCTGCCTCGTCGTTCGCAACCGGCAAAGTTACCTTGGCGAATACGGCAGTTTTCCAGGATTATGTGAATGCTGCGGCTTCCGGCACCTCCGGCGGTCACCAGGTCAGCTGGTTCCAGTATGGTGGCGACACCTACGTCGTGGAAGACAACAGCACCGCAACTTCGTTCGTAAATGGAGCGGATACGGTCGTGAAGCTTACCGGTCTCCACGACCTTTCGACGTCCACATACGCTTCGGGTACGGTTACGCTCGCGTAACTATCGCTAGATCCGTTATCTAGACTCAATGTGGCAGGCGGCTGACAAGCCGCCTGCCTTTTTGTATTGGATGAATGATATTTGATAAGGGATTAACTTGTAAAATTATGATTTATGCTTCTACCCTTGAATGCGACGCTGCCATAGCGCATCCTTCGCGCACTTGAAGTGAAAACTCTTGCATTTTGAGATTTTACTTAGATTTGCTTGGAATATAAATTGATCAAAGCACAAGTAATAATCTGTAAGAGCGATAAAACAGTGCCGATTATAATTGGCATCGCAGCCTTCTTTTTAGTGACGGGCGGCGTCTTGATCTGGCCGAGCAATATCGCTTGGCTGGGGACAGGCGATCCCTTGCAGCACTATCTCGGCTGGGCCTTCTTTCGCGCCGATGGATGGCAATGGCCTCTTGGCCTCAATCCACGCTTCGGCCTCGAGATCAGCAGCGCCATCACCTTTTCCGACTCGCTGCCGCTTCTGGCCATTCCCTTCAAGGCGCTCTCCGCTTGGCTGACGCCGACCTTCCAATATTTCGGTCTCTGGGTTCTCGTCTGCTTTCTGGCGCAAGGCTTTTTCGCCTGGCGGATCGCCAGCCGCTTCACGGAGGACCGATGGGCGCGGGCCGCCATGACCGGCTTCATGGTTGTCGCGCCGCCGATGATCTGGCGTTTGCATGGCCATATCAGCCTCTTCTCCCATTTCCTGATCCTGGCCGCGATCGACCTTTATCTCGCCTCGCGCGAGCGCCGGCGCTCGGTCGCTTTCGCACTGCTCGTCGCGCTGTCCGTGCTGGTTCACGCCTATCTCGCCGCGCTGGTCGCCGCGATCTGGCTGGCGAGCCTCGCCGATGGCTGGCTGACACAGGGCGCACGGCTGCGCACGTGCCTTCTGGAATTCGTCGGCACCGTCGGTCTTTCCAGCCTCGCCGCATGGCAGGCGGGCTATTTCTCCGTCGGGCGCGGCGCGGCGGGCGGGGGCTATGGCATCTACCGGATGAACCTCCTGTCCCTCTTCGATTCCGATGGCTGGAGCTATTGGGTCGCCGACCTGCCGGGCGGTTGGGGGGATTATGAAGGGTTCAACTATCTCGGCCTCGGCGTTCTCATCCTCCTCGTCCTCAACCTGCCTTTCGCGGGAGCGGAGTTCGAGCGCCTGCTCCATCGCATCCGTCGCTCGCCGGTTCTGTTTCTGGCTGCGCTTGGCCTCACGATTTTCGCGGTCAGCAATATCGTCGGCCTCGGGCCGTGGAACCTGAGGCTTCCCCTCCCCCAGCAGCTCGATGGGATCACCAGCACCTTCCGCTCGTCCGGCCGCATGTTCTGGCCGGTCTATTATCTCATCACGCTCGCCATTCTCATCGCGACCCTGAAGCATTGGGGCGCGGCGCGGGGGCGCTGGTTTCTCGGCCTCGCGCTCTGCGTTCAGCTGGTGGATACGAGCGCCGGCTGGGTCTTCCGGCCGCGTCTGATCTCGCCGGCCTCCTCCGCAATCGCTCTCCCGATGAAGGACCCGTTCTGGGCCGACGCCGCGCGCCGCTATTCCAAAGTGCGCTGGGTGATTCCGATGAACAACTCGCCGCATTGGGCCATGGTCGCCGCCTATGCCGCGCAGAACGGGCTCTCGACGGACGCCGTCTATCTTGCGCGCATCAGCCCGGATGGTTTGATCGCGGCGGTCGAGAAGGCGCGCGAGGCCCTGGCGACGGGCACTTACGAGCCGGATTCGCTCTATCTCCTCGACGACGGAAGCGCCAAGCTCGCGCGCGAGTCCTTGAAGGCCGGCGACATGCTCGCGACGATCGACGGTTTCACGGTTCTTGCTCCCGGTTGGATGGGATGCGAGAGCTGCACCAAGACCTATTCCCTTGATCTCAGCCGGCTTTACGGCCCGACACGCCTCAACGAGACGCTGCGCCTCGGCAAAGGCAGCGGCGGCGAAATCTATCTCGGCGCCGGTTGGGGCGAGCCGGAGGATTGGGGCGTCTGGACCGGCGCGGATGTCGCGCGGATCGATTTCGCTGAGGTTCTGCCGCAGCATTTCCGCCTTACGCTGCGCGCTCAGGCATTCGGGCCGAATGTCGGGCAGCTGTTCGAAGTGGTGGCCGGGGACGCGGCCGTTCCCTTCGTGCTGGCGGGCGATCGAGGCGAGATCAGCGTCGAACTACAGACAGGTCACCCGGTCAGCCATCTCGAATTTCGCATTCCCATGGCTAAGTCGCCTTGGGAATTGGGCATCAATTCCGACATTCGACGGCTTGGCATGGGATTGGAGTCGTTGCGCATAACGCCGCTCGACCCCTGAGGCTCCCCTCAGGACAAGGAGCGACTTCCCGGTTCGCGCCGGATCACATAGCGAGGCCGCTGCTTGGTTTCGATATAGATCCGGCCGATATATTCTCCGAGAACACCGATGCCGATGAGCTGGATACCTCCGAGGAACAAGACCGAGACGAGAAGCGAAGGGTAGCCCGGCACGGCGTTGCCCCAGATCAACTTGTCCAGAATCATCCAGACGCCATAAAGGAAGGCGAAGCTGGCAACGGTCAGGCCGATATAGGTCCAGATCCGCAAAGGGACGGTTGAAAAGGACGTAATCCCCTCAAGCGCCAGGTTCCACAGGGCCCAGCCGTTGAACTTCGAGCGTCCCGCTGTGCGCTCGGCCCGCACATATTCAATGACCGCGACCTCGCCGCCGACCCAGCTGAGAATGCCCTTCATGAAGAGATTGCGTTCCTTCATGAGCTTGATCGTTTCAACGACCTCGCGCGACATCAGACGAAAATCGCCGACATTCTCCTCGATCTTCGGGCGGCTGATCTGATTGTGCAGCCGGTAGAACATCTCCGCCGTCCGACGCTTGAGATGCGTATCAGAAGAGCGATCCACGCGCTTGGCGAGGACAACGTCCGCGCCCTCCTGCCATTTCTCGATCAAGCGGGGCACGACGTCGATCGGGTCCTGGAGATCGACATCGATCGGAATGACCGCGTCGCCGCTCGCATGTTCGATGCCGGCAATCAACGCGGTTTCCTTGCCGAAATTGCGCGTGAAGCGGATTGGAACGACGAGTGGATCATTAGCAGACAAGCCTGAAATGATCGGATAGGTCTGGTCCTGGCTTCCGTCGTCCACGAAGACGATTTCCACAGCGAAATCGGACGATCTGAAAAAGTCCCGCACCGTTCGGTGGAACATGCCCACCGTCTCTTCCTCATTGAAGACCGGCACGACGAGGCTGATTTTCATGTCCGATCCTTGAACACCACGAAGCGGGAATAGGCGTATCCGCATACGAGACTGATGGCGGAAAAGCCAATCAGAGTGATGAGCGCAGGAAGGTGCGTCGTGTCCGCTGCCCATCCGACCGTGGTTGCCAGCGTGCCCATGAAACCGACATAGAGCATGTAGCGGAATGCTGACGCCTGCGATCCAAACGTCCAACGCGCATTGACAAAGAAGGAAAACGTCACTGCCAGGCAAAAGGCCATCAGATTGGCAAGAGCTTGCGAGCAGCCGAACCAGACGAACAGGGCGAACGACAGCCAGTGAATGGCCGTATTCACGACCCCCACCGACATGAATCTCAGAAACAAGATGGACCTCAGACACGACTGCTAGGATGGTGCAAACGATACAACCTTACATCATCTGTCACAATGGCGCGATCTTACCTGAGTGAGTTTATAGCTTGCTATAAAACCCAGGTGAAAGATTTTGAAGACGACCGATCAACGTCTTCACACTTTGCCGCAGATCGCTTACAGGCAGCGGCATTTTCAAAATCCGATCATCTTCCCGCGGTTTCTTCCCGCGTATACGGGAGTGCTCCGGCTACCTCAAAGACCATAGATCTCGCCAAGCCGATGAATGCTCGAAGGACACTTCGCATCAAGGACGCAACTTCGCATTACGCTGAATACACGATGGAGTTGCTCCACGCCAATTCCTATGTCACCAATGAGAGCAATACGAAGCCTTGGAGTAAGCCCATCATGTCAGAGCCTCAGCATGTTATCGATATAACAAGCTTCTCAGCAGGGCTGGCTACAGACTCAACACCTCCCGCAAAACCGACAGGCTTCAGCTACTCGAGTGTAGCCGGGCGCGAAGGGTTTTCCTTATTAACATTCTCTTGGGATCGGAACGTTGAATCCGATTTAGCGTCCTACAAGTTATTTGCAGGTGACTCTCGGGATCCAAGCTCGTACCAAGAAGTGTATTCTGGAATTAAAAATAGTACATCCTTCGAAATTTCTAAAACCGATTATAAGCAGTTCTATGTCAAAGCATACGACACATCTCTGAACGCCTCCAAGGCGTCAGACACATTGGGTTATGACTCTTCCGGTCTTCTGCCTACGAAACAGAGGCCAGATATTTTTCGTTTTTACGATGAGAAAACGGGCTCGCACTTTTATACTCAATCAGCTGAGGAGCGGGATAGCATCCTGAGTCACCTCCCGAACTACAAATACGAAGGCAATGCTTTCGACGGCAAGGATGACTTTCATCCGCTCAGAGATCGATATGTTGAGGTATGGCGTTTTTATAATAAAGATACCAACACTCACTTCTATACAGCAAGCGCGGAAGAAAGAGATCAGATTCAAAAGAATCTCCCGCAATATGTTTTTGAAGGAAAAGCATACGATGCATACGGAAACAATGAAAGATATGACGTTCATCCTCTTTTCAGATTCTACAACACTCAGACGGGAACTCACTTTTACACAGTAGACGAGAGTGAAAAGATAAATATAGAAACGACCATTCCGCAATTTAAATACGAAGGAATTGCGTATTACGTCAATTACGCCTGATCCTACGGTGATGGATTGGTTGACGTGACCCCCTGAAATTCATCCACGGATGGCTAGAGTCCGCCCAACGACTGGTCCTGACCCGGACTTTGGCCCAGGCGTCATGAGAGCTCTCGGGCTCTTTTGACGTGCCCCCCGACTTTGGACCGCCCGGCTGGAGGATTTCCGGGGGTGATTGCTCAGGCGGGCGGGCCTCCGTCCGAGCGTTTCATCAGCTCGATCGGGGTCTTGTGGCCGATCGCGCTGTGAGGGCGGACTTCGTTGTAGTCTCTACGCCAAGCCTCCATCTTGGCCTTCGCGTCGTCAAGGCTCATGAACCAGTGGGTGTTCCGGCACTCGGCTCGGAACTTGCCATTGAAGCTCTCGATAAAGGCGTTGTCAGTTGGCTTTTCAGGCCGCGAGAAGTCGAGCACGACGTCCTTCTGGTAGGCCCAGAGATCGAGGTCTCGCGAGATGAACTCCGATCCCTGGTCGACCCGGATGGCCTGGGGGTAGCCGACCTCGCCGCAGATGCGCTCCAGCGCCCGCACTTTATCCTCGCCTCGGTAGCTGAAGCGCGGATCGATCGCTGGTGAGAACCGCGAGAAGGTGTCGACGACCGTCAGGATGCGCAGCTTGCGACCCGTTACGAGCTGGTCGTGAACGAAGTCCATCGCCCACGTCTGGTTCACATGGGTCGCCACCGTCCGGTCGTCCCGCAGCTTGGCCTTCACGCGACGCTTCGGCACCTTGTTCCTGAGCTGCAGGTCCATCTCCTTGTAAAGTCGATAGATCCGCTTCGGGTTCACAGCCCATCCCTCCCGCCGAAGCAAGACATGGACACGCCGATATCCGTATCGCACCCGCGTCCGGGTGATCTCCTGGATCCGGGTCTTCAGGTCGGCTTGGTCGCCGCGCCGGGACTTGTAGGTGTAGAGCGAGCGTCCGACCTTCAGGGCCGAACAGGCCCGTCTGATCGACACCTTCCAGGACGCTCGAACCTCGTCCACCAACTGGCGCCGGCGAGCAGGCCTCAGAGCTTTTTTGACAGAACGTCCTGCAGCATGGCCTTGTCCAGCGACAGATCCGCGACAAGCCGCTTCAGCTTCGCGTTCTCCTCCTCGATCTGGCGCAGCTTCCTCACCTCGGACGGCATCATACCCCCGTACCGCTTGCGCCAGTTGTAGAACGTCGCCTCCGAGATCCCCGCCTTTCGGCAGACCTCAGCGACCGCCGTTCCCTCGTCAGCCTGCTTGAGGACAAACGCGATCTGCGACTCGGTGAACTTCGACTTCTTCATAGAATTCTCCTCGTCCCGGCTCCGGGATCATAAGTGGAAAATTCCAGCTCAAAACGGTCCGATTTTTTGGAGGCACGTCACCGGGCTTGCTCACCCAGCATGAGATCCATTTGGATTGACTGCATTCGTCGGCTCAGCTCGGCTTCTTCACACCCTGCCTGCTGATCAGAGCTTCATCCTACCATCAGTAGCTGCTGACCCTCGGGTGACCTTCAAATTGAAGGAGGCTCCTTTGAGCCTCCCCGAACCCAGCTCCCCCCGCGGCGAAAATCTAAACCGCGATGCTGGCGCTTCGGTCAGCTTTATGTGGAACCAATCCTTGGGCACATCGCATGCGCGAGAAGCCAACGAGCTGCGATGGAAGCGCAAGACTTCCATGCCAGTCAGCGCAAGTCGTGTGATCGAGATAGATCCTAGAGGACAGCGATCTCACTCTGGCATTTAACTCCACCTTTGCGTGCTCGATGAAAGTAGAATCAAAATTCCACTGGTTTCCATTCGCCTCTCTCAACGTCAGGTGGGGAAACAGATTCCCAGCACTTCCATTAATATTTCTCGATACAGAAAGTAATAATTGCCTTTGCGTACGCTATGGAAGCGTCTGAACGAAGCTGCCGCTCCGGTTGGATATCCCCCTTTGCCGCCTGAGAGAGAACGATCCAGCTCCAGCAAAGACCGAATCCCAAGTTGTAAACTGTTTGTGATCGCCGGGCGTTTTGCCCGGGAACTTGTTGTGGCAGCCAACAAACATTCTCTACCTATGGTGTTGTCAGTCTACCTTATCGACACTTAGAGATCGACATACCCGAAAGCTCATTCCTTCAAAGGCGACATCAATGGCAGTTCAAACCATTCTCAAAGACGCCAAGCGGCAGCGTCTCCGAGAGGAAGGAGGTGCATGGCTAAAGAAGCAAAGAGAGGAGGCCGGCCTCACTCAAAAAGATCTATCCGAGATTCTTGATCTAAAAATTTATACATTTATCTCACAGATCGAGTTGGGCCGAGGAAAAATACCGTCCGATAGATATAAGGAATGGGCAAAAGCTTTAGGTTTAGACGAGTACGAATTCGCAAAAAAGATCTTATACTACTACGAACCATCAATATACGAATTATTTATTTCAAAAAAATAGTCGTTTCGTAAGCGGAAAAGCTCCGGCAGCTCAGAAGAGCATTTTTTCCGCAGGGTCAGATACCCATTCATGTGCTGCCCGCTAACCTTCCATGTCATCGCTACAGTGATACCTATAGTTGCTAAGTCTGGATTAGGGATTGTCAGCGTACAGCAAATGCTTTACAGCTGATTCGAGCCTTGGGGGACACCTATAGGTTATATTCGGGAGGAGCTCTCTGGAGAGCTCCGCGCGATCGGATGCTATGTCATCGCTCGTTTCATGACGGGAGCGATGAAATGGCGTTCGAAGTATTCGACACGTCAAGGGGCCGGCGCCGGTCCTAAACTCGCCAACGGAGACTCCAAATGGCAATGCTTGACTTTAACGCGTCTTTTTATCTTCAGCAGAACCCTGATGTTGCTTTCGCGATCTCGCGCGGCGTGATCGCCAGCGCCGAGGAGCATTTCAACACCTACGGCCGCTTCGAAGGCCGCAATCCGAACGCCTATTTCGACGTCACCTACTATCTGACGGCAAACCCGGATGTTGCCGCAGCACGCGTCAACCCGCTCGAGCACTTCCTGACCTTCGGCGCCGAAGAAGGCCGCTTCGCCAACGCTGCCGCCGACGCTGCGATCGACACCGACGGCAACAATCTTGCGAATGAGTTCGACGCTGCTGCCTATCTCGCGGCCAACGAAGACGTGGCCGCCAATGTCGGCCCCGGCAAGGCTTACGCCACCGCTTACGAGCACTATGTCCTGTTCGGCCAGTTCGAGACGCGCACCGGCGTTCCGGCCAATGGTCCGTTCACGAACACAGGTATCCCGGTCGGTACCGGCGGAACGTTCACCCTGACCTCCGACCTCGACAATCTGGTTGGCACAAGCGGCAACGACACGTTCCGTGGCGATATCGCTAACTTGGGCGCTTTTGACTCGATCAATGGCCTTGCTGGAACCGATACGCTGAATCTCGTCGGCACGGGCAACGTCGATATCAACGCAAACGCTACTATTCAGGGCGTCGAAATCGTCAACATTGCCACGACCTCGGCGATTACAAACCTGAGCTCGGACTCGTTCCAAGGCGTTCAGCAGATCTGGCAGGTCGGCGACGCTATTGGCTCCATTGAAGTCGGCGCTGGCGTCACCGCCGGTTTCCGTGGTGGCGATCTTGGCGGCACGATCACTGTTCAGGACAGCGTGACCTCGGCCACCGCAGCTCTCGAGAAGGTCACCACGGGCGGCACACTTACTTTCGCTGAAACCACCGATAATGACCTGACTTCCGTCAGCGTTTCGGGTGATGTTGCGGGCGCTGGCGCTCTGACCATCGACACTAAGACCGGCACCACTGCGGTTGAGACCATCAACCTCAACCTCAGCAGCGACGGCGAGATCACGGTAGCGGCTGACGCCGATGTCTTGACGACGCTCAACGCGGCAAACTCGACGGGTGATTTGACCCTGGATCTGGACGCAACCTATACGGCTTTGACGTCGCTCACGACCGGTGCGGGCGCTGACACGGTCACGTTCTCCACCGCGCTGGGCACGACCGCTTCCGCAATCTCAATCAACCTCGGCGCTGGCAACGACACTCTGACGTTCACGGGCGCCAACACCACGGATGCGACGGCCGTGTCGATCACGCTCGGCGCTGGCAACGACACTCTCGTGGTTTCCGGGCTGTCGAACATCTCGGATATCACCAAGATCTCTGCTGACTTGATTACTATCACAGATTTCACGGCTGGCTCTGACGTTCTCAATCTGTCCTCTCTTGGCACTCGTGACATCATCACGAACGCCGAGCAGGCGAGCATCTCCGCTGCAACGGATCTGGCGGACGCGCTGGTGCTAGTGGCAACTGCTACAGATGCTGGTGACTATTCCATCTTCAACTATGGTGGCGATGCATACGTCTTCAACAATGCTGGCACTTCTACCGCAGACTTTGATGCGGGTGATGGCTTGATGAAGCTCACGGGCGTTCAGGTTGCTGACCTCACGGCGCAGAACCTGGTTGTTGCCTAATCTAACTCATTGATCTGAGATCACGAGGCAAAAGGCCCCCGTCAGCAAATGCTGGCGGGGGCCTTTTGCATTCTTCGTGTTCTCGTTGCGCCAATACGTGAACACGCTCGAGCATCGCTCAAATGCTTCTACGCAAGGTCGGAGCCGATCATTCACTTCGATATGAGTGATGCACCTTTGGTGCGATGGATCTCGTGATCGCATACGAGACTTCGCCGCCACGTCGCGGCATGTCTTATCATCCAGCGAGACGTTGCCCTGCTCGGATAAGCACCAACAGGGGACGCGCCCTCAAGCGTGATCGCCTACGAAAACGGGAGGCATTTCTGCCTCCCGCCGGCTCGTCATACGCCCTTGGCGGCCTGGAGAAGCGCCGGAGGGGTTTCCCCGTTATAGGGGAAGGGATGCTGGGCGACGGGGATCGGGTCGAAACCCGTCATGTTCACCGTATGCTCGGCGACGAAGCGCTCGAACTCGGGCAGCGAATGAAGCGGTGTCACGCCGACATGATCCACCATCATCGCGGGCCGCGCGATCTTCATCCAGCGATAGCCTGCTCGTTCGCAGACCATAGCATAGAGCCGCTCCACCGCATGGGCCAGCGTATAGTCCGTCTGGCCGACTTCGGGCGGGAAGTCGTCGAACGACAGGTTCAGATCGAGCAGAGGCTTCAGCGCCGCCGAGCGCGCCCAGAACATGGAGCCGGACGGGAAGTCCAGCGCCCGCTCGGGCCGGATGCGGAAGCCCAGCCGCCCCGCCAGTTCCTGCGAGATCGAGAGATTGCGACCCCAGTCGATCCAGCGGCGCACATAATCGAAATGCTGCGGGAAGACCATTCCGAGCTCGGGCGAATGCTGGAGCGCCCAGATGCAGTTGCGCGCGATCTCCGGCGTGCCGACGAGGCTTTCCAAGAGATAGAACCGCCAGATCGATAGGTTCTCGTCATGACGCGAGGCCTTCGAATGAAGATGCAGAACGAAATCGTAGCGATCGTAAACATCCCGAAAGCCGACGAGCTTGGGGGCGATGTCACGCCCCCGGTTGGGCGTGACACGGACCGTCACCTTGCCGCGTGGGAAGCCGCTGAAGGCCTCCTCGATCTTCGCCTTCTTCTCCTCCGC
Source organism: Aureimonas sp. N4 (assembly GCF_001463925.1). Taxonomy (NCBI): domain Bacteria; kingdom Pseudomonadati; phylum Pseudomonadota; class Alphaproteobacteria; order Hyphomicrobiales; family Aurantimonadaceae; genus Aureimonas; species Aureimonas sp. N4. Next base: position 44,156 of record NZ_BBWS01000051.1, on the reverse strand, counting down.
ATCCGTCGAGATGAAGAGGTCAGCACCATCCGGGAGGTGCGACAGATATTTGAAGAAGGACGGCGCCTGGTCCTCGTAGAACATATGGACCACGGCCGCGACCTTCGCAGAGCCAGTGTCGGTCGCATCGGCGAAGTCGAAAGGAACGCGGGCAGCTAGATCGTATTTCGGCTCACGCCCAACGTGGAGGGCGACACCATAATCTCCCTCCACGTTGCGTGAACTGGCAGGCGCCGGAACAAGATCCAGGACTTCCGCGATGCTTTTCTCGAAAGCGGGAGGCGCGCAATCCTCCTCCACACGGGCAAGTGCTTCCTGCCGGATCGATGCCCAGAGCACCGGGTCGGTGTAGAGCCGTATGCAGGCTTTGGCGAAGCCTTCCGCGCTGGCGCTCGTCAGGAGATCCCGACCATCGGCCCAGCCCAGCTGGGCGCGGATCAGCTCCGTCGCGACAATCGGCACGCCCAGCGACGCAGCGTGATGAGCCTTATGAGGAATGCCTGCCGCAAAGCGCGTCGGGATGACGACGATGCGCGCCGTCTCGAAAACCGGACGCAGGTCCTCGACCCGCCCCAGCATTTCAATATCGATCCCATCCAGCGCCGCCACACTGGGCGCCTCGACCATGCCGACGACCTTCAGACGAAGATCCTGGCCGAATTCGCGGCGGATCAGCGGAAGGACTTCTCGCGTGAACCAGAGGATGGAGTCGGCATTGGGTGAAATGTCGGAATGAACGGCCCCAAGAAAGAGAATGTCGCTCCGCTCGTCGAATCCGTTCCGCGTTGGGTCGATGTCGACCGCATGGCCGAGAAGTCGCACGTTCTCGACACCATGCCGGACGAAGAGGTCGCGTTCCTGGCTCGACACCGAAAGAACGGCGCGGCTGCCGCGTACGAGGCCTAGCTCCTCCTGGACAAGGGCGCGAGCACGACTTTCGTCGATATGTTCGCCCAATACCTCGCCTCGAAGAATGTCACGCTGGGAGAAAAGAGCTTCAGCATCATAGATGAGCTCTGCGCTGCCCTGCAGTTCGGGCTCCTTGTCGAGGAGTTCGCGCAGCACTTTCATATTATGCGGACGGCTGACGAGAATGGCCTCGAAGCAGCCCTTCCTTTCCCGCAGGAACGCTCCGAGACGTGCCGCTTCTCCTTCGCGGATGACTTCGACGCCAATGGGAACGCAGCGCCGAATGCCTTCCCAATCCTCCTTGTGGCGGAACATGGGGAACAGCGTGACCTTGGCGCCTTGCCTATCCAGAGCTACAATCATGTCGTTGGAGCGGGGATAGCCAGCCCCCAGTTCAGGTTTGGGAACGCGGTCGTCCACGAACAGAATGCGCTTGGCGGTGGAATGAGCCATGCGAGCTTGATGCAGGTTCTGGTCAGGGGCGGGTTGATGAAGCAGCCACTGGCTATGGCGTTGCTTGAAAAGCTCGTGGTTGCGACGCTGCAGGTCAAAAGCATCAGAACTCTGAGCGGAACTACCGAATTCGTAGTGCAGGATGACGATGTCAGGATCGAAAACGATCCGCAGACCAGCCTCACGAAGACGCAGACAATAGTCCGTTTCCTCGTAGTAGGCCGGTACATAGGTTTCGTCGAAGCGACCAAGGCGTTCGAACACTGTGCGCGGGGTCAGGAGAAACGCGCCAGAGCAATAGTCAACGTCGCGACGGAACATAGCCTCCGATGTGTCCGGCGCGCGTCCACGTGCGTAGCCAACGCAGGTCCCATCATTCCAGATGATCGAACCTGCCTCCTGCAGCGTCCCATCCGGCAAGATGATGCGTCCGCCGACAGCGCCAATCGAGGGATCTTCGTCCAGCAGGCGGACTGCCGTTTCGAGCGAGCCGGCAATCAGCTGTGCGTCATTGTTGAGCAGTAGGACATGGCGTCCACGAGCCTCGTCCAGAGCACGATTGACGCCTCGCAGAAAATGCAGGTTCTGTTCGGAACGAACGATAGTCGCACCCTCGATCCGGTCGAGAAGCCGTGTGGTCTCATCCTTCGAACCATTGTCGAGGATCACCACCTCGACTTTCAACTCACTGGCGGCGAGACATTCGTTGATCGAGGCCAAGCAGCCAAACGTCAGCTCAGCCTGATTGTAGAGGACGAGAACGATCGAGACGTCAGGCTCTTCCGCCCTCGGCAAGCGTAGCTTGGCGCCCGTTTGCAGGAAGATATCCAAGCGCTCGGCAAACATCCTGCGCGTAATGGATTTCATGTCCTGTGTGGAAGCGAGACTTGAAAGTCGTCGTTCATCCTCCTTGCCGGCATCAAGAGCTGATGCGGATGAAGGTGTTGAAACTGACGGCTGTCGAGTGTTTCCCTTGAGCAAAGAAACGGATTTGCGAAGAGGGGCGGTCACGCGCCAAGATGTTGAGCGCAGATATGTGTCGTGAATCCGTAAGGCATCGGCTTTGGCCGAAACCAACTCCTCGGAAAGCCGCCTTGCGCTATCACGCGCCGCGTTGAGGGCGCTTTCGAGATGGGCGATCCGATCATTGGCCGTCCGCTCGCTCACACGAAGCTGGTCCGAGAGTTCGCTCTCTTGTTGTTTGAGGCGCTCATTAAATTCCTGGTCTTGTCGTGCGACCAACAAGTCGCGCTCCGCGAGCGCTGCATGAGTCTTCTGAAACCCGTCTTCAAGAGACGATATGGCTTTGCGGCAATCTGCGATGATGCGGTCGCGGGCGATCACCTCGGTTCGCTGGAAAAGCGTATCTCCGCGTCTCGAAAAACGCTGCCGGATCGCAGCCGCAGCTTCCGAGTTTTGACCAAGACGGAAAAAGGCCTGGATAGGAGCTGGCAGATCAGTACCGACTCCCAAAACGCCTAGCCCGTTCGAATGAAGGAATTCGAACGCTGGATACTGGGAGGAAACTTCCTGCCAAAGCTTCCAGACACCGAACTCGCGTTCGCGCACATTCGTGTCATGGAAGAGAACGACACCTCGATCCGAGACCCGATCCTTCCAAGTCTCGAAATCATGGCGGACAGCTTCGTATGTATGCATCCCGTCAATGTGAAGGATGTCGATTTTTCGGCTTTGGAAATACTCCCGGGCCTCATCGAACGTCTTGCGTACAAGCGTCGAGAAGGCAGAGAAATTCGTCTGATTATAACGCGAGACGTCTTCAAACACCTCGTTGCCGTAAAGTCCGGCATGCTCGTCGCCCATCCAGGTATCGACGGCGTAAGCCTCCGTCGGAGTCTGGCATATATCGATCGCTTGACAGAAAGCCGAATAAGAGTTGCCCGTATGGGTTCCAAGTTCGACGAGCAGTTCGGGCCTGGTCGCTTTTACGAGCCAAAACGCAAAAGGGATGTGGCCAGCCCAAGGTCCCGGAAACACAAGGCGACGGGGTTCCCAGTCAATTTCTCCACCGAAATCAACAAGTTCCCAATCCGTCCGAAGAGTGCTATCGACCATTCCCTAACTCCGTTGGCACCGAAGGCCCTCATCAGTGAAATCTCTGAGATAGGCTCACTTGTGCTGTTATGCCGTGCAAAGGGCGTGGGTGTGTTCGCTTGTCAACTCCATGCGGGTTAAACGCTTGCCGTTCGAACGTAAGATCCACGATCTTTACCATCCCATATCATTTCTGACTGGAGCATTTGGGCTTTCCCAAATCGTCCGTCCCATTGAGCCATTCTCGCCCATGCAGCTTCGTTCAACCCTCCTCCGTATCGCTGCCGTCTCTGCTGCGTGTGTTCTAGCGGCTTGTACGACGATGAGCGGACCGGACGATCTTTTGGGATCTGTTGGGTTGTCCACTCCCTCGCGCGCACCGACTCCCCTTCCTCCTCCGGGCCCATCTTCCAATCCATCTGCCGCACCACTAACGCCCAACCATATCCAGACGGGGGCATCGTCTCCCCGGCCGGTGACGGATGAATATGTCCAAGAAGCACCGCCGATGCGGGTCGAGCGGCTTCAGGATTTGCCACGACGCGCGGATGGCAGCATGATCCTGCCGTCCGCCTCGCCGCTTCATGTGATCGATGTGCAGGAGGTCCGAAACAGCCTCGCCAACAGTGGAAGCGCATCAGGTGCCACGCGCGCCCCTTCCGCAACACAGGGAACTCAGCCGTCGCTTCCGCCCGTGCCACCACCGCCCGCGAGCAATTGACCCCGACGTGCTTTCTTGGCAGGCACTGCCTTTCCTGAATACGAAATGAGGCGTTCCATGAGCGACGCGTCTACCATTTTTCCGGTCTCTCGCGAGCGTCACAAGGACTTCGGCTGGCGGCGTTTTAGCGACTACAATTTCGCAGCAGGGACGACCTTTGCACCCTTGGCCGATGGGGAATTCGCCAAAGCCGCCATCCATTTGCCTCTGGCTTTCATCCAACAGGGACCGACTTGGCAGCTCGTGGCGCTGTTCGGGCTTGTGCCAGGACAGAACCTTTTCGTGGCCCCCCAAGGGCATTGGATCGCCGGCTATATACCTGCTCATCTACGGTCCTATCCGTTTCGCATCGGACGGGCGGAAGGCAGCAACGATGCCGTGTTCTGCATCGATGAATCGAGCGGTCTTCTGGTGCGTCAGGGCGGCGAGGCCTTGTTCGATGCTGCAGGGCAATTGACACAGGCGGCCCTTGATGTCTGGTCGTTCATCGTCGAGGTCGCACGAGGAGAAATGCGCCTTTCGACCATCTGCGGTCATTTGGGCGAATTGGGCCTCCTTGAGCCGTGGCCCCTCACCATTCGAAACGGCGAGGACGTGCAACAAGTCGACGGTCTGTTTCGGCTAAGCGAAACCAAACTGAACGGGCTCGATGACGCCGCGTTCGCAGCAATCCGTCGGAATGGAGCCCTGTCGATAGCCTATGCACAGCTCTTCTCGACAGGCCATATCGACAAGCTCGTAGAACTGGCCGCATCACGGCCCAAACCGGTCAGTAGGCCGGCACACACGCCTTCATCCCCTCAAAGAGCTGAACCATCGGGACTGCCCTTTGGGCAGAACATCGATATCGATTGGTCCAAGGTCAAATTCTGATCAAACCGGCGAAGCTGGATTGCGCGGCTGATGGATGGAACTCCACTCGTCCATCACCCCATTCGACGTCGCCTCATTATCTGCGCTATGCCTAAACCTTGGACATCATTGGCACCGGTCTACCGGTCACGGTCTTGGTCATGAGCAGGCATAAACTCGATCTTTTGGCACGCGACGCGTTCGCAGCCCTCTCGCTGCATGAGAAGAACGCCTATCTGCAAGGCGTGGTCAAAGAAATCCAGACCGCGCGCGGCGAAGTGTTCGAACCTCTAGAGAAGGACGCGCTGAGCCGCCTGCGCCGTTTCTACTCGCGTCGCAGCTTTGCCGACCTCCAGCTCGAAAAGATCAGCAACGAGCGCCTACGGGCCGCTATGGGCAAATGGGGTGAGGCCATTCATCTGGGCGAAGTCCAGAAGGCCATCACCCATGAGGCACCGAGCCAGCCCCGCCCCACCAAGCGGGCCGCTCCTCTCGATGACGACCAACTCTCCTTCTTCGTCCCGACGGTTCATGACGCACCGGTCAAGGACGATCTCAACCTCATGGATATCGCACCCTTCTCCTTGTCGAAGACGGTCAAGGGCGGGGTTCTGCGCTATGAGCTGAAGGACAGCATCGTCACGATCGAAGGCGGTGCCGAAGTGGGTCTGGCAACGGCCTACGACTACGACATCTTCATCAACATGGTGTCGCATCTCGCGGCCGAGATGCGCGAATATGGGATCGCCCAGAAGAAGGGGCTGCGACCCGACATTCCCGCTCGCATCTATCGACCTGCCGCAGCCGAGCTTTTGAAGTTCTGCCGGCGCGATCTGGGAGGCAAGCAATATCTGGAACTGGAAAAGGCTCTCGATCGCCTGCAGGCGACACGCATCAAAATCACCAATCTCAGCGACGGCAAACGTCGCGAAACGGAAGCGTTTCCGCTCATCGGCCATTTCAAGGTCGTGTCGCGCACGGTGCAGGACAAGATCGATCAGGTGGAGATCGAGATACCGGGCTGGGTTTACGAGGGCGTCGTCACGCCCAGTGGCAAGCCCTCGATCCTGACCCTCAACCCCGACTATTTTCTGATCGCGCGACCGCTCGCGAAATTCATCTATCGCCTCGCCCGCAAAACGGCAGGGGAAGGTGAGGCTTTCTATCGCGTCAATGACGTCCATGTGCGCAGCGGCTCGCGTCTACCGGCGCATAAATTCGCTCAGGCCCTAGAGCGATTGGTCGAAGGAACAAAGGAAGACCCGCTCCCAGATTATAATCTGGAGTTGCGACAAGGCGAGAGAGGGCAGGTGCTTCACATGCGGAAGCGGTTGGAACTCGCCAATGAATCTGACAGTCCGGAATGACAAAACACCGTACTTCAGTCCGTCCGGTTTTGACAAAAAGAGCTTTCCAGGCGCAAGGCCTATGTCAAAATGCCGTACATCAGTCCGCCCGGTTTTGACAAAATCACGAGAACCGCTTCAGGTACGCCGTGTTGGGAATTGCCAAAACACCGTACATCAGTCCGTCCAGTTTTGACAAAAATCGGATCTCCGGCAGGTGATTTCCAGCGCTCGAAACGAGGAGCAAAACCGTACATCACTGCCAAAAAAACCGTACATCATTCCGTCAACGCCGTACATCATTCCGTCAAAACCGTACATCATTCCAAAAACAGGGCTTAAGCCGTTGTTCTTGGTAAGGAATTTTCTCTAAAACTAGATAAAAACTAGAAAAACGTCCAAAAACTCCAAGCGCGCGAGATTTTGCCAAAAACGGTGGAGCACATCTCGTTTCGACCGGGCAGGTGAGATAGCGGATAAGGCATATCCGAGACGCTGGAACGGCGTTGCCTAGAGAGCGATGGCTAGGTGGTGGCACGGACGGTCATTCGCATTAGCACCGAACCTTGTTCCCAGACGCAGGTCCGCTTGCAGTCGACCTGGTCCATTTCGACTGAAGCTGAAAGGCGAACGAGTTTCGCGCAGGAAAAGCCAAAACCAACGCGCGTATCTGCTCGACCTCGATTGGAATAACGAAGACCTTGTCGTTCCTCGAGCGACGCTGCTTCACCCAACGGACGACTCGATCTCATGAACGAGGGGGAGACAGGCGCGATCCAACCAACTCCTAGCCGCGATCAGGATCGCCGTGAGGCGGTGTCGGTCCGGGGACTGGCGTGAGCGTTTGCCAACGACACCGCGGCAGCACTCAAAAGAGCGGGCGCACAGGTGCTAGGTTCTCGACTGAGCATACAAACGACCTGCGAGCCGTTCGACAACAAGACAGGGAACCATGCCTCGAGCCAACTCAGATTCAAAACGAACTGATGGCGAAACGGCACCCATTCGGCCTTACGCAACAAGCAGATGCATACTGGTTCGGTGAAGGTGCGACTGCCCGCTTCCAACGTTGGGAGGTTGGAAGCGGGCATGATCAGCCATGGGATGCGAGGTTCAGACCTGCTGCATACCTCCATCGACGCAGAGTTCCGCGCCGGTGATGAAGCTTGCTTCGTCACTGAGGAGGAACAGCGTCGCGGAGGCCACCTCTTCGGGGCGTGCCATGCGACCCAGCGGGATCGGTGCGATCAGCGCCGCGCGCCCTTCTTCCGATACGGCCGCCATCATGTCCGTATCGGTTGGGCCGGGTGCCACGACATTAACGCGGATACCGCGCGGTGCAAGTTCAGCGGCCCAGGAACGAGCATAGGATCGCACCGCCGCCTTCGTGGCCGCATAGGTGCTGTAGGGCGGAATGCCCATAGTGTCTGCAATCGATCCCATCAGGACCACCGAAGCGCCTTCACTGAGCGCGGGCAAAGCCGCCTTGAGGCCGAACACCATGCCACGCACGTTCACCGCGAAATGGCGATCGAAGTGCTCCAGAGTCTGATCCGCAATCAAGGCAGGCTCGGAGAGACCGGCATTCAGAACGAGGAGGTCCAGGTGCCCTCGCGCTTTGATCACGTCCGCAACGACGCGCTCCAAATCCTTCGGAGAGGCGGCATCGGCCACGAGACCACGAACATCTCCGCCGAGCTTGCGGGCGGCGTCCTCCACCTCGTCGGCCCGTCGCCCGGTCAAAAAGACGGTGGCTCCTTCGCGCGAGAGACGTTCGGCAATCGCCAGACCGATCCCTTTGGCGCCTCCGACCACGAGAGCGGTCTTGTTCTCAACTCTTGCCATCGCACATGCTCCTTGCTCAGCGATGGCCTCCAGATATACGACAGGTATCTAGTCGCAAGAACGCACTTCGAAGAGCCTAGATATGCCTGATGATACCGAGCTTGAGCTTTTGTCGGAGGAGGCATGCGCGGACATGGTTCGCATCCGACCGGTTCTGGATCGGATCGCCGACAAGTGGACGATCCTGATCCTGACCGTGCTGTGCCCCAAGCCAGCCCGATTCAACGAGATCAAACGACGGCTGAACGGCATCACGCACAAGGCGCTCGCGGACGCTTTGAAGCGGTTGGAACGCAACGGCCTCGTCACGCGGACCGTCCTGCCGACCGCCCCGATTGGTGTGGAGTACGCGATCACGCCGCTCGGTCACTCCCTGCGCCAGCCATTCGAGGCATTGTGTGCTTGGGCACTCGCATACGGGCCCGATATCGAGCGAGCAGGAGCTCGCTTCGATCAGACAAAGGCAGACCGATAACGGCAACCTGCAGCCTCGAGGGCCAATTCATGTTCGCTTCACGGTAGGGTCGGACACTCGCGGACGTTTGCGACGGACCGCTTCCGACGGGGCCGCAACCCCCATGGTTTGTCCAGAAGCTGTTCGAACCTCTCAGCGAGCGGAGCGGCCTGTTTTGCGCATGGCGTAGACGCATGCGACGATGTGCAGGTCTGCCGGTCCATGACACGCTCGGCTCGGTTGCGGTTGCCGCAGATTCGATATGGATAGGCGTCCTTGCGCTTTGTTTCGCTACGGCGGCACGCCGAAGCTATGACATACTTCCAACCGGACCGTCGTGCGGGTCATTTCCATGGTCCGTTCCGGGCTGCAGAGGCAGTTTAGACGCACCGCGTTGGAATCGAAATGCATGCAGTTGAACTCGTTATTGCATGCCATGACCATCGGACGCTTCAACGTCCCGTTGATGGGTGCTAAAGCCGCAGGATTGCGGGATGGAAGGTAGCGCCGAGTGACGAGCGAAACGGTTGAGGAGGGCCAGTCGAAGGCCATGGACCGGGCATCGATGATTTGCCGAGCCATTCGCCGCGCCATTCTGGAACGCGCCTTGATGCCCGGCGACAAGCTGCCGGAAGATCAACTGGGCGAGCGTTTCGGCGTCAGCCGAACGCTTGCCAGACATGCGCTCGGGCAGTTGGCATCCGAGGGGCTCGTGGAGCTTCGGCGCAACCGGATCGCCGTGGTCGCCACCCCGTCCTTCGAGGATGCGCGCGACGAGTTCGATATTCGCGTCGAGCTGGAGCGGCTGGTGGTCAAGCATCTGGCTGGGCGTTTGTCGCCTCGCCAACTCGCCGAACTTTCGAGCCACGTGGAAGCCGAAGAGCAGGCGCGAAACGGGCCGGAAGCGGCCTCGCTGCGACTTGCGACGGAATTTCACGTGCGGCTTGCCGAGATGACCGGACGCCCAACCCTGTCGCGCTACGTCCGTGAGACGGCCTATCGATCCTGCCTCTCGCTCGCCGCCTTCGGACGCCCTCATTCCAGCGAATGCGCCATCTCGGAACATCGTGAGGTTTTGTCCGCTCTCGAGTCAGGGGATGCGGCCCGTGCCAGTCGGTTGATGGCTCATCATCTCGAGCAGGTCGCCCAGCGCGCGCTTCTGAAGGCACCGGACGCTCGCGGGGACCTCATGGATATTCTCGCGCCCTATGCCGAGATGGAAGCGCCATCCGCGCGCGGCCGCCGCCGGATCGCGGACGAGGTCTAAGGACTTGTCGGGGAACCGGCAGGCAAAGGGCTGACGAGCGATTGTCGCCCGTTCCTGCGAGCGAAACAGAACCGATGCCGACGGCATACCGGTAAGCCTCCGACAAACGGCTAGAGAAGCGACGCGGCCGACCGACCCCAGGTCTCTCAGACAGCCTAGACGGCTGTGTCGGCAGATCGCGCCCAATCGGCTTCCCCTCCTCAAAAAGTCGGACGATCTCGATTGGACCAACACCTGCTCCTTCGGGGCATCCCGTTCATTCGCAGGCATGAAATAAAGTGCATGCGATTCTTTTGATTTTTGTTTTTCCCTCTTTTCAAAATCGCACGCAGTCCGTACCAATTGACCACCGGAGGGCAATTCACCCTTACTGTCTATTTTCTGAACAGGTTTGCCCGATCCGTCGATCCGCCGTTCCCTCCATCTTTCCGAGGAGCCGACATGACCCGCTTCAAACTGGCCGCTCTGGCCGCCGCCCTTCTGGCGCTCGCCGGCCCCGCGAGCGCCAAGACGCTGACCGTCGGCGCCAATGTCGGCAACGTGCCCTGGGAGTTCCAGAACGAGAAGGGCGAGATCGTCGGCTTCGAGATCGATCTGGTGCGCGAAGCCGCCAAGCGCATGGGCTATGACGAGGTGCAGTTCGAGAACATCCCGTTCAACGGCCTGTTCTCCGCCGTCCAGTCCGGCCGGATCGACGCAGCGGTCTCCTCCATCACCATCACCAAGAAGCGGCTGGAGTCGGTCTCCTTCGCCCAACCCTATTACGACAGCGACCAGTCCCTTTCGGTCCTGAAGGATTCCGGCATCGGTGGCCTGTCCGGTCTCAAAGGAAAGGTCGTCGGCGTCGATACCGGTTCGACCGGAGACATCTACGCCACTCAGCACGAGAAGGACTTGGGTCTTTCCGAAATCCGCCGCTTCGAGGGGCTTTCGCCCGCCATGCTCGACCTCGCGGCAGGCCGGATCGATGGCTATATCTCCGACATTCCGGCGGTCGCCTATTACATCAAGGACAAGCCGCAATACGCTGTGGTCGAGCGCATCCCGACCGGCGAGCAGTATTCGGTGATGTTCGCAAAAGACTCGCCTCTCGTGGCGGAGGCAACCAAGGCCATTACGGAGATGAAGGGGGATGGGTCCTTGGCGGGGCTCCATGAGAAGTGGTTCGGCACGAAGCCGGACGCCGAAACCTCGACCGTGAAGGTTCTGGGCGCACCCAAGCTCTGACCTCCGGGCGCCCGACACTCCCGGCGGGCCCGCAGGACGCGCGGCGCCCGCCCTCCCCCGGTCGCAGGGACAGGCATGGATATCGTCACCACCTTCTTCAATATCGACGTGCTTTGGCGCTCGATGCCTCAGCTCCTTCAGGGCCTCTGGCGCACGATCCTGCTCGGCGGCCTGTCGATCGTGCTGGGTCTTCTGGGCGGTCTCGCCTTGGCGCTGGTGCGCCTTTATGCGCCGCGCCCGCTGCGTTGGTTGTCCATTGCCTATATCGACGTGTTCCGCGCGCTGCCCGTCCTCGTCTGGCTGGTGATCGTCTACTACGCCTTTCCCTTCATCGGCATTCGTCTCTCGCCTTTCGCCTCGGCGTGTCTCGCGCTCACCACCGTTTCGGCGGCCTATACGGCGGAAATCTACCGCGCCGGCATCGAGGCCATCCCGCGCGGCCAGTTCGAGGCCGCCCAGTCGATCGGCCTTAATGCCATCGACGTGATGCGCGATGTGATCCTGCCGCAAGCGGTGCGGATCGTCATTCCCCCGCTGACCAACAATTCGATCAACGTCATGAAGGACACGGCGCTCGCCTCGGTCGTCGCTCTGCCGGATCTTCTGAAGCAGGCGACGCAGGCGCAGGCGCTCGCGGCCAACCCGACGCCGCTGATCGGCGCGGCGATCCTCTACCTGCTTCTGCTTCTGCCGCTGGTGCGCCTCGTCGCCCGCTTCGAGACGCGCTACTCCGCGCGGGAGGCCCGTTGACATGACCGCCCCATCGCCAGAGCCCATCATCCGTATGCGCGGCGTCGTGAAGCGCTACGGCCAATTCACCGCCCTCAAGGGCGTCGATCTCGACGTCGCCGCCGGCGAAGTGGTCGTGTTGCTCGGCCCCTCGGGCTCGGGCAAATCCACGCTGATCCGCTGCATCAACCATCTGGAAGAATACGACGCGGGCGAGGTCTTCGTCGGCGGCGTGCGGGTCGAGCGGGGGCGCAACCTCCTCAAGGTGCGCCAGCAGACCGGCATGGTGTTCCAGGCCTTCAACCTGTTCCCCAACCTGTCGGTGCTCGATAACGTGGCGCTCGGTCCGGTTCGGGTGAAGAAGCTCACCTGGGAGGCGAGCCGCGCCAAGGCGCAGGCGCTGCTCGACCGCGTCGGCATCGGCGCGCAAGGGGCCAAGTTCCCGACGCAGCTTTCGGGCGGCCAGCAGCAGCGCGTCGGCATCGCCCGCGCGCTCGCCATGGAGCCGCGCATCCTCCTGTTCGACGAACCAACCTCCGCGCTCGACCCCGAGATGGTGGGCGAGGTTCTGGACGTCATCAAGGGCCTTGCGCATTCCGGCGTCACGCTCGTCCTCGTGACCCATGAAATGGGCTTCGCGCGGCAGGTCGCCGACCGCATCGTCTTCATGGAGGATGGCGAAATCCGCGAGGTCTCCGCGCCCGACGTCTTCTTCTCCTCCACCCGCAACGAGCGCGCTCGCGCCTTTCTCGACGCGGTTCTCAACCACTGATTTCTCCAGACAGGCGCCGGGGAAAAGCCTACGCGCGCCGGCAAGGTCCAGCAGACATGACCCTCGATCTCGACTTCGCCAGAGCCCAGTTCCCCGCCCTGTCGGGCGAATGGACTTTCATGGACAATGCCGGAGGCTCCCAAGTGCTGGCGCGCGTCGCCTCGCGCGTCTCGGACTATCTTCTCACCAGCAACGTGCAGACGGGCGCGAGCTACGAGCCGAGCCGCATCTCGACGGCGCGCGTCTCCCAATCGCGCGAGGCCTTCGCCCGCTTCATGAATTGCGAGCCGGGCGAGATCGTGGAAGGGCCCTCGACGACGATCCTCATCCGCTTTCTGTCGGAGGCCATGACGGGCCGTCTTCAGCCGGGCGACGAGATCATCCTCACCAACACGGACCACGAGGCCAATATCGGCCCTTGGCTGAAACACGAGGCGCGCGGGGTCAAAATCCGCTGGTGGCGCTGCGACCCGGAAACCTTCGAACTTGATCTCGAAGACCTGAAAAGCCTGATGAGCGAGCGCACCAAGCTCGTCTGCGTCACGCACGCCTCCAACATCCTCGGCACGATCAATCCGATCCGGGAGATCGCCGATATTGCCCATGCCGGCGGGGCTGAGCTCTGCGTCGATGCCGTCGCCTATGCCCCGCACCGGGCCATCGACGTCAAGGCGCTCGATGCCGACTACTACATCTTCAGCGTCTACAAGGTGTTCGGCCCGCACCATGCGGTGATGTTCGGTAAGCGCGACAAGCTCTTGGCGCTCGATAACATCTACCACTACTTCTTCGACAAAAGCCGCGTGCCGCATAAGCTGGAGCCCGGCAACATCAACTACGAATGCGCTTACGGCTCGATCGGCTCGGTCGATTATGTCGAGGAACTCGGCACCCGCGCCGGGGCCGGCGAGGGGCGTGCCGCGATCGAGGCGGGCTTTGCCGCGATCGCCGAACAGGAACGCGCGATCACCGCGCGCCTCCTCGACTTCCTCGGGAGCCGCAACTCGGTCCGCGTCATCGGGCGGACGTCCTCGGCCATCGCGGACCGCGTCTCCACCGTCTCCTTCACGGTCGGCGACACCAGCTCCCGCGAGGTCGTCGAAGGCGTGGACAAGGCCAAGATCGGCATCCGCTACGGCGACTTCTACGCCAAGCGCATTGTGGAAGAGCACGGGCTGACCAGAACCGATGGCACCGTGCGCGTCTCCATGGTCCATTACAACACGCTGGAAGAGGTCGATCGCCTGATCGCCGCCCTGGAGCCCGCGCTGTGAGCGAGGGGTTCGATCTCGTGATCCGGGGCGGCACGGTCGCCACCGCCTCGGACGTCTTCCAGGCCGACATCGGCATCCGTGAGGGACGCATCGTCCAGATCGGAGAGGCGCTGGGGCTGGGCACGGAGGAGATCGACGCCACAGGACGCTATGTCCTGCCCGGCGGCATCGACAGCCATGTTCATATCGCTCAAGCCTCCGGCGACGGGATCGTCATGGCGGACGATTTCGAAAGCGGCACGCGCTCGGCGCTGATGGGCGGCAACACCACCATCCTGCCCTTCTGCCTGCAGGAGAAGGGACAGAGCTTGCGCGCGGCGCTGCAAGGCTATCACGCGCTCGCCGAGGGCAACTGCTACACCGACCATTCCTTTCACCTCATCGTCGCCGACCCGAGCGCGTCCGTACTCGGCCAAGAACTGCCGGCGCTGGTGGAAGACGGCTACACCTCCTTCAAGGTCTTCATGACCTATGAGGGCCTTCGGCTGAACGATGCGCAGATCCTGGAGACGATGGATGTGGCCCGTCGCACGGGCGCGCTCGTCATGGTCCACTGCGAGAACGAGGACGCGATCCGCTACCTCATCGGCCGCCACGAGGCGGAGGGAAACCTCGCGCCGCGCGCCCATGCCTCGACGCGGCCGGTGGCTGTCGAGCGCGAGGCAACCCACCGTGCCTTATCGCTCGCCGAGGTGGTGGACGTGCCGGTCGTCATCGTCCACGTCTCCAACGGGCCAGCGATTGACGAGATCCGCGCCGCGCGCGCGCGCGGCCGCAAGGTAATCGGCGAAACTTGCCCGCAATATCTCATGCTGACCGCCGACGATCTCGACGGCATGGACTGGGAGGGCGCGAAGTTCGTCTGCTCGCCGCCTCCGCGCGACGCAGACGCCCAGAAAGCCTGCTGGAACGGCCTGGAAACCGGCGTCTTCGACCTCTTCTCCTCCGACCATTGCCCTTTCCGCTACGACGACCCCGAAGGCAAGCTGAACCCGAAGGGCAAGACAAGCTTCCGGCACATCCCGAACGGCATTCCGGGCGTCGAGACGCGGCTGCCGATCCTCTTCTCGGAAGGTGTGATGAAGGGGCGGATCGACCTTTCTCGGTTTGTGGCGCTGACCGCGACCAACCATGCCAAGGTCTATGGATTGGAGCGCAAGGGCCGGGTCGCGGTCGGCATGGATGCCGACATTGCAATCTGGGACCCGACCGAACGCCGCACCATCCGTCACGCCGACCTTCACGATGGCGCGGATTACACGCCTTATGAAGGATTGGAGGTCGAGGGCTGGCCGACCACCGTTCTCCTGGGAGGAAAGGTCATGGTCCGCGACAGCGCGCTGGTCGGCCGCAAGGGCGACGGCCGCTACCGGAGTCGATCCCGAACGGGCCTCTGAGGAAGGCTCAAGGGATCATCCACCGCTAGGCCGCCGTTCGTCGCTAAGTTTTGTGACGATACATTTCGTTGTCCGAAGCTGCCAGGATATCGTCCAGGGTCCACGGCTGCTTCCAGATCGCGCCTCCAAGGCTCGCTCTGACACGGATGGTCCGATCAACCAGAAGAACGTCGCAGTCCATCAACTGGCGTAGGATCGCGAGCCTTCTATGGAACTCGTCGCGCGAGGATACGCGGAGCAAAACCGCAAACTCATCGCCACCGATGCGCGAAACGGTTTCTCCTTCCAAGATCGCTGCCTGCAGCACATTCGCAACGTGCCGAAGGACGGCATCACCGATCCGGTGTCCATAGGTTTCGTTGATCGACTTGAATTCGTCGACGTCGATGAGCGCGATGCCGAAGGCTTCCGTGGCGACCAATCCGCGATCGATCGCTGCCGCAACCGAGCGCTCCAATCCGCGGCGGTTCATCGTCCCTGTCAGTGGGTCGACGATGACCGCCAGCGCAAGCTCGGCCTCGATCGCCCTACAGGCGGTGATCTCCACACAAACGCCGACGATCCGAACGACCTCCCCTGAGCTGCGTTCCAAGACCGGCGTCAGCGTCGTCCGCCATCATTTCGGAG
This sequence comes from Aureimonas sp. N4, assembly GCF_001463925.1. Classification (NCBI taxonomy): domain Bacteria; kingdom Pseudomonadati; phylum Pseudomonadota; class Alphaproteobacteria; order Hyphomicrobiales; family Aurantimonadaceae; genus Aureimonas; species Aureimonas sp. N4. The sequence goes on along the minus strand of NZ_BBWS01000051.1, from coordinate 28,228 downwards.
GAATGTCGAAACCCATCTGCTCGTCGTATTCGACAAGGTCAGCCGTCGCGACACAGGTAGAGAACCGCTCGGTGATCCGGGCGGCCAGATCGGGTGGTACGCATTCCTCAATGCGCCGCCCTGCAACCACGCAAGCGTCGACGCCGACGATCCTGGCATCGGCAGCGTTGATGCCGATAAGCCGAAAGCCTCCATCCGGCTCGACATCGATCACGAACACAGGAACGCCGATCAGATCAATGTCTACGCTCGTCATAGGTTGCTCCGTTGCCAGAGCCGCATTATCAATTTTTTGTTAGGGAGGACTTGAAGCGCGTTTTTCAGGGCGAGAGCGAGCCTGACACGGCAGATAGCACCTCACATGGACGATGCGATACTGGCGCCAGGTGCTGAAGGAGAAAGCGAGGGACATGGGAGCCTCCTTTCGTGTCCAGCCTCTCATCAGTGGTGGCCGGGGTGTGTCTATTCTTCCGATAGGGAGAACCTACGCTTCAGAATGTCGAACTTGAGCGGCCCGGGTGCGAAGGCATCGGCGTCGGTGGCGCTTTCCAGTTGAAGACCGGACAAACCCAGAGCCGAGCGATCGTGCCGGGTGACGATCTGCGTCGCCGCCAAGGCTGGCACCATCGGCATCCAGCTGTGATCCGGTGCATCGACCCTGTCGTCGAGGCCGAGGTTTGCGCCCGTATCGGAGCGCTGTGGCCCAGAGGACGAGGAAGGGAAGGGGAGGGGGACTTCGTCCACGAGGAGAGAGAGCCATGCCCCGTTTGCCCTTTGCGGAAACCTGCGAACTCGCGATCGAGGATCTGTCGGTGGATGCCGGCTTGTTGTTCGATGAGGAGGATCTGCGCTCGCTGCGCCATGCGCGTCTGTGCGCCTCTGCGATGGGTCTTGAGAGCCAGCTGAGCACGTTCCGCGACGCCCCCGATCCCTATGCGCCGACACACTGGGTCTATGCCATCTGCAATCCGGATGGGACGCCGTTCTATGTCGGCATGACGAACTGTCTGGAGCGCCGCTGGCAGCAGCACCGTTCGAGCGTCAGTCTGCTACCGAAGCTGGAAGCGCGTCTGGCCGATCCCTCCGATCGTCCCGCCGATACGCAGCTGATGTTTCGCAGGATCAAGAGGATCGCGACGTATCTGAACCAAGGCACAGGACCGAGGTTCAAGCAGCTGGGCGAGGCGTTCTCGCGCGAGGAAGCGCTGGCCCTGGAGACGACCTGGGTGCACCGGATGACGGCCAGGGGCTACGAACTTCTGAACCCCGGCGAGCACCGCGCGATCAAGAAGCAGTACCGCAGCCATCGCCGCTACGAGCTGAAGTATCATCGCGAAGCGGCCCCAGTCGGGCCACGGTGAGCGATCCCGGCCGGTCGCCTTCTCAGGCGAATCATGACGAGGAAGCGCGTTCAGTGTCGCAGCGGCTGGAACGGGCTAAAACCTCGGCGGCCGCTGCCAGTCCGGCGGCCAGACGAGGCTCGCTCTGTTGTGCCGCTAGGCGCCATTGCCGGGTGCGCATTCTCGCCTCCATCCAACGCTCTGCCACCCCGCGTAACGCAGCCTTCTCGTCTTCTGGAACCAGCGTCGTTGCGGGACCATCTCTGTCCTAGCCAAGGGCGTGACCAAGGGCGGCCAGCATCTGCGTGGCGAGGCGTTCCGCCGCTTCCCGATCGTCGTCTCGGCCAGCGGTGTGGAGCATGCGCTCCACGACGTCCCGCAAAGGGAGCGACCCCTCCTTCATCCAGCGCTCCAGCAGAAAGCGTAGATGCGGGAACAGGGATCCCAACTCGTTCAAACGGACGCGGCCGTCGGCGTCGGGGGCAAGGGCCAGAATGCTGGCCATCCGCTTAGCGTCGATCTCGAAAGCCGCCTGCAGGATCGCGGGATCTGACACGTCGATGGCGTTTTGGCTGAAGGCATCGAGTCCGATGCGTCGCTTGCCGCAAGGCTTCGTCTTCCAGGCAGGCAACGAGGGCTGTCGGAACCACGCTCATGTGTGAGCCAGACGAAGCGTTCGGCCCATCTTCGGGCCGAGCCTGACGGGACCGTTTTGACGATCCGACCCAACCTGCTCGTCGGCGCCGCTGGGGCGAGACCGCAACTCCTGAACACGGGACACTTGAGGAGAGGAGGCATCCTCTCCTCGACGCTTGCTTTTGGGGAAAGAGGGACGGTTCCCTCCTCCTCTTTCCCCAAACCCCTATCACCTCTCCCGTGCCTCACCGCTGCGCGGTTTCGGGCACATCCGGCGCGATCGATGGCTCGATCGGGCGCCCGGTGCCGTCCGAACTCGGATGTCGAGTTTGGGGCTCCGTCGCGAGCGGCACTCCCTGTGTGGGTGACCTCCGCAGCGTTGCCCGCGACCCGCTGCGTTTGCCTCCCGCGCCCCTCCTATCGGCCTCCCTAGAGCGTAGCGACCGGCTCTAAACGGTGACCGCTCTGCGGTCGCGCCTTTGTCTATAAGCGAAGCTAATAGCGCACTTACCTGTTGCTTTTCGCAACAGGGCTCTGCTAGACTTCGAAACAAGCCGCTGACGCGGCCTTTTCGCGTTTGGGTTTGATTTGGCGATCTACAGCTTCCGCCAATCTGTGATCTCGGGTGGCACCGGCCAATCGGCCGTCGCTGCGGCTGCTTATCGTCACTCCGTTCGCATGGAACGAGAGCGGGGTAATCAGATCGAAGATTATTCCCATAAAAAGGGAACCATTCATTCAGAAATCACTCTGCCCCCCGAAGCTCCAGCCTGGCTTCTGGAGGCGCTTCGCGTCGGGGATTATGACTCAAACTCCTCCAGTATCCGCATGGAAGGCCATGAGGCGGTGGCCGCCTCCGAAGTGCTCTGGAATGCAGTTGAGACCGGGGAGAAGCGACGCGACGCCCGCTACGCCACGGAGCTGGTTCTAGCTCTCCCGATCGAGCTGACCCGCGAGGAGAACATCGAACTCGTTCGGGCCTTCATCGAGCAGAACTACACCGCCAAGGGCCGTGTCGCGGATTGGGCCTTTCACCTGCCCGAAGGGCGCGAACACAATCCCCATGTTCATATCCTTTCGACCGTTCGACCCCTAGCGGAACATGGCTTCGGGCCGAAAGCGACGATCGCCTATGACGAGGCCGGTGAGCCGCTTCGCACCGCCAAGGGCGATGTGGTCTACGAGAAATGGTGCGGCTCCAAGGACGAGCTTCGCCAGATGCGGGCTTCCTGGGCCGATGAGGTGAACCACGCCCTCTTGGAAGCGGGCTACGACATCACCGTCGACCACCGATCCTTCGTGGATCGCGACATCCACGAGATCGGACCGACGATCCATCGTGGCAAAACCCAGCATATGCGGGAGGTCACATCGGAGCTCGAGGTTCCCACGTTGGATCGGGCGGATCGGGCTGCGAACTTCGAGGCGTTCCGCCAGAACCCCTCGCTCGTCCTGAAGCACATCACCCGCGAGCAGTCGACCTTCGACACGCGCGATATCGCCAAGATGCTTCACCGCTATGCTGGTCGAGGTCACGATATTCAGGCTCTCATGCACGAGATCGGAATGCTCCCCGAACTGGTGACGGTTCAGGCGCAAATCCACGATCCCGAAAGCGACAAGATCGTCCAGCGCGAGCGCTTCACCACCACGGCTGTTCTGGAACGCGAAGCCCTCCTTCACGAGCGCATCCATTCGCGCCACCACGACCAGAGCTTCGCGATTGCGCCGGAGCTTCGCGACGCAGCCTCGCTGCGATCGGAGGAGGCTCAGGGCTTCGCCTATAGCCCCGAGCAAAGGGCGGCCATCGAACGCCTGACGCAGGCCGAAGGCGTGGCCGTCATGGTCGGCATTGCGGGCGCTGGCAAATCCACCGTCATGCGCGCGGTCAACGAGATGTATCGGTCCGAGGAAACCCATGTCTGGGGTGCGGCTCTGGCCGGCAAAGCGGCCGACAATCTCCAGCAATCCTCCGGCATCGCAAGCCGAACGCTCGCCTCTTGGGAAAGCGCTTGGTCGCGGGGCTACGATCAACTGAAGAAGGGCGATGTGTTCGTCATCGACGAGGCCGGAATGGTCGCGTCCGCACAGATGCTGCGCGTCATGGAACGCCTCGACGAGTTCGGCGCCAAAGCCATTCTCGTCGGCGACGCGCGTCAGCTCCAGCCGATCGAAGCGGGAGCCGCGTTCCGGTCGATCGCTCACGATGTCGGCTATGTCGAACTGACCGAAGTGCGCCGTCAGGAACGCGACGATCATGCCGAGGCCAGCGTCCTGTTCGGTGCGGGCCAGACGCGCTCCGCGCTAAGCATCTATCACGGCAACGATGCGTTCCAGTTCCACGAGACCGCCAGCAGCGCCTATCAATCCGCCATTGAGGGCTGGAAGCACGATTGGACCGCCGGCACCGATGTCGTGATGTTGGCCCATACGAACCGTGACGTCCTGGCCCTGAATGCCTTGGCCCGTGAAGCCATCAAGCTCGATGGCGGTTTGGCCGATGGTAAGCGGTTCGTGACGGCTCGAGGCGTTCGCGAGTTCGCCGTTGGCGACCGCGTGCTGTTCCTCGAGAACGACCGTCAACTTGGCGTGCGCAACGGCACGGTCGGGGTCGTGGAAGAGATCGTGGAAGGCCGTCTCAGCGTGTCCGTCCCCGATCGTGCTGAGCCCGTCACGGTCTCGCGGGACGGCTACAACAACATCGACCATGGCTATGCCACGACGATCCACAAGTCGCAGGGCGCTACGCACGATCGCGTCCATGTCGTGGCCAGCGGCATGATGGACGCCCAGCTCACCTATGTCGCGCTGTCGCGCCATCGTGAGGAGGTCACGATGCACGTTCCGCTGGACGCCTTCACCCATCCCTTGCGGCAGGAGCTTGCGACCCCCGACTATGCCCTGAACCGCCTGGCCATGGACCGGCTGAAGGACACCTCTCTCGATTACGCCAAGACGCTCGACTACATCCAGGCGCGCAAAGCGTTGGAAGAGCGTCGAGCCTACGAGCAAAGTCTGGCCGGTCGCTTCGATGCCTTCCTCGAACAGCGGGGCTTGCCGCATCCGACCGACGTTCTCCAATCCGTACGCGAGTTCGCCAACGAATTCTTCGAACGGCGGCGCGCCATTCCCGCTCACGAGCAAATCCGCATTCCGATGGAACGGAGTGCGCCGGAGCGCGATCCAGCGCACGCACTCATTTCCCACGAGGACTTGCGACAAGCGCTGAACCGGCTCGAGCATGTGCAGTCCCATTCGGCTGCGATGAACCACGAGGGCCTGGCCCGCCGCTCCGCCTTCTTCACCGCTGAGAACGAGCTGACACGATCGGTCACGGCCGAACCGCTGCGGGCCTACGCGGAAACCGTCGCGGCGATCATCCCGCCGAGGCTGGCGGTCGCGATCGGCCCCAGCCTTGCGGAGGCGAACTACGAGCCCCGGCTGGCGCATCTGCCGGCCCCCGTACTGGAGGCGCTTGAGGCGAACTGGCGGGACATCCATGCAGTGTCGCGCGCATCCTGGGAGCTCGGCCTTCTAGGAACAGTTCGATCGATCGATATGAGCTACCGTCAGGAACGAGAGGATCGCTCTGTGCTGCGAGACTACGAGAAGATGGTGGCAAACCAGCTCAAGACACCCGAACGCGCTCCTGAACCCGTTTTGGAGCCAACAAGGGCGATCCCTGCTGTCAGCATCATGCAGCGCGAACCCGTTCCGGTTCGATCGAACGATCCGGCTCGCGAAGTCGCCTCTACCGCCCAGCCCAAGCGCGACTTCATTCCCGCTGTGACGTCGTGGTCGTTGAGTATCGATGAAGCCGTCGCTCAGGCGGTGGAACGCAGTCCTATGGTCAGCCAGTTCGACAAACAGGTTCGCGCATCAGCGAGCCATGTCTGGCGCGACGTTGAAAGCGCCTGGGCTCAGGTCAAAGCGGAAATTGTCGCCTCTCCAAACAACGTAATGCCGGTCATTCAGCGGATCGAACGTGAGCCCCACAGCTATGGCGAGCTTTTGGGCGGGCGCACTTTACTGCTTCGCCCTGACGCGGAACGCCAAGAAGCGATTGCTCACGTCCCTCGGCTTGGCTCCATCGTTTATGAATACGCGGACTCGCTCGCCAGGATGGAGCCTGTCTTGCGCGAGAAAGAGATCGCGTGGCGCGCAGCTTTGAAGCAGCCGCTTCCGATCCTCTCGCTCGAAGCTCGCTCTTTTGTGAATGACCTCAACCGGGCTCATGCGCTGAGGAAGCCTGCCACGATGGAGCAGTCTCACGAACTGTCTCTGAAGGCGCTAGCGAACAAGCGCGCGTGGGATGAGCTACAGAGCTGGACTCGCGACCTCTCCAGCCGCCTCCCCACTCCGGACGCCGTTGACCGAATTCCCGGCCTGTCCCGCGAAGATCGCTCCATGGTGTCTCAAGCCTTCCAGGCTGTGAGCGTCGCGGAACGTCAGGTTCAGGCCACGCAGTCACATGAGCGTTCCCTTGCTTGGAAGATCGAATACGAACGCACCTATGGACGTGAAGACGGTCACCAGTACGAGTGGTAGGGGAAGCCAGATGACATACGAGTTCGCAGCTCAAAGGTCTTCGGACTGCCGATCCCCGTGCTGCTGGCATCCCTTTCCCACCGGGCATGACACTCGAAAAGCGAGAAGAGGTTCGCTCGATCGTCGCAACCGTTGATCAGGCGGTGCAGACGGTAGATATCTCTCAGAGCGTGGAGAGAAGCCGCGACCGCGAAAGGGAAGCGGCCAAGACCCCGGATCGCGACCTTGGAATGGGCATGTAGCAAAGCACTCGCCTCTCGCCTTGTGGTGCCTGTAGATTGGAGGCAAACGCAAAGATCGACGGGCTCAGGATCGCCAAGGCAATCGACCGTGCCGGCATCGGCCGATGGAAACCCCGACGATCTCGCGCCAGAGTTCGCAGACGCCTACGACAACGCGGAGAAAGACATGGTCTCGCTCAAGGACCTCGATGCCATCAGCGCCCGCTCCGATGCACGCATCAAGGCCGCCCTTCACCGTCAGAGAGTCTGGATCGCCGGTATCGCCTTCCTCTTTACGATCGCGATTGTTGCCATCGTAAAGCTCTGACAAGCGATATAGGTGTAGCCCTTCGGGCCGAGCTTTGGTTGCTGCTCCTCTACGCCCCTGAAGGGCTCTCAACTCTTGGGATCGCAATCCTTCACGCGCATGGCTAGCGCCACCCGATAAGAGAAAACCGCCTTCGGCTTCCTGGGCGTCCTCTGCCTCGCCGCAACACTCGATTGGATCAAGCACCAACAGGCACTGGCGTGTATGAAGGCCCGGATGCACGGTAGAGCTTTACGGAAGCGCAGACGGCGACGACCATGATCACTTCCGCGCGTGTGGCGCCGAGCTGAAGGAAGGCGTGGCGAACAGGGAAGCCCGCCGAAGCCGGCTTCCGGTCCTCGTTAGAGCTTCATAGCGGCAATGATGATGGCAGCTGCTGCCGCGTACGTAGCGACGGTCCAGACGATCTGGCGATTGATGGCGGCCTCGATGCGTGCATAGCTGGCCTCGATGCGCGCATCGGAGCGGGCGTTGATGGCATCGAGATCTTCGAGAGAGGCCATGTCTTTCTCCGCGTTGTCGTCGGCGTCGGCGAGTTCCTGTGCGAGGTCGTCGGCCTTGTCTTGGTCGATGCCGGCAGTCTTGAGGGCCTTGGCGATCTGGAGTCCGTCGATCTTCACGTTCGCCTCCAATCTAGGTGTTCGAGCTTGCGGAGCCAATCCCCGCAGCCACCCGATCAGTCGGGACGGGGCTGGCCAGCATCGCCGGCGCAGTCGGGGGCCGAAACGAAGAGGAGGACCGCGCAGTGGTTGCGGGCAGCTCTGCCTCGGCTAGGGTCGGCTGCTTCATGGGCTCGGTTCGGCAAGCTCGACCGCGATGGCGGTGGGAGGGCGAGCTCGGAATGGCACAGCGCTGAGCCTGCATCGAACAGGCATGGCCAGGGCGCAAACGTTCCCGGCCGTTGCCCGCAAAAGAGAACAGCCTAACTATCGGCCGGATTTGACTCCGCCGCGCTCGCCATCAGGACAGCACTCCAATGGCCTGGTTGGTCACCGCTATGCACACATGCGTCCGACATTCTCAATCGGTAACAGCGGACATCCTCTCGCGTCGGCGCACGCAGCTGGCCGCCACGGATCTTCGCTGCGCCAGCTCCTTATTTCCGGCGTGACGACTGCCGCGCGCCAAGCCGATCCAGCGCGTCGGCGTTGGCGCGCCCCCAGCCGTAGAGCATCTCAACGGGTTCCACGAAGCGGGACCCGAGATCGGTTAGGCGATATTCGACGGCGGGCGGGATGGTGCCCCGAACGTGGCGCGAGACGAGTCCGCTGTCTTCCATCTCGCGTAGCGTCTGCGTCAGCATCTTTTTGGAGATGCCGGAAAGGCTTCTCAACAGGACGCCGGCGCGCGCCGCGCCGCCGTGGCGTACATGCAGCGTATGCAGGATCATGCTCGTCCATTTCGTGGCGAAAAGCTCAAGCACGCGTCGCGGTGCGCAGTCCTCGCGCCAATCCTCATCGGGCGTTCCAGGTCTCATGGGTGGATACCTCTTGGTGCCTAGGTCCCCAAATGGTGCCGTCTGGACGCGATCTGCAAGCCTTCCTAGCTCGTGCTCCAACGAGAAGGACAGCAGCATGACACGAACGGCATTGGTGGTAGGCGCGAGCGGCATCGTCGGCAGCGCGACTGCAACGCTCCTTCTGGACAGGGGCTGGGTCGTCCACGGGCTCGCGCGGCGCCCTGTCGATCAAGCGGGTGTCCGGCCTGTCGTGGCCGATCTTCAGGACGCGGCTACGACCGCAACCGCATTGCGCGACCTCAAACCGGACGCGGTGTTCATCACGACCTGGGCCCGTCAGGACAGCGAAGCGGAGAACATCCGCGTCAATTCCGCCATGGTGCGAAACCTCCTCGACGGTCTGCGGCCAAGCGGATCGGTGCGGCACGTCGCGCTGGTCACCGGCCTCAAACACTATCTCGGCCCCTTCGAAGCCTATGGACAAGGGAAGCTGCCGCAGACCCCATTCCGCGAGGAACAAGGGCGGCTCGACGTGGCAAACTTCTACTACGCTCAGGAGGACGAAGTTTTCGCCGCCGCCGCGCGCGATGGTTTCTCCTGGAGCGTTCACCGCCCGCACACGGTGATCGGCAAGGCGGTTGGCAACGCCATGAACATGGGCACGACGCTCGCGGTCTATGCCACGATCTGCCGCGAGACGGGGCGTCCGTTCCGGTTCCCGGGATCGCAGGCCCAGTGGAACGGCCTCACCGACATGACCGACGCGCGCCAACTCGCCCAGCAGCTTCTCTGGGCAGCCACCACGCCTGAAGCCGCCAACGAGGCGTTCAACATCGTCAATGGCGATGTGTTTCGGTGGAGTTGGATGTGGGGGCGCATCGCGGACTGGTTTGGCCTTGTGCCCGCACCATTCGACGGGACCGTCCAGCCGCTCGAGGAGCAGATGCAGGGCGACGCGCCGATCTGGCGCCGGATCGCCGAGCGCGAGGGCCTCGTCGAACCCAACCTCTCCCGCCTGGCCTCGCCCTGGCACACGGATGCCGATCTCGGGCGGCCGATCGAGGTCGTGACCGACATGAGCAAGAGCCGCCGCCTCGGGTTCCTGGACTATCAGGCCACCGACGATGCCTTCGTCGACCTGTTCGAGCGCCTGCTCGCCGACCGTCTGATCCCTCGAAGAGAGGGATGATGCCGCGGGAGTTCCAGCGAACCGACACTCTTCATCGCGCTCCCTTGCGGCGTGAGTTCGCCTGTAAGCATTCGGCGCATCCTCCCGTTCCCGTCCTTCGTAAGTTGTATCCTGTCGTATGATCTCAGCTGCGACGGCTTCGACCTTCTCCTGGCGGTGGGCGGGAGTGCTTTGACCACGGGTAGGCTACATCATGAAAAGATGCGGAAGGGCTGCCGCTAGCTCCCCGGCGTCGGTTTTCTCTAGGGCATTATGTCATAAAATGCTATTCTACGGCATCAGGAGGGATCGACATGGCGAACGTGACGGTCGGTAAGCACTACGAGAATATGGTGCAACGCATGGTGCAGAGCGGGCGGTATGCCAGCGTAAGCGAGGTTCACCGGGAAGGCTTGCGCCTGATCGAGGAACGTGAGCAGGCGCGGGAGGCCAAGCTGGAAGCCCTGCGCACCCTGATTGCCGAAGGTGACGCCAGCGGAACTCTTGAGCCGATGGAGAGCGCGGCTGAGCTGAAAGCCGAAGCCCGCCGTCAGCGTGCCAAGGAAGCTTGATCGGTTGAGCCTGCCTATCATTCGGACCCCGAAGGCACGCGCCGATCTGCTGCGCGTCTGGTCCTACATTGCCGACGACAACGAGAAGGCCGCCGACGCCATGCTCGACCGCTTCGAGCGGACCTTTGCCATGCTGGCGGATAGTCCGCTCGCCGGTCGGGCGCGACCGGAAGTGGCCGAGGGCCTGCGTAGCTTCGTCGTTGGCAACTATGTGGTGTTTTATCGAGTCATGCCTGACGCCGTGGCCGTCATCCGCGTGCTCAACGGCTTTCAAGATATTCCTGCCACCGACTTCTCGTAAGCGCTGATTTGATGCGAAAACGTCATGTGACTTGGTCGAGTTAGGCCGTTTTTTGCGCATTTATGGCGTCAAGACGGTGGCGATCCATGCGTCCCTCGCATGTCGGACGTGCGGGTACTCGATAGCGAAGGGTTGCAAAGCTCCTCTTCGAGCTTTGCGCTACTGCCCAATGAGCGAGAGGCGTAGTTTCTGCCCATCGGAAAAACAGGAACACGCCGGCCACCACCGATGAGAGGCCGGGCACGAAAGGCAAGACATCATGTCCCTCGCTCGCTCCTTCAGCACATAGCGCCAGTATCGCAACACGGCTGCCGAACTGAACCGTCTCTCGCAGCGCGAACTCGCCGACCTCGGCATCGCCCGCTCCGACATCCCGGCCATCGCCCGTCAGGCGGTCCGCTCTTAAGTTTCCCCATTTCGCTTCAGCTGGTCCTCCCCCATCTGAAGCGAACCAGCCGAGCGGTTCCTCCCACCTTTCGGCTTCTCTCCAACGCCCTTGCCGGTCCTCCCCCGGCAGGGGTGTTTTCGTTTGGGGAGTCACAAATTGGCGTGGAGGGGTAGAGACCTCAGAGGGCAGGCCTCATCCAAAGCAAAGCCTGGATACGAAAAAGCCGCTGGGGATTTCACCCAACGGCTCCAGTGTCTCCCGAGGGGATCGGCTCTGCATCTCAACTCGCCAGTACATCCGCGGTCGGACAATCTGCGGGGCCTGACAGCGATGGGAATGCCGATACCGAGTGGTTCAGCCACGCGTATCTGGTTAGCGCTCGCTGCTCCAGTTTATGAAGCACCGGGGCTCCAGCCCTACTATCCGCACCTGCCCGCCAGCACTCTTGCACTGAGCGAAGCCGATAGCGTTCCACAGGATGAACGGCACACCAAAAACGAGGGCTACGAAGATTGCAGGCCCACGTCGCAGAACCCTGGTCGCTGATTGTTTGGAGCAGCCATCTGATCCTCCGTTTCGATGGAGGATGCACAGCCAATAATTGAAGCGAAGCGAACGCACGCAACCACCCGTTCGTCGTATTGGCGAAAGCCATCAGCGCTAAAGTTTTGCGCGAGGATGACCAGGGAATGTTGGAGCTTCGGGAAAACCCAGTGCGGCTCGTTAAGCCGCAATAGAACGCGGTACGATCCGCTCCAACTCGTCTTTCAGCGCCTCCGCTTCCTTGCGCAGGTCCCAAGCGCGCTGGAAGTTCAGCCAGATATCCGGCGACGTTCCGAAATACCGGGATAGGCGAAGGGCCGTATCGGCCGAGACACCCACCTCTTCCTTCACGATGCGCTCGATACGGGTGCGCGGCAGATGAAGCGCCTTCGCCAACGCTCCGGCGCTGAGACCGAGCGGAATGAGGTACTCTTCACGAAGATACTCACCCGGATGTACCGGGTCTGCGAAAGTGAGTGCCATGATGCCCTCCTTGGCTGTATGGCGCAGGATCGCTTGGGTGACGTCCATCAGTGATAGTCTAAGATTTCCACGTCCTCCGCGCCTTGCTCTGTCCAACGGAAGCAGATGCGCCAGTGGTCGTTGATCCGAATGGAATGCTGCCCCTGCCGATCCCCTCTGAGTGCCTCCAGCCGATTACCCGGAGGAGAGCGAAGGTCGTCCAGCACCGCCGCATTGTGAACAGCTTGAAGGCGGCGGTTGGCCGTCTTGAATAGGTCGGCCGGAAAGCCCTTCGGGTTCTTGCCCGACACGATCGTTTCCACAAACTTGCCTTTGTTCGAAACGATCATAAGCGCCCCTTCGCGTGTGTATCATATGGTGATACATATTTCGCTGCAAGGGCTCGTATGGATATCAGATTTGGAGCATCTCATGCTCTTCCGGCGTTGCCGTCCCTCTCATCGCAATAAGCTGGCTTTCAGAAGCCCCGGGGAGGATGACGGATCATCGTCCCAATCGTATTGGGGTTCTGCCTTTGTCGACTTGACGGGAATGGGCTGGGGTTCCGCTATGAGGACGTCGTTCCAGTCTTTTGCGCCATTGGGCCGATCTCGAACGATCGCGTTCTGGAGATCCCGAGGCAAAGCTCGAAGCCACCGCGTCAGCTTGGCAGCCGCCATATCGGCAGCTGGGTCGGCGTCGAGGCGGTTGAGAAGCGCTTCGGATCGACGCGAACGCCTACCACAGTGGAGCACCTGTTCAACATTGGCAGTCCTGACATCGCCCGGGAAACGCGCGCCTTCGCTCTAGCGCTCAACCTCGTACCCTGCTTCACGCCGGTTCGCAGCCCGGAGCCGAACGGCATGTCCGAGGCCTTCGTGAAGACCTTCAAAGGCGACTATGTTCGCGTGAACCCTTTGCCGAACGCCGCAACCGCGCTCCGACAGATCGACGGATGGATCGAGGACTATACTGAGGTCCATCCCCGTTCCGCGCTCAGAATGCACTCGCTCCGCGAGTTCATTCGAGCTCAATCTTCGTAGCCGAAGTGTCCGATCAAACGGGGGCACTACAGCGGCGAAGACCGTGAGGCGTGGGCTGCCCGTCCGCGAGCTTGAGGGGAAAAGCCCATCGGGCGGCTCAAAAGGCAGAGAAAGGGAGGGGAGGGTGTTCATACACCCTTGGAGAGGAGAGCCGAGATGGCGTCCTTCATCGATCCCCGCCGTGTCCTCAGCACACCCCTCACCGAAGCCATGGTTTGCCTCCAGCGAGCGCCCTTCGTGGTCTACGCGATTTGCGATCCGGTCACCAATCTCCCGGTCTATGTCGGGCAGACCCAAAACATCGTCTCTCGCTTCGGGAGCCACATGCGCTGCTGGACAGGCGATCAGCGGCCGCAGCGACATCCGTCGATCTCCCGTTGGCTGGCAACGCTCGGCTCCTCACCGTTCATCGACCGGTCGACGCTTTCCATGCCGCAGCCGAAGGTTCCCGGTCGGCGAGGGCACAAGCTGATCCAACCGGACCCTTGGATCGCATCGCACCTCCACCTCTACAGCGGACTACCCTTGATGCCGAAGCTGGCGATCCTGGACCGGGCGGAGACCCGCCAAGACGTTATGGCGCGTGAAACTGACTGGATCTACCGGTTCGCCGATCGCGGGGACAAGCTGTTCAACCTGGGACCGCACAAGACGAGGGTTCGCCAAGCCTGGAAGGGCTTTGCGCGGCACGAGATCCGGGACGTCAAACCCAAACCACCCCAAGCGGACGATCCGCGAGCAGATGGAACGTGCTGCGATCTGGCAGATGGGGATGGCCAGACATCGGCATAGGAGAAACGGCGCGGCGCGGATCAGCTGACCGAGGTGGGAGTGATCGATCGCCTCAGCGCGCGAAAGCGATCACCAAAATGCCGGACAGGATGAACGCGGACGCCATTAGCATGGTCTGGAGCCTAAGGGTCGTCCTGATGGAGGCGTTAAACCTCGCTGTGTCGGCCTCGATCTGTTTCCGGATGTCGTTTGGGTCGGTTATGTTTGTCTCCGTTTCGAGGTCAGTCGCTCTCGCCCCACATCTCGCCCATGGTGCGATTGTATGCGCCAGCTTCTCGAGGTGGGAAAGGGCCGAACGGGTCGATGATGGCGAAGGCCCGGGCGAGGCGCACCGCCATCGACGGAGTAGCTCTCTTCTGCGATCGATCCCTTATCGCCGTCTTGGGCCATAGACCTCGCATCGAAAGAACCGATCCTAGTTGGCGACGCCCGGCAGCCCTCGCAAGAAGGCAGTCAGACTGTCGACCAGCAGCCGGACGCGTTGGATGCGCAGCCGCCCCGGCGCGGCGAGGATTGACAGCGGAACGGGCTCAAGTCGGTGGTCCGGAAGGACTTTCACGATAGCGCCAATATCCAAGAGATCGTCGATCAGCCAGAGGTGTGCGGGCGCGATGCCGCGCCCTTGCACAATCGCCTCGCGCGCCGCCAGCCCATGATCCAAGAGAAGCCGGTCGCCGAACGGCACGGTCGCCATGCTCCGGTCCGGCCCTTGCAGCACCAACGTTCCGCTGTCGGCCACGTTGCTCATACGGATCGTTCGGTGTTGCCGCAGGTCGTCGGGAGATGTTGGCGTTCCGTGCCGTTCGAGATAGTCCCGCGAAGCGACGAGGATGCGGCGCGACAAGCCGACATGCTTGCGCTGCATCGAGCTATCCGTGAGCGTCCCGAGCCGGATCGCGATGTCGGCGGCCTCTTGGACGAGGTCGATCCGCGTGTCGGTCAGCTTGAGATCGATCTCGACGCGAGGATGGCGGTCCTGAAACGCGAACAGGGCCCGCGCGACTTGGCGGACGCCCAGCGCGGCGGTGCAGGAAACGCGAACCGAGCCTGAGAGCGCATCGCTCGCCCGATACAAGCCTTCGGCAGCCTCCTCCACTAGTCGCAGGACGGCGCGAGCGTCCTCGTGGTAGCGCCCGCCTTCGGGTGTAAGGCTGAGCCGGCGCGTTGTGCGGTTGATTAAAGTGGTGCCAAGCGCCTGCTCGAGTTCCGCCACGTGCCGGCTGACTGTCGCCTGCCCGACACCCATCTCGCGCGCGACTGCCGAGAAGCTGCCTCGCTCCGCAACTCGAACGAAGCTGCGCATACGCTCCAGCGTGACGTCAGACCTATCCACAGAACGGAACAATCCTATGCGTTGGCGCCAACTTCCGACGGAACCGACCTGCGTCTAGCTCTGATGGCCTCAAACCGGAAGAGGTATCGTTGCATGAACGTCTTGATCGTCTCCGCACATCCCGAACCCCGCTCGCTGACGAACGCCCTGCGCGATACGGCGGCGGCGCAACTCAGCGCCGACGGTCACACCGTGCGCGTCACCGATCTCTACGCGATCAATTGGAAGAGCGCGGCCGATCGTGCGGACTTTCCAACCCTTGCCCCGGCGCAGCCCCTGCGGGTCCCGCAAGCCTCCGGCGAGGCCTTTGCCACCGGCACGTTGACGGACGACGTCGTGCAGGAGCAGGAAGGTCTGCTCTGGGCCGACGCCCTAATCCTGGCCTTTCCGCTCTGGTGGTTCTCGATGCCCGCGATCCTGAAGGGGTGGATCGACCGGGTCTATGCCTATGGTTTCGCCTACGGTGTCGGCGAGCACAGCGACACGCGTTGGGGCGACCGCTACGGAGAGGGACGCCTCGCCGGAAAGCGGGCCATGCTGATCGTCAATGCCGGCGGATGGGCGTCGCATTATGGACCGCGCGGCATCAACGGACCGATCGACGACCTTCTGTTCCCGATCCAGCACGGGGTCCTGTTCTATCCCGGCTACGAGGTTTTGCCGCCCTTCGTGACGTACCGCGCCGACCGGATGGACGAGATGGGTTTCGAGGCGACCGCGCAGGCGCTACGCGAGCGAATGCGTGGCCTGTTCGCTGAACCGCCCATCCCCTTCCGCCGACAAAACGGGGGCGACTACGAGATCCCGTCGATGGAACTGCGCCCCGAGGCCGCGCCGGAACACATCACCGGGTTCGGTGCTCACCTCGTACCGAGTTGAATGCCCGATTCCGCTAGATGTCTGCCCGACCCCTAACGGGCCGGTTCCACCCAAACGAGACGTTTGGCGACAGCCATCAGGATACTCGGAAGACGGAAACCGGACATCGTCTGCGATCACGCCGGCTATAAGCCAGCAAAATCCATGGAAACCTTGTGAGGATGTCTTCCGTCAGCGAACTTTTGCAGCGTCCGGCTGCGTGCCGTTCCATGCCATTGGCGCGACGACCGAAAGGGAAGTCGCCGGCGAGCCATCGATCAGGCGGGTCGTTCGCGCGACATAGACCAGGCTGCCGTTCGTCTTGTCGAAGAGACGGTCGATCTCGAGCGACTTGAAGATCAGAGAACGGCTTTCGTCGAACACCTGCTCGCCCTCCTCGTCGCCGCTGATAGGATCGTTGAAGACGATCGGGCCTGTCTGAACACAGGACACACTGGCGACGGACGGGTCCTCAGCGAGCCCGACCGCACCCTTGATGCCCCCCGTTCGCGGACGGGCGACATAGCAACTGATCCCGCCGATCTTCGGGTCCTCGAACGCGGTCACGACGATCTTGTGGTTCGGCCCGATCAGCTTGAAGGCTGTCGAGACCTCGCCGATGTCGCGGGCGGAGGCCTGGACTGGGACAGACAAGGCAAGGAGGACAAGGAGACGCTTCACGAGGGACCGCCCAGGGGTTCGGACTGAACCGAGAACTTAGGTCACGCCGCAAGATTGTCGGGAGCTTCGCCACGCCTCGTTCGCGAAATCGAAGCGCGTTCGGGCGTTGCGCGATGAGGTGCAAGCGTCCTGGCCTCTTCCGACGGTTCGCCGCTGGAACCATCGGAAGAAGCCGCTGGCGCTCCGGTCCCGTCAGTACATCGGCATGCCGCCGGTGATCGGGATGACCGCGCCGGACATGTAGCTTCCCTCGCGCGAGGCGAGCAGCACATAGGCTGCGGCGAGTTCGCCGGGCTGGCCGGCTCGGCCGAGCGGCGTATTCTGACCGAGCGTCTCCAGCGTCTCCGCGTCCTTGGCGATCGGCTGGATCGGCGTCCAGACCGGGCCGGGCGCCACTGCGTTGACGCGAATCCCTTTCGGGGCCAGAAGGTTCGAGAGGCCGATCGTCAGGCTGGAGATGGCGCCCTTGGTGGCGGCGTAGACGATCATGCTCTCGGTCGCGACCTTCGCCTGAATGCTCGTTGTGTTGATGATAGCCGAACCCGGCTTCATGTTCGGCACGGCTGCCTTGGTGAGGCGGATCATGGCGAAGACGTTGGCCTGGAAAGCGGCCTGCATCTCGTCGTCATCGATGTCGGCAAGATCTTTGTTGGTGGTCTGGGCCGCGGCGTTGTTCACGAGGATGTCGATCCCACCGAACTCGGCGACCGTCTGCTCAACAAGGGAGGCGCAAAGGTCGCGGTCGCGGATGTCGCCCGGCAGCAGCAGACAGCGGCGTCCGGCCTTCTCGACGAAAGCCTTGGTCTCCTCCGCGTCTGCGTGCTCCTCCGCCAGATAGGAGATCGCGACATCAGCTCCTTCCCGGGCATAGGCGATCGCCACCGCCTTGCCGATGCCCGAATCCCCGCCCGTTATCAGCGCCACTTGGCCCTCGAGCAGTCCCTTGCCGACATAGCTCTCCTCGCCATGGTCCGGCTTGGCGCGCATCTTCGTCTCGAAGCCTGGCTTCGCCTGCGGCTCTTCGCCCGGAAAGCTCGTCGGCTGGCTGGTGCGCGGATCATCGCTCATGCTGTGGCTCTCGATCTGTTAAAGATGCGAGCGGAACGGCCTGTGATCCGGATCGATCCGCCGTCATGGACGATGCGTCGTCTCAACGCACAACGCGCCCTCCGGATTCGAAGGTGCTGGCCCGGATGCCCTAGGTCTCGTCTGCATTCATGGCTTCCGGTTAAGTGGTGGTTCTGATTCAAGGCTTGCGAAGGGAGCCGGCCTTGAGCAGACGAACACTGACGGACGAGCAAAGGCAGGGGATCAAGGGTCATCTTCCAGGGCGGGTTGGAACGCCTGGGCGTAGCAGGGTGGACAATCGGCTGTTTGTGGACGCGATCCTGTGGATGGCCGGCAACGCGGCACGCTGGCGCGACCTGCCGGACGTGTTCGGCAAGTGGACGGCGGTTCATGCCAGGTTCCGGCGCTGGTCACATGCGGGCGTGTGGGAGAGGCTATTCCATAGCCTGGCCGACACACCGGACTTCGAATACGTCTTGATCGACAGCACGATCTCGAAGGTCCACGCCGATGCGAGCGGGGCAAAAGGGGGGCTCAGGCTGCCTGTATCGGTCGCTCCCGTGGAGGCCTGACGACCAAGCTGCACGCCGCCGTCGACGCGCTCGGCTTGCCCATCCGCATCCACCCGACACCGGGCCAGCATGGCGACCGCCCGCAGGCCGAAACCCTCCTGGCCGGTTTGCAGGGCGTTCGTCACGTCATCGCCGATGCCGCCTATGATGCCGACCCGTTGCGCGCCTTCATTGCCGACAACCTCGGCGCCGCCGCGCAGATCAAGGCCAATCCCAGCCGCTCCATCGGGCCCGCCATCGATTGGCGGCTCTACCAGGTGTATAATGAGGGCGGCGTTGGCTTGGACGGTACCGGAAGGTCGGCTTTGATCAGCGCTGGCTTCGAAGCAGACCATCGCCTTTCCACCCTGTCCGGTCTATGGCGGCAGAGAAGCAGACGCCCGCAAGCGGTCCATCCGCTTTCGACCCATCGGAGACGCCGCGATGCCGATGGAGTCTGCCGTAAAGCTGACGTTCGCGCTCGTTGTCTGCGACCATATTGCGTGGTGCTGGAGTTGAGTGCATAGTGACGCAATTCGCGTGACTGGCGACGATAGATGGATTACCATCGGGGAGCGCGGATCGTTCGCGACGCCGCTCGCCTGGGCACTCCACTCGATCGAAGGAGCTTGCCCATGTCCGCGTCCCTTGCCCTACTCGGTATCCTCGGCGCCCTTCTCCTCGGCGCCGTCAGTCCCGGTCCAAGCTTCGTCCTCGTATCCCGCATCTCGTTGAAGTCGTCCCGCCCGGACGGATTGGCGGCAGCGCTCGGCATGGGCGTTGGCGGTGCAATCTTCGCCACGCTCGCGCTGCTCGGCCTCGTGACGCTGCTTCTCCAGGTGGAGTGGCTGTACCTTGTGCTGCGCGTGCTCGGCGGATTGTACCTCGTCTATCTCGGCATCCGGATCTGGCGCGGGTCGACCGAGCCGCTTGATCTGCCGGACGCGGATGCAGTTCGCCCATCAACGGTGCATCGGTCTTTCGCGCTCGGCCTCGTCACGCAACTCAGCAATCCGAAGACGGCCATCGTCTACGCCAGCATCTTTGCCGCTCTCCTGCCGGCTCCCGCACCCGCTTGGCTGTACCTCGCGCTGCCGCCGCTCGTCCTGGCGCTGGAGTCCTCGTGGTATGCCGTCGTGGCTGTCGCGTTCTCGGCGCAGCGGCCGCGCGCCGCCTATCTGCGCTCGAAGGAATGGCTGGACCGCGCCGCGGGCGCCGTGATTGGCGTTCTCGGAGCGCGGCTGGTGTCGGAAACACTCGCGTCGAGAAGCTGACCTATACGCGATCCAAAAACGTCCGCTTCCCTGAACTTACGGCGGGAAGCGGACCATCGTCTTTCCACCCTGTCCGGTCTATGGCGGCAGAGAAGCAGGCGCCCGCAAGCGGTCCATCCGCTTCAGCCGATGACGCCGCCACCGTCCACCCGCACGGTAGACCCCGTGGCAAACGGCGTCGTCGTTTGGATAGATTCGCTTTTCTGCGTAGGAAACGCCTTCCTCCAAAGCCTATACTCGCGCGATCTTAAATAATAAAAGGGAGATAGGCCGATTAAATTTGCTATTGCTGGTGATTGGACTACGTTCATCGTGAGGGTGTCGAAGAATACGGGCTAGTGATGTGGTTGCTGCCCCCGCCTCTGGCGCTTCCGCCCTACGGAGCCAGTCCCATGTTCGGATACAAAGGCGGCGAAAGCGGCGAGACGCTCGCACGCAAGCGTGGCTACATGGCCGATGCCCAAAGGCAGTGGCCGTTTCTGACGAAGTTCGACCTGACGACCATCCACAACGAGCCCCAGCTCGCGACCATGGTTCGCGACCGCACGGGTCTGCCGAAGGAGCAGGCCGACGATGCCGTGCATCGCTGGATGATCGGCAAGACTTTCTGAGCCACGACCGGCATTCCGCTCATCCCCTCCATTCCATCGAGGTTTCTCATGTCCGTTTCCCGCTTCACTCCTACGAAGGCCACGCATCTGTGGCTCGTCACCGAACTCTTCCCCGGGCTGCAAAGCCTCGAGATGCGGACCATCGTTGCCTCGATGGTCGAGAAGCGTCTGCGCAGGATCCGTATGGAGATCGAGGATCAGGTGAACGCGATCCGCATGCCCACCCCATCCGTCGGGGTGCCGTCATGAAGCCCTCGCTCGCGCAGTTCTATCTCGATCGAGCGGACGAGTCCCGATTGGCCGCAGCCGATGCGCTGCTGGCGAACGTGCAGAAGAAACACAGCGATGCGGAGGCGACGTGGCGCGCCATGGCGGACCTCGCAACCCTCCGCGAGACGGGCGCATCGTCGACATGAATTCCGTGTTCGCGTCCGCGGCCCATGCCATGCTGCTCGCGATGGAATCGCAACAGGCGATGCACCTCAGGCTTCAGCGCCTTGGACTTGGTGGTGCGACTGCGATCGATGAAGCGGACCTCATGGTGCGGGAGAAGGTAGAAGCCTTCGGCGGCGCACTGGAGACCGCTATGGCCGGCGGATCGGTCGAGACCGTGATACGACCCTCGTCAGTCCTTCAAGCGCCGTAAGCGATTCTCTGAAAGCGGTCATTGACCCAGCACCTTGGCAGGCTGCGGTGCGCTGAACTGATCCCGGTAGGATTGCGGGCTCACGCCCGCACGCCGCCGGAAATGATGCCGCAGCGTATCGGCAGACCCCATGCCGACGGCGGCTGCGATCTCATCGATGCTGTGCCTGCGTTCAACGAGCAGGCGTTTGGCCTGCTCCACCCGTTCGGCAATGAGCCATTCGCCCGGCGGCGAGCCTGTCGCCTCGGTGAAGCGCCGTACGAACGTGCGTAGGCTCATATGGCACTCGGACGCCATGCGCGTCAGCATCCAGGATGCACCGAGATCGGCCCGCATCCGGTCGAGCAGCGGCGCGATCTCTGACTGGTGGCGCGCGGGAACAGGACGTTCCAGGAACTGCGCCTGCCCGCCGGTGCGGTGGGCCGGCATCACCAGCCGCCGCGCCACGGAGTTGGCGGCCTCCATGCCGAAATCCTGTCGGACGATCTCGATCAGGAGGTCGATGCCGGCAGCGCTCCCCGCCGAGGTGAGGATGCGCCCGTGCGAGCGGTAGAGCGAGGCATCGTCCACCGCAACGGCGGGAAACCTCGTTCGCAGCGCCTTCGCGTAGCGCCAGTGCGTCGTTGCCGTGCCACCGTCGAGGAGGCCCGTCGCAGCCAGAACGAACGCGCCCGAACAGATGGACGCAAGCCGCGCACCACGGTCATGGGCTTGGCGGAGGCGATCGACCAGATCGACGGGTACGGGCTTGTTCTCACCCTTCCAGCCGGGGACGACGATGATGTCGGCTTGGTCGAGAAGGTCGATGCCGTACTCGGGCGTCACCAAGAACCCGCCATGGGCACGCAGCGGCCCGTCCTCGACCGCGCAACTGGCGAAACGATACCAGCCCTCGCCCATCTCAGGGCGGGCGAGGCCGAAGACCTCGGCGACGATCCCGAACTCGAAGGTGCAGAGGCCGTCGTAGAGGAGGGCGACGACGAGGGGGCCGGACGTGTTTGGCATGATCTTCCCGTACTCTGACCTTTCGGCCAATTGCAAGGGATGGGAGAGTACGGCGACATGGGCGCGTGTCCAGATCAGGAGCATGCCATGCCCAGCGCCGTCACCGCCGTTCCCGCCGCCCCCAGCCCGATCGCCCGCGAGCACTTCGCCTCCGAGTTCACGTTCGAGACGGACTGCTGGGATGTCCACGACACGCTCTCGCGCGGGGCCGACTTCGTGCTTCTCGACGTACGAAGCCCCGCCCTCTTTGCTGCGGGCCATATCCCCGGCGCGATCAACCTGCCCCACGGCAAGATCGTCCGCTCCAAGCTGGAACAGTGGCCGGCGGAGACGCTCTTCGTCACCTACTGCGCCGGCCCCCATTGCAACGGCGCGGCGCGCGGTGCCCTTCGACTCGCCGAACTCGGCCGCCCGGTGAAGATCATGGCTGGCGGGATCACGGGATGGCTCGACGAAGGGTTCGAGTTGGCGACGGACGCTGCGGAGTGAGCAGCGCCATCCACGAGCCCACGCAGGAGGATGTGCCTCACCTCCACGACCTGATCCGGGCACATGCCGCTTTCGAACGTAGCGCCGCGACACTGACGCAAGGCGAACTCTCAGCCCTCGTCCTTGGCTCGTCTCGGCCGATCCGCTTCCTGGTCGCCAAGCGTGAGGACGAGCTTGCAGGCTACGCGGCCGTTACCTTCGACTGGTCTGTCTGGCGCGCGCGGCGCTATGCGCATCTCGAATGTCTCTTCGTAGCCGAAGCCAGTCGCGGCCAGGGCCACGGCGCGCGTCTCCTCGCCAGCGC
The DNA here is from genome assembly GCF_001463925.1 of Aureimonas sp. N4. Classification (NCBI taxonomy): domain Bacteria; kingdom Pseudomonadati; phylum Pseudomonadota; class Alphaproteobacteria; order Hyphomicrobiales; family Aurantimonadaceae; genus Aureimonas; species Aureimonas sp. N4. The sequence continues at coordinate 5,607 of NZ_BBWS01000051.1, read as the reverse complement.
GCAGGCTGTCGCCCTAGCAGAGGGCGCCGATCGGATGGAATGGCAGACGCCTGCGTGGAATGTGGATGCGAGTCGCTTTTACAGCCGGAAGGGAGCTGAGACTGAAGCAAAAACGCGTTTCACCCTGCATCTGTAGCGTATGCATCCCTAGCAATCGGGCTTGACCCATCGTGCCCCAGCAATGGGTAGCTTTCCCCGAATTCCAACCGACAGCGGACAGTCGGTAAACCACCCTGTCCGGTCTATGGCGGCAGAGAAGCAGACGCCCGCAAGCGGTCCATCCGCTATCGACCCTTCTCCGCCGTTGCAGGCTACAACAGGTTCGCCCGAATGCGGACGGCAAATACGCGATACACTGCTCGATTGCGGACACGCCACCCTGCATCATCAAAAATGGTCGCAAGGGCTAGCTTGGGGCCGGCTTCGAGCAGCACGTCTACGCTCGGAGGGATAGCCACTATCTCGTCGCGTCACTTGAATTGGATGCTCGAGGCCATCGACACTCTTTGAACCATGTGATTGGACGGCGTTGAGCGATTGCCGAGTGCCGGCAGTCCGAGAGGCGAAGGTGCCGCAACGCATGACAGCAACCGACGCCAGCAGCGATCATGCTGCAATACTGGCGGGCATTCCGCAGCCCTACCTCGTGCTCGACGCCGATCTGACGATCGTGGCCGCGACGAACTCCTATCTGAGAACCACGGACCGGACGCGCGAGGACATCGTCGGCCGGCACATCCTCGAAGCGTTTCCCGAGAACCCCGAAGCGGTTGGAACCGTCGAACAGGGTCCCCTGGAGGTGTCGCTCCGTCACGTCCTGAGGACCGGCGAGCCGCATGAGATGGCGGTCATCCAGTATGACATTCCGCGCCCCGCAAGCGAGGGCGGCGGCTTCTATCAACGGTTCTGGACCCCGGTTCATACGCCCGTGAAGGACACTGACGGATCGGTCCGCTACATCGTCCAGAACCCGATGGACGTGACGGAGAGCGTCAGGCGAACGCGGGAAGCCGACGCCCGCCTCCGGGTCGCGCTTCACGCTGCCGACCTTGGGTCGTGGGAGTACGAACCGGACACCGACATCTGGCGGCGCAGCGCGACGGTCGACGCGATCTTCGGCTTTGGCCCCGGAGAAGGTGGCCCCGTCGCCGCGCCCTTCTTCGCCAGGATGCATCCCGACGACCTGCCGAAGGTCTTGAGTGCCGTACAGAGCGCACTCGAGAGCCCCGACCAGACGGTGCTTCACTTCGACTACCGGGTCGTCGATCCCGCGACCGGCGCCATCAAGTACATCACGTCGCGCGGCGAAGTCCTGCGGACCTCGACGGGCAAGCCGCGGCTGATCGGCGTCATGATGGACGTTTCCACCGATCGGCTCCGCGAGGCCGCACTATCCGATGCCTTGAAGGAGCAGGAGAGCCTGCTCGCGCAGAAGGATGTGCTGCTTGCCGAAGTGAATCACCGCGTCAAGAACAGCCTCCAGCTCGTGGTCAGCGCTCTCAGCCTGCAAGCACGGCGCCTGACGGATCCCTCGACGAAGGAAGCCTTCGAACAGGCGATTTCGCGAGTCCGGGCCATCACGTCCGTTCATGAGCGCCTCTACCGGACCGACAACCCGCTCGTCGTGGAGATGGGCGACTACCTCGCGGGCCTCTGCGCCGATCTTGCAACGAACTCAAAACTTCGCGACCTCCTTCAAGTTGACGTCGAGCGTCTCCTCATGAAGACGGAACGGGCGATCCCAATCGCCCTCATCGTCAACGAGCTTGTGACCAACGCGATGAAGTATGCCTACCCGGAAGGAACTTCCGGCCCGATCGTCCTGTCTTTGAAGAAGGTCGAGAACGGCATGCTGGAACTCAGCGTCTCCGACGAAGGCGTCGGTTTCTCCGGCGTGACGACGTCGCAGGGTTTGGGCACGCGGCTGGTGAAGACGATGGCCGCACAGATCGGCGGGCGCGTCGAGACCCTCCCGGCTGAGCACGGTTACCGATCGGCGGTGATCTTTCCCAATGAAGCCGCAGCATGAGCCTTTGCATCATGATCGTCGAGGACGAAATGCTGCTCGCGCTGGATCTCGAGGATATCCTGTTGGAAGCCGGGCACATGGTGGCCGGGCAGGCCTCAGACATGAGCGAAGCGATTATACTCGCCGAGCGTTGCGAGGGGCGGATGGACGTCGCCATCATGGACGTCAATCTCGCCCGTGGGTCCAACGGGGTGGAGACGGCTGCGGCGCTGCGCCAGCGATGGAACATCCCCTCACTCTTCGTCAGCGGCAACCTCGACGAGAAGACCCGGGCCATGGCGCTCGAGTGGAAGCCGATCGGTTTTGTGGGCAAGCCGTACTCGGAACGGGAAGTGCTGGCCGCCATCGCCTCCGCTACCAAAGCCACCGTCTGATTCCGCCTCATCGGATCGACTGGGTTTGAAGGGCGCATACGCTCGGAAGTAGGTCATCCGCTCACGACCTCTTCCGAGACGCTCATGACATCTTGGCTGTCACCCCAAAGCGGACGAACCCCATGCCGAAGATCGCTGCTACTGTGACGACTTCGACTTGTATACCTGTCCCTCTCGCGTCGTGGTGGTCGTGACCGGACTTGCGCTGGCCTTCAGAGTCTCGGCAGGCAAGGTCGACGCATATGGAGAGGCCAGTCGTTGCGCCGCGACGTCCGCGAGGCTTGCAAGGAGGCTCTCCTGAAACGGAGTCAGCCCTATCCGCGGCGCAGTGTCGACAACGCAAACGGCACCGAGACCATGCCCTGTCTGAGGATCGACGACGGGGGCTCCGGCATAGAAGCGAACTCCCATCTCACCCGTCACAAGTGGGTTGTCGTGGAAACGAGGATCGCTTCCCGCGTCCGCCACGACAAGCACGCCGTTGCCGGCGATCGCGTGGGCGCAGAATGATTGCTCGCGAGGAATGCCGTCGGCGTCCGAGCCCTTCTTACCAATGAAGACCTGTCGCTCCGAGCCCAGTAGGGAAACGAAGGCCACCTGAGCCTCGAGGGCGGTCGCGGCGATCCTTGCCAAGTCGTCGAAGTTCGCGGAGGGCCGGTGCATGAGACGCGAGCGCCTCCGCTCCACCACAGCAAGGCGTGCATTCTCGTTTTCGCGCGCAGGTGCCTTCGTCTCCGTTGACAGGCATGGCTGTTGTTCGGCTCTGTTCCTACCGGCCCGCTTGGCTCGGTAGAGCGCTTGGTCGGCGCACGAGACCAGAAACGAGGGCACGGTACGTCGGTCCTCGAACGGTTCCGCAGTCGATATGCCGAGGCTCACCGTGACGACGCCCGCTTCCGGATTGCCTGCATGCGCGATGGCGGTTTCCTGGACCGCTCTGCGGATACGTTCGGCTAAGACGGCGCTGCCCGCTGCGTCCGTGCCGGGAAGCAGAACCACGAACTCCTCCCCGCCATAACGAGCAACCAAGTCCTCCGACCGCCCGACCGCCTTCCGCAATGCCGCGGCGACATCACACAGACACGCGTCGCCGGCTTGGTGGCCGTATTGGTCGTTGAACAGCTTGAAGTGGTCGACGTCGAGCATGATCACCGACACAGGCTTTCCCGAAGCGGTCGCGTTCGACCATTCGAGGGCGAGCACCTCGTCAAACCGACGACGGTTGGCGATGCCCGTGAGACCGTCCACATCCGAGAGGGCGCGGTAGCGAGTCTCGCTTTCCCGGCGCAGGCGCAACTCCCGGGACAGAACTAGCCGGAGCACGACTGCCATCACGGCAAGTACTGCAACGATCACACCGCTGACGAACGTGCCCCGCCACCACCCCGCGTATATCTCGGCAGTCGAAGTCGCGACATTGAGAATGAGCGGCGTGTTGCCGATGTGGGCGAAATGATAGGCGCGCTCCTCGCCATCGATCGCCGACGCCCCGACGAAAGTCCCGGACGGCGAGGCCGCAAAGCGCTTGAAGTTGTCGGTTCCGGCCAGGTTGGATCCGATACGGTCCGCAACGAAGGGAGCGCGCATCATCAGGGTGCCATCGGCATGGAACAGGTTGATCGAGCTCCTGAGGCCGATCGAGAAGCTTTCGAACGCCTGCCGCCAGCGGCCCGTGTCGAGCGTACCGGCAAGGACGCCGGCGAAACGGCCGCCAGGACCGTTCAGCCGGCGGCTGATCCACAGCACCGTGTTGCCGCTGACGCGATCCCGGAAAGGTGCGCCGATGCGAACCTCCAATGATGGGTCACGTCGGTGGAATTCGAGGAAGTCACGATGCTTGAGGGCTTCGCGTGCCAGGAGGTTATGGGAGCGCTCCTGGATCGTTCCGGTCTCGTCGAACAGGAAGAGGTCGCCTGTCGACTTGATCAGGGCGCCATGAGCACGCACCGCAACCCTCTCATGTCCCCCTGCCAGCTTGTTGTGCTCGGCTGTGTCCAATTCTGTCGCGAGAATCTCGAACGTGTCACGGTATTCCCCGAGACTCCGCTCGAGATTGCTATCCAGGGACCGCAACAGGTTGTCCGAGGACACGATCGCTCGGTTCCACGCTTCCATGCGCATCGTCAGCACCATGGTTCCATAGAGGACGGCGAAGCCGACAAGCAGGAGTGTAACGAGAAGGCCGCTGTGACGTAGCATCGTGCGGATGACGGCGGCGCGCATCCATCGTTGCGCTGTCAGGATACGTGTGAAGGCCACGTTAGTCCCCATCCTACAAACGCCTGTGATCGAGGCCGAGAGCGGCATTCTTAGCTCTCTGGACCCGAGGAGAAGCCACGGCGCCAATGGCCGATCGTAAGGCGAACGATAGTTTGGAGAGGTTGACAATTAGCTGTTCGCCCGCGGTCGACCGAACCCATGCGAAGCTAGGAAGCAGTTAGCCGGAGACGGTCGATCCACCTTCCGCCCAACCGAGCCGTTGAGGCCGAGGAAATAGACATTTGGAAGAGGTCCATCCGCTATCGACCCTTCCGAGACCTCTAGCCTGCGTTTTCGTAGGCCTGGAAGCGGACATCGGGCGCGAGGTGCAGGTCCTCAACTTTCCTTGGCAGTCCGTTCGATCTTGGCGACGGTCTCTTCGTAGAGAAGTTGTGGATCAAACGCGGACGGCTCCTTCCCGTTGACGAAGAAGGTCGGCGTTCTCTGGATGCCGACGGCTTCGAGGCCCGAAGCGTAGGATGTCGTTCGACGGCGGCGCTCACCGCGGCCTCCACCTGAGGAGCCGCATGGCGTTGGCGGTCACGAGCACGGTCGCGCCCGTGTCGGCGAGGATCGCTGGCCAGAGGCCCGTGATGCCGAGGACGGTGGTCACGAGGAACACCGCCTTCAGGCCGAGGGCGATGGCGATGTTCGCGCGGATGTTGCCCATGGTCGCCTTCGACAGCGCGATCATGTCCGGCATGTCGCGCACCCGTCCGTGCAGCGCCGCCGCGTCCGCCGTCTCCAGCGCTACGTCGGTGCCGCCGCCCATGGCGATGCCGATGTCGGCCGCTGCCAGCGCCGGGGCGTCGTTGATGCCGTCGCCGACCTTGGCGACGGTGAGCCCCTCGGCCTGGAGCTCGCGCACGATGCGCTGCTTGTCCTGCGGCAGGAGTTCCGCTCGCGCCTCGATGCCGAGGCCCGCCGCGACCGCATCGGCGGTCG
>NZ_BBWS01000050.1:0-2291 GCF_001463925.1 Aureimonas sp. N4 | reverse complement strand
GAGGCCCGCCGCGACCGCATCGGCGGTCGTGCGGTTGTCCCCCGTCAGCATGACGGCGCGGATTCCGTCGGCTTTTAGGGCGGCCAGCGCCTCCCGCGCGTCCGGGCGCGCCTCGTCCCGCATGGCGATGTAGCCCGCGACCCCGTCCCGCGTGAGCACGACGGACACGGTCTTACCTTCCGCGTTCAGCGCGGCGATCGCGGCCGTCCGCTCGTCGCCGAGGGGAGCGCGGCGCGCGGCGGCCTGCGGCGACCCGAGGAACACGGCCTCGCCGCCGACCTTGCCCTCGACGCCCTCACCGGGGACGGCGTTGGCATCGAAGGCGGGCGGCACGGGGGCGTTGTCGGCCTTCGCCCGGTCGAGGATCGCGAGCGCCAACGGATGGTTCGACCCCTTCTCCAGCGCCGCTGCGAGCGACAGCACGTCCCGCGCCGGGCGACCGACCGCCACGATGTCGGTCACGACGGGCTTTCCCGCGGTCAGCGTCCCCGTCTTGTCGAAGGCGATGGCGGTGACCCGCCCGAGGGTCTCCAGCACGACGCCGCCCTTCATCAGGAGCCCGCGACGGGCGCCCGCCGACAGGCCGGCTGCGATGGCGGCGGGCGTCGAGATGACGAGCGCGCAGGGGCAGCCGATCAGGAGGATCGCCAAGCCCTTGTAGATCCACTCGTTCCAGTCCGCCCCGGCGACCAGCGGCGGCACCACGGCGACGAGGAAGCCGACCACGAGGACGGCGGGCGTGTAGACCTTGGAGAAGCGGTCGATGAAGCGCTCGGTCGGCGACTTCGACTCCTGTGCATCCTCCACCAGGCGGACGACGCGGGCGATCGTGTTGTCGGCGCTCGCGGCCGTGACGCGCACCCGGAGGACGGAGCCCGCGTTGACGGTTCCCGCGAAGACGGGGTCGCCGACATCCTTGCGCTTCGGCACGCTCTCGCCCGTCACCGGCGCCTCGTCGACCTCGCCCGATCCCTCGACGACCGAGCCGTCGGCCGGGATGCGGTCACCGGGGCGCACAAGGATGGTGGCGCCGACCGCAAGGCCCTCCGCGGGCACCTCGGTGGTCTGGCCGTCCTTCTCAACGAGCGCCGTCTTCGGCACGAGGGCGGTGAGGCCTTGGATGCTCGCCCGGGCGCGGCTCGCCGCCAACCCCTCCAGCACCTCGCCGACGAGGAACAGGAGCACGACCGTCGCCGCTTCCTCCTCAGCGCCGATGAAGACGGCGCCGACGGCGGCGATCGTCATCAGCGTCTCGATCGAGAACGGGGTGCCGAACCGGGCCGCCGTGATCGCCCGCCAAGCGACGGGGACGAGACCTACGGCGAGCGCGGCGAGGAACGCCGGACGCACCAGCGAGGGCGCGAGGTGGCCGAGGACGTAGGCGGCGAGCAGAGCGGCGCCGCAGGCGGCCGTCAGCCGTGCCTTGCCCGTTCGCCACCAGGGTACGCCGACCTCGACGGGGTCGTCGTGCGAGTGGCCGGCATGGTCGTGCTGCTTCCCCGACGTCGGGTTCGCTCCGTCCGCGGGCTCGGCGCCGTAGCCGAGGTTCCGCACCTGCCGCGTGACCGCGGCAGTGTCGAAGTCCTCCGCGTGGCGGACCTTCACCGTGCCTGTAGACACGGAAACGGTGACATCCTCGACACCCGGCAGCCGTCGGATCGCGGTGCCGACCTTGTTGCCGCAGGATGCGCAGTCCATGCCCGTGACCCTGAAGCGGCTCTCGCCCGTCACCGTGCTCATGACGCTCTCCTTGCATCGTTTCCGGGAGAGGCCTACTTCCTCTAGTGGCTAGAGGAGCAAGTGGAAAATGACAGGCGGCGTGTCCATCGGCGAGGCCTCGCGGGCGAGCGGCATCAAGGTGCCGACGATCCGCTACTACGAGCAGATCGGCCTCCTGCCGTCCCCGCCGAGGACGGCAGGCAACCGCCGCTTCTACGATGCGGGCGACCTGCGGCGCCTGCGCTTCATCCGGCATGCCCGCGAGCTCGGCTTCGAGATCGAGCCGATCCGCGAACTCCTGGCGCTGGCCGGGGAGCCGGACCGCCCCTGCGAGAGCGCGGACAGGATCGCGGCTGCGCACCTTGCCGACATCGACCACAAGATCGCCCGGTTGACGGCACTCAGGGCGGAGGTTGCGAGGATGACGGACTGCACGAACCATTCGGTGGCGGAGTGCCGGGTTATCGAGGTGCTCGGCGACCACGGCCAATGTACTGCGGAGCGTCATTGAGGCCATGCGCGAGCCACCAGAGTGGCAGCTTATCCTGCGACGCGACCGAAAGTTGACCGAC
>NZ_BBWS01000049.1:0-1374 GCF_001463925.1 Aureimonas sp. N4 | reverse complement strand
GGGTTTCCATCTGTGGACGCCCCCTTGGGCGCAAGTAGTTTTTGTAGGGTTGGCACGATGTCGGATGCTGCCATCTGTCCGGCCTCTGATGCAGCGCTTGGCTGCGGGCCCGTATGGGAGTTCGCGGACCGGAACCAAAACACCCACGGCGTGCTCGACGGCACGGTGGAAACCACTGGTTCTTCCGGCCCCGTCTCGCCGACTGTTGCGCCATACCCTCCTTCGACCGACCTCGCGTCCCGACGGCCTCTGGCGACGACCTCGGCTTACGCCGTGACCGCCGTCGGAGCTCGGTAAGTTCCACCCTTCGCCAGAAGGGCCCAGACGATCCGCGCCATCTTGTTGGCGAGTGCCACCATCACCAACATGCGCGGCTTGCGCGCCAGCATCTGCTCCAGCCACGATCCCTTCACTGTCCCGCGCCGGGTGGCCTGGAGGATCACCGCGCTGGCTCCGATGATCAGAAGGCGCCGCAGCGTTCGCTCGCCCATCTTGGAGGTGGCGCCGAGCTTCTGCTTGCCGCCCGTGGAGTGCTGCGTCGGCGTCAGTCCGACCCAGGCGGCAAAGTCCCGTCCCTTGGCGAACGTCTCGGCTGCGGGCGCCAGAGCTATTAGCGCAGTCGCGGTGATGGGCCCGATCCCGGGGATGGTCATCAGCCTTCGCGCCGTCTCCTCCTCGCGGGCGCGCTGGGCGATCTCCTTGTCGAGAGCGGCGATGCGCTCGTCGAGATCGGCCAGGAGGTCGAGCATGACACGGAACATCGAGAGCGCCGCTGGAGGCAACGAGGCTCCCATCTCGTCCTCGAGAAGATCGCCGAGCATCGAGACGTAGGCAGGACCCTTCGGGGCGACCCAGCCGTACTCGGTCAGGTGTCCCCGGATGGCATTGATGAGCTGGGTACGCTGGCGAACCAGAAGATCGCGGGTTCGGAACACGAGCGCCGACGCCTGCTGCTCCTCGCTCTTCACGGCCACGAAGCGCATGGTGGGACGCTGGGCCGCCTCGCAGATCGCTTCGGCATCCACCGCATCGTTCTTGTGCCGCTTCACGAACGGCTTCACGTAGGCTGGCGGGATCAGCCGAACCTCATGGCCCAGCGCCGTCAGCTCGCGGGCCCAATGATGGGCTCCGGCGCACGCTTCCAATGCCACGGTGCAGCGCGGCTGCGCGGCAAAGAAGGCAAGCAGCTTCGCCCGCGTCAGGCGCTTCGAGAACACGCCCCGGCCGCGCTCATCGGCGCCATGGGCGTGGAACACGGTCTTCGCGATATCCAGGCCGATCGTGGTAACCTCGGACACGGACGCCTCCTGTGAATGAGTTGAAACACCCATTCTGGCACAACGATGCCGTCGGGGGCGTCCACCCCATCACCCC
>NZ_BBWS01000048.1:0-184600 GCF_001463925.1 Aureimonas sp. N4 | reverse complement strand
GTGTCAGCCTTACAGTAGGTCCTCCTCTTCAGGGGTCACGGTCCAATCGGTCTTCGGCGGCGCCTTGATCGCACCGCGGGCGAAACCGCTCGACGACTGCGAGCGGAGCCATTCGTTCTCTTTCTCGAGGTCCGCGATCCGGGCCTGCAGCTTAACCGCGTACTGGTCCACGGCGGTCAGGGCGCGTCTCATGCCGTGCCCTCAGGCCAAAAGGTCTGGTCGGCGTCCTCGGCCGCCCACTTCTCGCGGACCAGGGCTTCCAGCCGTGCGCGCTCGACCGGGTCCATGCGCGGCGGCATGACGGGCTTCGGGCGGCGGGCGACGTCGGCCAGGGCGGCGATCAGCGGATTCGCCGGCGACGGGATGCCGTCGGCGTTCGCGAGGCGGACGCGGTAGAAATGGAGGCGGAGGGCCAAGGCGTTTTCGTGCTTGTCGCCGTTCCAGCGGAACTTGGGCTGGCGGTCGTGGCGGCGGATCCAGTCGCCGAGTTCGGCGACGTCGCCCTGGACGACGCGGCGGCGCCAGACGGCGGGCTCGGCGGCCAAGAGGATGGCGAGGACGCGGGAGAGGTCGAGGCCGGTCATGCGCGATCTCCGGATTCGGCGACCGCGGCGGCCTGCGCCGTGGTCCAGACGCCGAGGGTGTGGCCGAGGTGGGGTTGGAGCTGCCCGCGGTACCGGCGAGCGATCTCGAGAGCGCGGGCATCGTCGAGGCGGCTGGCGCCGGGCGCCGAAGCCGCGAGCCGGTGCCCGTCCTTGGCGTCGGGGTGGCCGAATCCGCGCCCGTTCCGCTTCGTCGCGAAATCCTGATCCTTCGCGGCAAGGATCCGAAGCGCTTCGTACGCGGCCCCGATCATACCGGCGTCGGCGCCGTCGAGGTGCGCCAGGATGCCGACCTCCCGCGCCCGTTCCTTCGCGGCCTTGGCGGCAGCCGCGGCTTCCTTCTTCATCGCCTTGGCGGCGATCTCGTTTTCCGACGTCGTGGCGCGCAGGACGACGTGCCGGAGATCGTCCGGCAGCGCGTCGCGGGCGGCCTCGACGATCGCGACGGCCTCCGCGGTCGCCCGGAGCTGGCCGTAGCGGTCGTGGAGGACGACGCGGAGGACCGATGCCGGGTCGGCCGTGCGCCAGAAGCGCTCGTCCGGGGTCGGGCGCCAGTCGTGGCGGGCGAGCGCCCAGGAGTTCGGCGAGGAGTAGTTGGACGTTTTGGTGTAGAATTCGGCGCCGTCGTGGCGGATGAAGATGTCGCGCATGTCGGGATCTCCGAGGAAGGCGGAGGAGCCGGAGCCCCTCCCGGGGGCATCAGGACCTGACGATCTCGTCGTGAAGGTCGCGGCCGGCCTCGTCGGCGGTGTAGTCGATGACCATCAAGCGGAACGCGCCGTCGCCGTACTTGCCGGCCTTGATGTCCGCTTCGGCCTTGTAGAACAGCGACAGCGCCACTTCCTTCAGGGCCTCGGGGCTGGCCACCTCGCGGTCGCCCTGGGAGACGATGCCGTCGCCGTTCGGCATCGGCGCGTCCTCGTCCTCGTCCTCCGGGCGAACGGTGACCATGATGTGCCGGGCCGTCTTGAACTCGACGACCTCGATCACGTCGCGCCAGTCCGTGGAGTCCTCGCCGACGACGTCGCAGAGCTCGGCGTAGCTCTTGAAGCCGGCGTTGCGGGCGTATGCCTCGACGGCGGCATCGGCGTCGGCGCCCTCGTAGGTGCCGAAGTAGTCGCCGCGGACGCTGATCTCGAATTTCTTCATCGTCGCCTTCCTTCACGTTGGCGGGCCAAGCGCCCATGAACGTGAAGGTAGCCATGGGATTACCTCATGTCAATCCTATGGATACTGATGGTTAACGATTCCGGGTAGCCTTCAGAAAGTCCTCGATCTCGTCGAGCCGTCTGGCTAGCGCCGCGACGTCGTCGGCCGACCGGGCGGCGGGTTGCGCCGGGGATGCGTCTGAGGGCCAATCGGCCGGGCGATAGCCGTCGAGGTACGCCTGCAGAAGCCGGGCAGTGTACGGCATGACCTTGCGGTGGTGCGGCTTGTCGACGTCCGCCTTCAACCTCTTCATGTTCTGCGCGCTTTCGAAGCCGAGCATCTCGGCCATCGAGGCGTCGTCGAGGCCGAGCTCTTCCTGAATCCGGCGGAAATCCTGGGGGGTCAGCGTTGGCTGCGGCATGATCGCGCTCCAAATCCTTCCGGATCGGAGTCCGGCACCAAGGAAATGCCCTCGGACCTGTCGAGAGTCAATCCCATGGCTACCGCCCGGCTGCTCGAGTAGGGCGAGCATCGGTATCCATGGGACAAGCGATGATCGAGGTGTGATCGTCAGGCCGATCCAGCGAGCGTCAGATCCCGCAGCGCGTCGCGCCCGCTCTCCCTGTTCAGGTCGATGTTCTCGAGCCGACCGACCTCGCCCCACAACTGCAGCCGCAGGGTCCCGACACCTTTCAGCGTCATCGGCACGCCGGTGTCGATGCTGCGGACACGCTGCTCCGTCGCGCACCGAGCCGCCCATGTGCGTTGCGACAGACCGGCCGGACGCTGGTTGCCGAGGCGCTTCGCCAGCGCGACGTACTCGTCGGGATCGAGCGGAACGGCGACCGGGGCCGCCTTCGTCGACGCGGTGGCGACCGGAGCGGCGCAGCCGGCTAGCGCGAGAAGCGTCTCCGCCCGGGCCCGGGCAAGCCCCCGAGCTCGATCGACGACGGCGTCGGGTACGGGCAGCGAGCCGGCGGTGTAGAGGCGCATCGTGCGCGCCGACAGGTTCAGGTCGTTGGCCAGGTCGCTCTTCCAGCGCCCGCCGTAGAGGGCCTTGCCGAGCTGTGCCAGGATCGTCGCGTTCGTCATCGGGATCACCATCGTTCCCGAAAACATACTTCCGCATTTGCGGAAATCAAGCGCCATTTTCCGCAAATGCGGAAATGGACCGTTGCCGCATTTGCGGAAGTGGGAACACGCAGTCTTCCGCATATGCGGAAGCAATGATTTCCGGAAGGACGGAAGGAGCCGCTCCGCCCGCCCTCTTTGATCAATGCGGCTTTTTGGTTGAAGCGGTGCCGCCGGCCCGTGCGGTGAAGACGAGGTGTCCGCCCGTGCTCTCGGCCGTCATGCCGGGCGGCGGGACCGGCAGCGGTCCCCATTCCGCCGTCACCTTCCGTCCCCAGACCCGCTCGCCGTCCTCAGCCACGGTCCATGTCTCGCATGGGACCATGACGACGAAGGTCCCGCCGAAGCCGTGCATGCGGTGCGGGATGGTCGCGGAGTAGCCGTCGAGGACCATGGCCTCGCCCTTCCGCAGGACGTTGCGACCGGCCTGCGTGCCGTCCGGCTTGAAGAAGGCGCTGATCGGCGGGACGCTGGTCTTGCCGTCGTAGAATTCGACCCACAACGGCCCGTCGCCGCGGTCGAGGTCGCAGTCGCGCAGCTTGCGGACCGGCGCCGTGACGACGACCCGCTCGGTCTCCCCGACGACGGTGCGCTCGACGATGTAGTCCAGCGGTTCCTCATAGATGACGGGCTCGACTGAGGCGACGTAGACGCCCGTGCCGACGATCGCCGCCACGGTGGCGATGGTGAACTTCGCGAACGGGCTCATCGTCCCTTCCTCCTGCCGGCGCGAAGCTCGTCGAGGATGCCGTCGAGACGCTCGACCTTCATCTCGAGTCGGCGCTGCAGCTCCTCGAGGGCGGAGACGTCGACGCCGGTCCTCGCGAGGTCCTTCGTGGTCGACTCGAGGTCGCGGGCGATCCGGGCCATGTCGGTCCGGTCCTTCTCCAGCTTCGGCTTCTCGGACTCGACCAGCTTCAGGCGCTCGTCGAGGGCGCTGACCTGGTTCTGCGTCTGAGAGGACGCCGTGATCTTGTCGTAGGCGGTCTGGACGTAGCCGCCGGCCGTGCCGATCCCGGCGGCGACGATGGCGCCGATACCGCCCGCGACGGTCACGACTCCGCCGATCGCGTCGAGGCGCGTCATCAGGCGGGCGAGGAACCCGGGCGGCGTGGGCGGCGGCGGAACGGGAGGCGTCGGCGTAGTCATTCAGCCCTCCCGGCGTCTTCGGCGACGATCCTCCTGATCGCGTCCACCTTCCCGCGGCAGTCCTCGCCGGCGGCGTCCAGCTCGACGACGAACGCCGCGACGTCCGACTGCCGATCCGCCGCGCCGGGATCCGGACGGGTGGCGCAGGTCGTCAGCGACGGCGGGATCCGCTCGGCCAGCGGCGTGCGCACGACGGTCGCGGGACGTGCCGCGCAGCCGCCGAGGAGCGGTATCAGGAAAGCGAACGCTACGGCCTTACCGTTCCTCATCGGCCTCCCTCCCGCAGGCCGCGCAGGACGTCCCGGAGCACCGGCGCGGTCGGTCCGTCGCGGTCCGTGCCAGCGGCGCGGGCGACCAGAAGGCGCAGATCGGCGGCCTTCCGCTCGGCGGCGACGGCGCGGGTCGTCGACGAACTCGAGCTTGTCAATGATCGGGTACCTCGCGACGAACGTCCGGTCCCCCTTCAGCGTCGCCTCGATCGCCATCTCGCCTCTCGGCATGCCGTTCTCGCCGCCCTCCTGGTTGTCGATCGAGGCGACGACGAAGATCGTGTCGGCCGGGAGGTCGATGCCGTCCGGAAGAACGACGACGTTGCCCTCCATGTGCGACGTGTCGGCCTCCGGAGGGGGCGCCTCCTCGTACGGCATGCCCATCCACATCGTGACGAAGCCGAGACGGTCCTTCTCGGTGCCGTCGATCCACGCCCGGTCGTGCGCCTCGCAGAGGTACAGCCAGCTGGACTTCGGATCCTCGGAATAGGCCGACCAGATGAAGGCGCCGATCTTGCCGCGCTGGCCCTTGCCGGCGGGATCCAGGAGCTCGAAGGCGCCGTGTCCTCCATCATCCGGTTCTTCTGGCCGTCCTCGATCCGCGAGACCGGGCATTCCGCGTTCGCGCATTCGTACCAGGCGTCCACGATCTCGCCGTCGGCCGACTTCACGTAGCGCATGCCCGGCCGGCCGAGGCGGGTATGGGACGAGCGCACCCGATGGACTTCCGGCTCGGCCGACGTGCCGGCCTCGAAGGCCTGGCGGCGGCCGCAGTGCGGGCAGTCCATCCGGAAGACGTGCTTGATCGAGGTCTCGAACTCGGCCGAGACCAGGCAGCGCCCCTTCACGGTCGGCGTGCCCGACAGATAGACGCGTCCGTCGCCGAACTCCTGGCCGGGGCGCATCACCAGATTGGTCTTCGAGCCTTCCTTGCCCGGCTCCCACGCGTCGTCGCCGCACTCCTCGCCGACAATGAAGCGGCCGCGGACGCCCTTGACGTTCTTCGTGTTGGTAATCGACCGCGCCTTGATCGAGGCGCCCGTCATCAGCTCGCGATTGTCCCAGGTGTCCTGCTCGCCGGTCTTTCCGTCCGGCCGCAGGAGCACCTTCAGGTGCGTCGATGCCCGCAGGATGGGCATCAGCTTGTCCTTCATGAACTCCTGCGCCTTGTCGTCGGTCCTTTCGTACAGGAGGGAGTCCGACTGTTCGTAGCAGGCGTAGTAGAGGATCAGCAGGGCGGCGAAGGTCGAGGCGCCGATGCGCGGGCACTTCAGGAAGACGAGCGCCTCCGTCCCGAACTGCTGCAGCAGGCGGGCGAGCCCCTTCTGGACGGGCGTCAGGGTCGCGGGTCCGCCCCTCGTCGTCTTCGATGTCGGGATGAAGGCGTACCGGGGAGCCCATTCCGCGATCGGCATGGGCGGGTTCGGCACCAGGGCCGAGGTCGCGCCGGCCATTCCGCGGTAGTAGGCGATCTCCCCGAGCAGCCCGAGCGCACGGGCCTGCGCGATGAGGACGGGATCGTCGGACGGGTCATCGAACAGCCTACTCGTCGGACCCATCGTCGTCCTCGTCGGGCCCGAGGTCCTCGTCGGCGAGCGCGGAGACGGTCGCGCCGATCTCCGGCGTCCACTCCGGGATGTCCTCGAACGCCAGGGCGCGGTCGGCGGCCGCCTTCATCGCGGCGTTGAACTCCGTGGCCCACGACTGGAGGGCGGCGGCGCACAGATTCCAGACGACCCGTTGCGTCTCCTCCATCTTCTCGCGGGGGATCGTGCCCGCCATCTTGCGGGTGAACTGCACCGGGATGGACATGATGGTCTGGCGGCCGAGACCGAACGCCTGTCGGCCGGCCATCTCCTGCGGCTCGCGGTGGACGAGGATCTTCGCCATCATCGCGAGCTTCTGACGCTTCAGCTTGATGTCCTCCATCTTCGCCTGGTCCGCCGGCGACATTGCCTCGGCACCGGGATCGGCGTCGGGCCGGGCGAACTTCCGGCGCTCCTCGGCCCGGGCAGTCTCCTCCCGCCACTCGACCACCTTCTTCAGGTCGACGAGGACGGCCTCGCCGGTCCCGCCCTTCGATTCGACCGGCATCCCCTTCGACGCCCAGACGCTAAGGGTCTCCCGGTTGCGGCCGAGGAGGATGGCGGCGCGGGACAGGGAGACGACGCGGTCGGAGCGCTCGGCATCGGCGACGGCGTCCTCGAGGGCGGCCGCCGGGGAGCGTTTCGTGAAGGGGTCGCGGAAGCGGCGGGGAGCCATCGGGGCGGATCGTCCTGGCGGGTGTCGTTCCCGCAGGTCCTACGCGGCCGCCGCCCCGGATTTCCCGGGGGATCGAGGCCAGGGCACCTGCCGGCCTGCGGGGTCGATTCCGAAAATTCGATAAGTACGTACGATAGGCGCCTGCGCGAACCTCCCGCCTACGGCTGCAGCCCCTGGGGCCCCCCGGGGCCTGGCGGCCGGCGGCGGCGGCACGGCGGCCCCGCGGCGGCGGCCCGGACCGGCGGTGGGCCCGTGGAGGGACACGGCCGCGTCCTTCCTCCCTTCAGCAGCCGTCCTCGCTCGTCTCACGCCGTGAGTTCCCGTAGCCGACGCAGCCGCCCGCACGTCGCACGTTCGCGAAACCGCGTCCGATGCCGGTTCCGCGTTCCGCCCTCCAGCGGCCTTCCTGACGCGCCACGGACGGCATCGTCACGGAGGCCCGCCCGCGCCGGATCCGCCGGCCCCACCGCCCCGTGCCGCGAGCGCCTCGTTCAGCCTGCGCTCCATCCGGAACGGGAGCGTCCTCGCCGCGGCGAGCACCGAGTCGTTCCACGCCGGGACGAGGTAGCCGTCCGAGCGGTCGTACCGCGAGACCTTCTGCGCGAGGATCAGCAGCTTCAGATCCTTGGGTCGGCCGACCGGGCGCTCGAAGAAGCCGGTCGTCCGGCCCACGCGCCCGAAGAAGATCCGACCGAACCGGAGCGGCCCCGTATCCTGCACCGGCTTCCCGCGGGCGCGGTACTCGTCGAGCTTCTTCTGCTGCGCCGCCGCCCGCTTCATGAGGCGGGAGATCGTCTTCTGGCGGAGGTTCTGACCGTAGACCGGGTCCACCCCTTGCTCGTCCAGGTACGGATAGGCGTCCGCGACCGGGATGAAGTTCCATTCGTCGGCGGCGCCCGTGTCGCCGGCGCGCCGCTCCCGTTCGACGCCGAGAAGGTATTTCAGGTAGCGCGACTGGTTGGGTGAGACCTCGATCTTCGACGAGATCGCCGAAGCGGCCGGATCGTACGTGCCCTTCCGCGTCACGACGGAGCCCGAGGTCGAACCGGGCTTGATGGCCGTCCACTTCGTCGGGCCGCCGTCGATGTCGCTCTCGAAGCGGTCCTTCATCCTCTTCGTCGACGACGTGGCGACTTCGTTCAGGGCGCCCTGCATCGACTTTCCGAAGTCGACGTTCAGCTCCCGATATCGGCGGGCGAGATGGTCGAGGTCGCGGGAGCGGATGGAGACGAGGTCGCGGGGCGGCATGGCGGGCTCCGGGGCGTGGACGGCCGGCACGGTAGCCGAGGCCGTCCACGGGGTTCCCCGGGGTCAGGCGGCGAGCGGGAGGTCGTCGTCGTCGAACCAGGATTCGTCCGTCGAGAACGGCGGCTCCTCGTCGTCGTTGGCGGGAGCGCCGGGGACGAGCGACGGCCGCAACAGGACGTCGGAGACCGGTTCGTAGAGGGCGGCGTTATCCTCGAACGTCCGGGACAGGTCGTAGCGGCCCGCGTAGCCGACATCGATGCGGAGACGAGGCCCGGCGCCGGCGAGCGATCGGAGGTAGGCTTCGACGACGCGACCGGCGGCGGCTTGATCGGCGACGGCGAGGACGGTCTCCCCTGCGGCGTTCCAGACGTGGACGACGGTCTCGCGACGGCCGGGCAGCGACCACGTCCACGTCGCACCGCGGTCGGTCGACTGAGCGAGGCCGAAGCCGATGGTCGGGGACCAGTCGATGTCGGGGGAAACGGCGGGACCGGCGACGGCACGGGCGGCGGCGACGGCACGGGCGTGGCGACGAAGGTCGAGGGACGCGAGGATGGAGGAGCGATCCCACGGGAGGGAATGCGACGTGGCGTGGACGGAGGAAGGGGCGCAGGAAGCGACGTCCAGCGATCCTGCGGGGGATTCGAAGGCAGGTGCGTCTTCGGACGGATCGACGATGGAATCGAACGTGGGGGCTTCTGCGGCGGCGTCCGAGATGGGAGCGGAAGACTCAGGAGAAGGCGATCGGCCTTCGGCCTCGGTCCGCAGCGCCTCGGCTTCGCCTCGGCGCGACGCAGCTGACGCGACGGTGGACGAATCGGAACCGGCGGTGAAGGAAGTGACGGAAGAGAATCCCCCAGCCACCAGAGAGACGGCCGACTCCCCCCTGTAATCCATTTCCGATCTAACCGACTGATTCCCTTCATGTTCATGCGCCGCTCCGGAGACCGCTTCCGAAGGCTTCGACGTCTTCTCCTCGACGCCCATCGACGCGTACCCGTGACGGTCCGCAACCGCCCGCATGTGTTCGCCCAGACGTCCGCCGTAGGATGCTTCGACGAGGTGTCCGTCGTGCAGGCAGAACGCCACCTGGTCGTCGCGGCGGACGAGGTCGAGGACGTCCATCGCCATTTCCGACTCGACGTACATCAGCCAGAGGCCGGCGCCGGTCTCGAAGAACCGCCGGATCGGAGCGTGCTTCCGCTTCATCTCGGCGATCGC
The DNA here is from genome assembly GCF_001463925.1 of Aureimonas sp. N4. Classification (NCBI taxonomy): domain Bacteria; kingdom Pseudomonadati; phylum Pseudomonadota; class Alphaproteobacteria; order Hyphomicrobiales; family Aurantimonadaceae; genus Aureimonas; species Aureimonas sp. N4. Next base: position 175,569 of record NZ_BBWS01000048.1, on the reverse strand, counting down.
AGCCCTCGCGATGCGGACCGCTTCCTTCTCGTCCGAGGTCGTCTTCGCCATCGCCTTCGAGTGCGCGACGGCCCCGACGGCCTGCCAGTAGTCCGAGGCGTTGACGAGGACGTTGAACACCGCCTTCGCGAGCTTCCTCTCGCACGCGTCGATGTCGTAGCTGTCCGAAGGCGGGACCAGACCGACCGTCGAGTAGAGGATGGACGGGTGGGTCGTCGAGTAGTCCCATTCCGACAGCGCCTTGCCGCGGAGCGTCGCCGCCCGTCGGATCCCCTTCTCGACGTTCTGCCATGCGCCGCCCTCCGCGATGAGACGGCCGCAGCTCTTCATGTCGCCGACGAACATCCGGGTGTACGACGAGTCGCCGATCGACAAGCCGGCGCATGCGAGGTCGGCGTTCAGATGCTCGATCCTCTTCCGCTGCCTGTTGACGGCCCGCGTGTCCGGAGCCCGCTCCTCGACGCCGTTGCGCCGGAGCACGACGGTGTCCCTCGGCGGGATGACGCGGATCGGCGGGCCGGCGTCGAGGATCCGGCGAACGATCGCGACGGTCTCCGGTCGCGCCCGCATGACGGACTGCATGTCCCTGACGCCCGACTCCTGCTTCCAGAAGTCGATCAGTTCGTCCGCCGCCAGCTTCTTCACCGCCGGCGGAACCTTCGAGAACGTGAACAGGCCGCCGCCCGACGGGTACTTCGCCTTGTTCAGGCTGACCGACGTGTCGCGACCGGTTCCCTCGGCCTCCCGGGTCAGTGCGACCAAGATGGCGGCGCCGGCCGGCGTCGTGTCGAACTCGCGCTGGAGCTCGGCGCGGTAGGGCTTCGTGTCGTATCGGAGCGAGAGAGGAGCGTGCTCCCCCGGCTCGTCGTCGAGGAGTGGGTTGAGGCTGTTCGAGGCCAACTTCTTCCGGTCTTTCGGTTCGACCGGGTAGGCTCGGGGTTGCCGCTTTCGCGCCGAAACGCTATAAAGCCGCTATCCACAGCCCTGGCCCCAACCGGTCAGGTTTCTGTCTGAAAAGGGCTCGCTTGCCGGCGGGCCCTTTTCGCTTTTCGGGGTCAAAATAGGCAGATCCGCGAGCCCGGTTCAAGAGCTCGTTTTCGGGCTAAATACCTACCACTGATAGGATATTCGCCTCGGACGTCGACGCCGGGAGCGTTATGTTGAGGTCCGTATCAGCGATCCGATTTCCGGAATCACTTATCTCAATCTCGGCAGCGCTCCGTACTCGGCGCAAGAGATTGTCCTGCATCGCGGATCGCCCGAGCGACGTCGGACGGACCCGCAGCGGTCACGACGGTTCGGCCGCCGGAGCGTCCGTCGGCACGTACCTCTGCCGGCCGCGGGGAACGCGCTTCGGAACGTGCTTCCCCGACAGGACGAGCATCGTCACCGCCATGCCGAACGGCCCAGGCGGAAGGTCCGCGACGCGTCCCGTCCGGATCCGATGCCAGAGCGCCGAGAGCGCCTTCGCGTCGTCCGGCGTCATGGCGAGGACGCCGGCGCGCTTCTTCTCGATCGCTGACCGGCTCTGCCCCAGGAAGGACATCGCCTCTTCCGTCGACAGGCCGCACGCCGCGAGCGCGTTCGCGAACCCCGGCCGCATGCGACGGGCGCGGTCGCGCTCCTCTTCCGTCCGGAGACCCGCGAGCGGATCCTCGATCTCGGTCACCTCGTCGATCTCGTTCTCGATCTCTTCGATCATCGTCCCCGCCATCACATCCGCATCCCGGAACCGAACGCCGCCCTCGGCGCGTCCTCGTCCTCGAGCGCCTCCATGACCCCGGCGTCGATCATCGCCGCCAGCTCGGCATCGGTCACGGGCGGCAAGCCCCCGTCATCCCACGGGCTCGGATTGAGCTCGCACGCCGCCGTTTCCGCCGCCGCATCCACGACGTCGTCGAACCAGTCGACCTCGGCGCCGGACAGAGACGCTCGCAGACGTGCCTGTGTGTCGTGGTAACTCGCGGGCGACATGCCGACGACGTGCAGGTGGACGAGGCGGGCGGCGCGGCGGCGGGCGGCGTCCTCGGCGTCGGCGGTCTGGGGTGTGCTCCGGTGCGGCATGGGCTGCTCTCTCGGTCGGCTTGCAGGATGCGCGCCGTCGGACGCAAAATCGGGTCCGAGGAAGAAAGAGAGAAGGGAAACAACTGCGGTCTGACCGCATGAATAAGCCGCCGTGGACGGGCACCACGACGGCTGTGTGAAATGCGTTATGCGCCAGCAGACCTCCTCACGGAGAATGAAGACGTAACGGGGGTGCCTTCGATGTTGTCATCTCACGCCGTGAGATTTTCAGATTCCACCTTCGCACGGTATTTCGCAGCTTTTACAATTCCCTGGCATGCCTCCGAGGTAAAATACAGGACGCGCCGGCCGACCGCCCGTTTCGCCGCCTTCCTTCCGTATCCCGCGTACTCCAAGCCCGCGATCGCGGACGCTGCCAAGGCCGGTGCGAGCACCTTCGCCTCGGCCGGCGGCAGCGCTTGGATATAGAGACCGATCGCCTCGACGAGCGCACGGTCGACGACGCGCATGTCGGGCTCGTCCGCGTGGGCGGCGCGATGGCGGGCGCTGTATTCCGCCTGGCGTCTCCGCTCCTCCCGGGTGCGGAATTTCGGTGGGACGTGGTCCGACATTAACCCTTCCTTCTCCGTTCTGTGCTTGGATGCATCCCGTGAGACGCCTCGGCCCGTGCCGTCCAACGTCCCGCCGAGGAGGACCTCATGACGTACAGCCCGACCCGCTTCTGCCATGGCCTCGAAGGCGCGATACAATCGATGGCAATGGCGGCATTCCAGTCCGCCCAGACCGAGCGCATGATCGATCGCAGCGCGCCCGACGCGATCAACCTGCTCTCCAACCATCTCCGCCGCGAGCGCAAGATCTCGAAGGCTCTGGCCGCCGAGCTCGAGTGGGCTATGGGCCGCATCGCCGAGCTCGAGGCCGCCCAGATCACGCGGCCTCGTCGTAGCGCGAACCCCCGTTGACCCGCCTCGGCAGGTGATCGCCGACGCGTGCACGGCTCTCGACCAGCTGCCGGGCTTCGGCGATAAGATCGTCCATCTGGTCACCGTCCGGATAGTCGCCGTTGGCCTTCCTGCGATCGATGAGGATGCGGATCCACTCGATCTCGTCCGGCATGCGGTTCGCCTCCCGCAGCTCCTCCGCCCGCGCCTCGTCCGCCGGCAGGAGCGGGATCGAACGATAGCGGTCACCCCGCAGGTGCCATTCGATCTCCTCGTCGGTCGCGTTCATGAGGAGCCCAAGGTGGAAAGCCCCCAGATCCCGCATCCACTCCAGGACTTCGGCTTCGTCCGGCACGGTCGGATCGAATAAGGACTTCGACACCGACCGACCTTCGGACAATTCCCTCGCCGCCATCCGGACGCGCACAGGCTCCGACCTGCGGACCTCCGCGGCAGCCTTCCGGGCTTCCCTTGCCGCCGCCATCATCTGGAGCTGTTCGGCCGGGCCCTCTTCGCCGACGACATCCTCCGCGACGTCCAGCGCGCCCGTGTTCCTGGCGGGGACGAGCATGCTGACGACGGTCCTGACTCCGTTCACGACGAGTTCGACCGGGACGAGGACCAAGCGAGCGACGGACGACAGGATCTTGGCGATGAGGTTGCGCACGGGACTTCCTTTCCTTCGTTGTGATCGGACTATGGGATCAGCGTAAGAAATATTTCAGCCGCCCGGCATCGCATATCCTTCGCCAATCAGAAATCCTTCGAAAGTCGAACGATCTCATTCCGAACGGAAGCATTCGAACATTGTTCGACCTTACTTTCCTTCGTGCGGGTAGAGCCGCCGACTATGCTTCCGCAGGCGCGGTTTCCACTTGAAGCCGAATCGCTCGATGTGCATCTTCAGCGAAAGAAAGGCTGGGCGCGCACATGGCGGAGACGAAGACTTCTATTCTCGGCAGGCTGTGGACGGACGAGGAGCGCGACGAGCTCCGGCGCCTTCTCGCGACCGGCAGCTCCATGCGGCAGGCGGCCGAGGCGCTGCAGCGGCCCCTGACCACCGTGCAGACCATGGCGTCCCGCGCTGGCCTTGTCGCGTGGGACCGGATCCCGAAGGCGACCCGCGAAGGCGTCCTCCACTACGCCGACCAGGGTTGGAGCTCGTCCCGCATCGCGCAACGCTTCAAGGTGCCCCGCGAGTTCGTCGACCATGCCACCGGGCGGACCGGCGCATGAGGAACGGGCGCTGGACCCCCGAGGACGACGCCGTGCTGCTGCTCGAAGCGGGCGAAGGAATCCTGTACGGCCGCGTCCGTCCCGTCGTCGGCGACCGACTGCATCTCGTCCGCGAGCCAGAAAACAGGCACGACGCGAATGCCGTCGAGGTCTGGTGGCGCAACGAGTACAAGCTGGGCCACGTGCCGCGGTACCTCGCCCGCATCGTCGCGCCGGAGTTGGATGCGGGGAAGGCGCTGCGGGCATACGTCTGGAACGGCGGCGACGGAGGAGCATGGTCGGTCGACATGCTGCTCGTCGGGCCGGCCGTCGCGAAGCTGCACGGCCAATGGCTGGAGCGCGAAGCCCATAACGCCGAGTACACCCTGCGGATGGTCGCGAGACGGCGCCGGCGCGAATCGACGGGCCTCGTCCACGCCACCGTCGTCGACCGGGAACAGGCGGAACGGAGGCGGGACCGCCTGGCGCAGGCGGTCTCGGTCTTCTCGCGGCTGCCGTTCGAGCCGGATCTGCCGGCCGTCGGCGAGGAGGCGTCGGCCGAGGTGCTCGCCGACCGGATCGGGATGTCGGCGTCGACGGTCCACGCCGTCGCGAAGCGGCTCGGCATCGGAAGGCGCGTGGATCGCCGAGGCTGGTACGCGTGGGCTCTGCCCTACGTGATGACGGCAGAGCTGCGGGAGGCGCTGCTAGATCGGTGCCGGAAACCGCGGGCGATCGGTCGGCAGATGGTCGGGATCAGCGGCGACAGGTATGCCGCGTGATCGGCGCGTTCTGGTTACGTTCTAGAACTACGGATAAGCCGGCGTTGCCTCATATGTCAGGCAGTGTCGCGGATAGTGACGGCTATATGGGGCACGGCTTCGCATTCGCAGGATCGCGTTGACCACGACGTAGGGACGTCGGAAGGATGTGTGTTGCGGAGCAGCGGGCAGCGTCCTACGTTACTATTCGAGCGTCGGACGGATGGGCCACGCGTTAGTCGGCCGCGAGGGAAGCGGCCATAAGATTCCGGGGCCTCCGGTTGGCCCTGATGAGATGCGAGGGCGCTGACGGCGAGGGATGCCGGCGGCGCCCTTTCCATTTGAGCACGCGCATCACCCTTCTCGACCCATGATCTAGCCCAAGCCGTGGGTCGAACTCCGGGCCACGTGCGGATTGCTGCAAGCCGCGTCGGGCCAACAAAACAGGCGTATCGTTGGCGGTATCGTTGGCAGCCGACCCCAAGCTTTCGGGAAGCTTTCGAAAACCATATCGTTTTCAGGGGGATGGCTGGTCGGAGTGGCAGGATTTGAACCTGCGACCCCCTCGTCCCGAACGAGGTGCGCTACCAGGCTGCGCTACACTCCGTGGCCGAGTGGGGATATAGCCAACGGCTCCTGAGTCGGCAACATCTTTCTACGTCTCCGCAAGAGATTTCTCGATCGCCTTGGAGAGGGCGATCGAGACGTTTCAAACGCTCATGCCAGTTGCCAGATCGTCCAAGCCCGACTATAGAGGCCTTGCACTGATCTTGGTCCTTTGGGGCGTAGCCAAGCGGTAAGGCAGCGGTTTTTGGTACCGCCATCCCCTGGTTCGAATCCAGGCGCCCCAGCCACGAGTGTTCATCAATTTCCTATCATATGTCATTGCCTGACAGCGTTGCGGCTGTCTGGATCAAGGCCAGATGGGTCAGCCCCTGCGGCATGTTCCCCAGGAAGGTGCCGTCTGACGGATTGATCATCTCGCTGAAGATGCCCGAGCCCCGATCGAGTCCTGCCAGAATGGCTCGGAAGCGGGTCTCCGCTTCGTCGCGATGGCCCAAGAGAGCCAGAGCCTCGCAATGCCAGAAGGAGCAGGCGAGGAAGCAGCCTTCGTCCGACTCGACGCCGCTGTAGCGATAGTGAAATGCGCCTGCACTCAGATGCCGGTCGATCGCCCGGATGGTCTTCTCCAGACGATCACGACCATCGAAACCGAAACGCACTGCGAGCGCCAGCGAAGCGTCGAAGGCGTCGCTACCGGGATAGAAGAGATAGGATTGACGCTCCTCGCACCAGCAATGCGCGTCGATCCAGGCGGCGATCCGATCACGCGTCCGCTCCCAGCGCGGCTGGCACGTTGCAGGAAGATGACCGCCGGCCGCAAGTTCCGCCGCCCGCGCCATTCCCTGCCACGCGCTGATCTTGGACATGGTGTAGTGTTCGAGTTCGTTCAATTCCCAGATACCGGCGTCCTTGCGTCGCCACGCGTCGGCGCATGTATCGGCGATGCCCGCCAGAACCTCGGCGCTATGCGGGTCGATGATATGGCCAGCCGCCACGAATCGGGCCGCCGTCTCGAACAGATCGCCGTAGACGCCGAGTTGAAGCTGTTTGGCCGCCTGATTGCCACGAACAACCGGACGGCTGTTCCTGTATCCCGGCAGATCGATCTCCTGCACCGGCTCCACGAGCGCACCGTTCAATTGGTAGCAGACATGCGTTCCATGCTCTTCGAGACGATGGATCAGCCATGTGAAGGCGGCCTTCGCTTCGGACATGGCACCGATCCGCAGGAAGGCCTTGATCGTGTAGGAGGCATCCCTGACCCAGGCATAGCGGTAATCGTAGTTCTTGTGGTTGCCGATGCCTTCCGGCAGGGAGGTGGTGGCCGCCGCCGCGATGGCGCCGGTCGGAGAATAAAGCAGAAACTTCAACGCCAGAGCGCTGCGCATCACCTCCGGCGCGAACAAGCCATCATAGCCGATCTCGGCGGACCACTCGCGCCATTCCTTGTCGGACACGTCGATCCGCCGGTCGATCTCCTCCATCTTGGCGACAACCAGAGGCTCGTTCTGGCCCGCGATGATCGCAACGATCTCGCGCTGGCCGACCTCGACGCAAAACCGCGCTTCGATCCCTTCATCCTCTTCGGACAGGATTTCGACGCCTGTCGTATGGCGAAACAGACCAAGCACCTCGCCCGCGTGGAAGGTCATGGCGTTATCGTTTCGGGAGAGATAGGGGCAGATGGAATCAGCCCGGGTGCTGAAGCGCAGGCGAACGGTGAACTCCACACGCCCTTCCAGCCCCTCGATCCGCCGCGCAAGCTCGCACCAGGGCAGCCGCCCGCCCGGGCCCGTATTCAACGACTCGGTCAGGACCGCTCGTCCGCTGGCCGTGGTGAAGACGGTCTCGTGGACATTGCTTCCGTCGCGATAGCCGCGCTTCGTGGTGAAGGGCTCGGTGGGCGCGATTAGGAAGCAGCCGCCATTCTGCTCCGCCAGAAGGCGGTCGAACATCGGAGGCGAATCCAGATTGGGGACGCACCACCAATCGATCGACCCATCGGCGCCGGACAAAGCCACGGAACGCCCATCGCCAAGGGCCGCATAGCCACAGAGCGGGAGATACCCAAGTTCGGTCCGGTCAGGGAACGGCCCCGTTCGGGGATAGGATTTCAGCATGAAGACGGTTACTCAGGACGGACAGACAGGGCGTAGCCGCCATGCCGGTGTGATGAAGGTCCTGACCGAATGTATGTGGAGGCGACCGGGTTTCACGAGCGGTCATCGGCCGCAGGCAAACTTCGCTCCATCCAAGTGGTAGAGCACAAAGATCGCTACGATGAAATCGCGGAGATGGTCGGAGCGAGAGGATTCGAACCTCCGACCCCCTGAACCCCATTCAGGTGCGCTACCAGGCTGCGCTACGCTCCGACTGGACCCTCACTAGAAGATGATCCCGCCGGACGCAAGCCTTTTCGCAGATTCGTCGCGTCGAAATGCGAGGGCGCAGTTTCAAGAGCCATCCGTCTCGACGGATGCGCATGGGCACGGCGTAAGGGCATTTTAAACCATACTCGTTAGCTTGGACCCTATCGAAGCCTGGGGTTGTGCCGTGTTCCGCAAACTCGCCGTACTGATGGGAAGTCTCGTCGCGCTTTCAGCATGCGGTTACACGTTGCGTGCGCGCATCGTGCCGTCCAGCGGACCTGTCGTCGGCCAATGTCTGGATGGATCGGTTCGGGCCTCCCGCCCGGTGGACAGAATCTGCCGCGACCGACACGACCGCGTCCGGGCGTCCTACGAAGTCGAAACGCCCTCCCCCCGAACGCTGCTCGACGCTCACGCATCGCTGCGGCCCGGTCACTTCGACAGGCTTCGGGTGGCGGAAGTAAGCCGACGCGACGATCTGCTGATGCCGACCTCGCTGCGCAGGCTGGACCGATTGGCAGATGCTCCGGGCGAGTTAACCAGCCGATCCCTGAGCGAGCGTTTTGAGGCGCGCCAGCGCATGGCCCCGGTCATTGCGATGCCGAGGGTCATCGATATTTCGGCAGTGCAGTCGGCGCTTCGCGGATCGGTCGATTAGGGACAATTCGCAGGCGGCATTGGAAGACGCCTTAATCATCAGAAAGCCACGGCCGCCCGAGCAGCCGCCGTCAGCGAACCTGATCGAGAAGACGCTTCAGTTCCAGAAGCTCCAGAATCACGCCATTCAGACGCGTCGCCGCATCGCCGGACAGGGAGGCCGGGCTCGGCGACATATCGCCGTCGCGCTCACGGCGCAGGAGATTTGACAGGCCGCCACGCGGCTTTTCCGGCGTATAAACTGGCATTACTTCGTCACCGGCCTCTTCGATGTCTGGGTCGACCACGACAGCGGACGGCGGCCCTGCCCGCCCGGCCTGAAGCCGATCGAGGCCGCTGAGATCACCGCCGCCGATCGCCATCACAGCGCGAGGCCCGCTTTCCCTGAGAATGCGTTGAACACCGCGGATCGTGAAACCGCGGACATACAAGAGGTGGCGAATCCCCTTGAGAAGCTCGACATCGTCGGGCCTGTAATAGCGCCGTCCCCCACCCCGCTTCATCGGCCGAATCTGCGGAAAACGGGTTTCCCAGAACCGCAGCACGTGTTGAGGCAGGTCGAGATCCTCGGCCACCTCGCTGATGGTCCGAAAGGCGTCGGCGCTCTTATCGATCATGCCTTTGGGGCCATCACTCGGCAGCCTTCAGCGCCGGCTGCGCGGCCAGGACGCGCCGGTCATGCGCGGCCAGGATGCGGTCCTTCATGACGTTGGAGGGTTTGAACACGGCCACGCGGCGCGGAGAGATCGGAACCTCTTCGCCAGTCTTGGGGTTTCGCCCCACGCGCTCGTTCTTGGCGCGCACAAGAAAGGATCCGAAGGAGGAAATCTTGACCGCCTCGCCCTTGGCGATGGTCAGGCAGATTTCTTCGAGAACGGACTCCACGAGATAGGCCGACTCGGTGCGCGAGAGACCGATCTTGCGGAACACTGCCTCGGCGAGATCGGCCCGCGTCAACGTCCTGTCGCCCATGCGTTTCCCCTGCTCAAATTCTGGCACGACGTTGCTCCCGGCCCCCACAGCCTCTCGGGAAACATCCGCCATCACAATCGAAAATACCGAAAAACGTAGCGCAATCAAGCCGTCAGCTTACCAGCGGACGACCACCGCACCCCAGGTGAAGCCGCCGCCCATCGCTTCGAGGAGCACGAGATCGCCCGGTTTGATGCGCCCGTCCCGGCGCGCCACGTCGAGCGCGAGCGGGATGGAGGCTGCCGAGGTGTTGCCATGACGATCTACGGTCATAACCACCTTTTCCGGCGCGATGCCGAGTTTCTTGGCGGAGGCGTCGATGATGCGGCGGTTGGCCTGATGCGGCACGAACCAGTCGATATCGTCGGCCGTGATGCCCAGAGCGGCAAAGGAATCCTCCACCACGTCGGTGATCATTCCGACCGCGTGCTTGAAGACCTCGCGGCCTTCCATGCGGAGCTGACCGACCGTGCCGGTTGTGGACGGGCCGCCATCGACATAAAGCTTCTCGAAATGCGAGCCGTCCGAGCGCAGCTTGGCGGTGAGAATGCCGCGCCCCGCCTCGCTCTCCTCTTCGCTCCGCTCCAGAACCACAGCGGCCGCGCCATCGCCGAAGAGGACGCAGGTCGTTCGGTCGGTCCAGTCGAGAATTCGGCTGAAGGTCTCGGCGCCAATCACCAGCGCGCGGCGCGCCAGACCCGAGCGCAGGTGCAGATCGGCGGTCGTCAGCGCATAGACGAAGCCGCTGCATACCGCCTGCAGGTCGAACGCATAGCCTGCGGTGATGCCGAGCCGGCGCTGGATCTGAACGGCTGAGGCCGGAAACGTATTGTCCGGCGTTGCCGTCGCCACGATGATGAGGTCGATATCGTCAGGCACCAGACCGGCGGCGGCAAGGGCCTCTCGCGCGGCCCCCTCGCCCAGCGAGACCGTGGTTTCGCCCTCGCCCGCGATATGGCGCTGCTTGATGCCGGTGCGCTGCTGAATCCAGTCGTCGCTGGTCTCGACGAGGCTTTCCATCTCGGCATTGGTCATGACGCGCTGGGGCAGCGCCGAGCCGGTTCCGAGGATAACGGAGCGGAGAATGGTCATTGAAGCGCTTCCTTGGGTTCGGAGGCTTCAAGCTCTCCTGCGTCCGTTACAGGGGCGACCTGCGTATAGACTTGACCGAAATCGGCCTCGATCTTGGCCAGGAGCCCGTTGGCCGCCATGGCGTGCGCCACATCGATGGCGGCCGCCGTGCCTTCGGCGTCGGCACTGCCATGGCTCTTGATGACGACGCCGTTCAAGCCGAGGAACACGCCGCCATTGACCTTGTTGGGGTCCATCTTGTCGCGCAGCCGGTCGAAGGCGCTCTTGGCGAAGAGATATCCGATCTTGGCCATCCAGGTCCGCGTCATGGCGGCGCGCAGATAGGACGCGATCTGCTTGGCAGTGCCCTCCGCCGTCTTCAGCGCGATATTGCCGGTAAAGCCCTCGGTGACGACCACGTCCACCGTGCCCTTGCCGAGATCGGTGCCTTCCACGAAGCCGCGATAATCGAGACCGGCGATCGGCGTTTCCTTGAGAAGACGCCCGGCTTCCTTGACCTCGTCCTGGCCCTTGACCTCCTCGACACCGATATTGAGGAGGCCAACGGTCGGGCGCTCGATATGGAACAGCGCGCGAGCCATGGCGGCGCCCATCACCGAGAAGTCGATCAGCTGTTGCGAATCGGCCCCGATCGTCGCGCCGACATCAAGTACGATGCTCTCGCCGCGCAGGGTCGGCCAGATCGCGGCGATAGCGGGCCGTTCGATATTGGCCATGGTGCGCAGGCAGAATTTTGCCATCGCCATCAGCGCGCCGGTGTTGCCGGCCGAGACGGCGACATCCGCTTCCCCGGTCTTCACAGCCTCGATCGCCTTCCACATGGAGGACTTGTGCCGACCCTGACGCAGCGCCTGCGAGGGCTTGTCGTCCATGCGCACCGAAACCGGGCAATGATGGAACACGGAGCGCGCCGCGAGCTTGGGCAGGCGTGCCAGCACCGGGCGCACCACATCCTCCTGCCCGAAGAGAATGAAGCGCATCTCCGGGTGTCGCTCCAGGGCTATCTGCGCTCCGGCCAGAATCACCTCAGGGCCGTGGTCGCCGCCCATGGCATCCAGGGCGAGGGTGATAGAGGCTTTGGAATCCAAAATGGGCTCGCTTTCCGCAATCCGGCCGAAGGCCGGCCTATCGAAGACTGGTGTTGGGGGGACCGGATCGGTCAGTCGCGCGTCTTTAGCTGACTGAGAGCCGCAAAGGGAGAGACCCGCCCGCCCTGAGGATCGGGATCGGTGTCCATGTCCTGAAACTCCGCGCCGTCCGAGCGCGGGTAAGGATCGAGCGCGAGGCCGACAACCTCGGTGAGATAGGCTCCGAGATCGATCCGATCGCCCGTGAAGGTCTCAGGGATATCCGCGCCTTCCGGGTCGAGATGAAGCTCGCCGTCATCCTGCGGCGCGATGCGCGAGAGTTTCGAGCCATCCGGCACGAAGATGACCTCGATCCGCTCGTCCATCGCTTCCGGCACGGGGTCGGTCGTGACGACGCAAGCCTGCGTCACCTTTGCCCGCAGCCGGCCCTCGACCTCCACGCCGTCGCGCTTCCAGCGGCGAACCGTGAGATCGGCGGTCAGCGCGTCGACGGACAGAATGCCGAGCAGCGCTGTCAACTCGCGGCGCTCCTCCTCGCTCGCCTCGAAGCGAACCGGCATCCCGTTCTGCGGCAGCTTGGCGACGCCCAACTCCAGCTTGAGGGGGGCCGGCTCCAGGTTCGGTTCAGAGCGATTCATCGGGCCTTCGTTCCACGGTCTGTTTCAAGGCGCCCGGCCAGCAGCCGGTCGGCCGACAGGCTGTCGTACCAGCGCGCGTCATCCATCATATGGGATGCGAGATGCGTGGCCGCATCGGGCCGTCCGCCCGGCGCATCCGCAAAGGCGCCAGCCCGCAGCACGTCAGCCAGCGCCGCTCTATCGCCTACCGAAAGCGGCCCTTCCATGGCGGCGACGCGTGCATAGAAGCGCGCGGCCAGCGCCCGCATGCGCTTGGGCACCGCCAGATAGCCGATCCCCAGCTCGCGAAGCGAATGGTCGAGATCGGTCATGAACCGATCCACCAGATCCTGCGAGAACTCCGCCAGCGACGGGTCGCGCCCGCATCGCCGCAAAACGAGGAAAACCTCGATGCAGAGCGATTCGTAGCGCCCCATCACCGTGTCCGGCAGGCCGCCCTCTTCGAAGCGGGCGGGCTGACGCGCGCGCGCGACGACCTGATCCCAGATCGCCTCGACGATATCCCTGTTCCGACGCCTGCGACGGAAGGCTTCGAGCATTCCGCACCCTATTGCTTGATCCCCAATCCGGTTCGCACGGGCGCGGTACGATTGCAACGCTTCCCAAGGTGCTTTACCAAGTCGCCATCTATTTAGAGGGCATTTGCCTCAATTTCCGACCATGTCCGGCCCTAAGCGGCGGTCATGTGCTGTCTAGGTTCGGGGAGTAGCGCCAGCGTGAGCGATCTGAAACGAGTTTTGCGTCCCCTGACCCTGGCGGCAGGCCTCGGCGCCAGCTTGGCTCTTGGCGCGTGCCAGACCTCGCAGGTCTATAATCAGGGCTATATCGTGGACGAGCAGACCCTGGCGCAGGTGCCGGTCGGCTCCAGCCGCGAGCAGGTTCTCCTGGCGCTCGGCACGCCTTCCACGACCGCGACCTTCGACAACGAAGTCTTCTACTATATCTCGCAGAAGCGCGTTCGCCCCGTCGCCTTCATGAACCCGCGCCTCGTGGATCAGCGCGTGCTCGCGATCTATTTCAACAAGAACAACACGGTCGATCGCATCGCCAATTACGGGCTCGAGAACGGTCGCATCTTCGACTTCATCTCGCGCACGACGCCGACTTCGGGCCGCGACACGAGCTTCCTCGGCTCGATTCTGTCCGACAAGGGACCGTCCGGCGGCGACATTCTCGAAAAGATGGGCCGCTCCAGCGTTTCGCCGGGCCGCTGAGTTTCGGATCAGGGGCAGGCCGCTTTTGCGGCCTGACTCCCGCCAACGAAAGGCCGCTGGCATATTGCCGAGCGGCCTTTGATTTATTGAAGATAGAAGGCCGGTGAAGAATCGGCCGTCGGCTTCAAGAGCGGGCGCTTGGTCCGCGAGCATCGCCTCGCGCGTTGCGCGCGACGCGGTCGAGCACGGCGTTGACGAGGCGCGGTTCTTCGTCGCCGTAGAAGGCCTTGGCAATATCGACATATTCGCTGACGATCACCGCCGTCGGCACATCCTTGCGGCTCGTCACCTCGTAGGCTCCAGCGCGCAGGATGGCGCGCAACGTCGTGTCGAGGCGCGACAGCGGCCAGTCGGAGGTCAGCGCCGAATGGATCAATGGGTCGATCGTGGTCTGCGCGCGCACGACGCCGGAGACGATGTCGCGGAACCAAGCCGCATCGGCCTCGCGATACATGTCCCCGTCCAGTTCCCGGCCGAGGCGGAAGGATTCGTATTCCGCCACCGTTTCGAGAAGGCTCGTTCCGCCCACATCCATCTGATAGAGCGCCTGAACGGCTGCGAGGCGCGCCGCGCCGCGCTTGTTGGCGGGGCGCACGGTTTTCGGATCGAGGTCGGACATGGCTCAGCCCCCAAATCGCTGGCGCAAAGCGATCATGGTGAGCGCTGCTTCGGCTGCCGCCGCACCCTTGTTTTTGCGATCGGGCCGCGCGCGCTCCAGCGCCTGCGCCTCGTTTTCGACCGTCAGAATGCCGTTTCCGATGGCCACGCCGTCCTGCACCGTCAGGTCCATGATGGCGCGGCTGGACTCGTTGGACACGACCTCGAAGTGATAGGTCTCACCGCGAAGCACCGAACCAAGGGCGACGAAACCGTCATACTCGCGGCCGCCTTCTTCGGCGCCGGCGAGAGCGAAGGCGATGGCCGCCGGAATCTCCAGAGCACCAGGAACGGTCACGACCTCATAGGTCGCGCCGGCGGCGTCGAGATGCGCCTTGGCGCCTTCGAGCAGGAAATCTGCGAGATGATCGTAGAAACGAGCTTCTACGATCAGAATATGCGGCGCCGACATGCGGGGAACCTTCCAATAAGCGAAGCGGCGACGCTCGGCTGAGGGAGGACCGGGCTCGGCACGCGGATGTTCAACAAAGGCAAGGGCCGGCCGGCATCAGCCGATCGGCCCGAAACTCAACCGATACGGCAACACGCGACGTCAGGCGGCGCGGCCAGTACCGAACAGACGCTCCGCATAGCGCGCAATCTGATCGACCTCAAGGTTCACCGAATCGCCAACCTTCTTTTCGCCCCAGGTGGTTACTTCCAGCGAGTGACGGATCAGGAGAACATCGAAACGGCGATCGTCCACGCCATTCACCGTGAGCGACGTACCATCGAGGCAGACCGAGCCCTTGGGCGCGATATAGCGGGCGAGCGACTCCGGCGCTTCGAGCGTGAAGCGAACGGCCTCGCCCTCGTCCTCGCGCGCCACGATCTGGGCTTGCCCGTCCACATGGCCGGAGACGAGATGCCCGCCCAGCTCGTCGCCGACCTTCAGCGCCCGCTCCAGATTGAGCCGCGTGCCCTCGCCCCAGCTACCGGCCGTCGTCAGACGCAGCGCCTCCTCCCAGGCCTCCATCTCGAACCAGCGGCTGTTGGTGCCGCTTTCGGGCAGCTTCGTCACCGTCAGGCAAACGCCCGAGCAGCTGATCGATGCGCCGATCAGAATGGTGTTTGGATCGTAGATCGTTTCAACCCGGAAGCGCCGTCCCTCGTCCAGCGCTTCAGTGGAAACGATACGGCCTATGTCCGACACGATACCCGTGAACATCAGCGGGGTGACCTTTCCCATTCGATCCAGCGATCATCGCCGAACTCTTCGTCGCGTTGCCGAATAAAGCCAGACAACGCGTTCAACCCTGCCGGCATCGCAACACCGGGGCCGCCGATCCCATGCCGCGAGCGGACAAGGATCACACGATCCACCAGATCGGCTTCCAAGAAGCTTTGTGCAAGGATCGGACCGCCCTCCAGAAGCAGGGTCGCGATCCCAAGCGGCACGAGACTGATGAGGAAGCCTGATAAGTCCCCCGCTCCAGCGCTGATGATCCGCGCCTTGCGAGCTGCGAAGGGCGCGAGACGCGCCGCCTCCGCGACATCGGTCGCGATGAAGGTCGGTACGCTTTCCGCCGTGTCGATCAGAGGATGATCGAGCGGCAGGCGCAAATGACGGTCGAGCACGATCCGTCGCGGCGAGCGAGCCTCCAGCCCCGGAAGACGGCAGGTCAGAAGCGGGCGGTCGGCCAACGCGGTGCCAACGCCCACCAGAATCGCGTCTGTCTCGGCGCGCAGGAGATGGGTCTGACGCCGGGCGATCGCACCCGAGATCGCCACCTGCCCCTCACCCATGCGCCCGACGAAACCTTCGCTGGAGACGGCCATCTTGAGCGTGACGAAGGGCCGGCGGCGCCGGATGCGCGACAGGAAGCCCTCGAAAGCGCGCTCGCCATTCGGTTGAAGAAGCTGATCCACGAGGACGCCGGCCCGGCGCAGGATCGCAGCGCCCTTGCCGTTCACGCGCGGATCGGGGTCGCCCGCGCCATACACGACCCGCCTCACGCCCGCTTCCACCAGCGCGTCGGCGCAGGGCGACGTCCGCCCGTGATGGGCGCAGGGCTCCAGCGTCACATAGGCCGTGGCGCCGCGCGCAGCCGATCCTGCCTCGGCCAGCGCCACGCGCTCGGCATGGGGCCGCCCGCCATGCGCCGTCACGCCGTGCCCTACCACGCGCCCATCCCCAGAAACGATCAGCGCGCCGACGGAGGGATTGTCCGCCGTCAGGCCGACATGGCGACGCGACAGGCGAAGCGCGGCGGCCATCCAGCGTTCGTCATCGGCCTGCATGTCAGGCCCGGTCATCGTCGGAGGCGGCGATCGGATCGCTTTTCAGCTCCTCGATCACCGATGCGAAATCCTTGGCCTCGCGAAAATCGCGATAGACCGAAGCAAAGCGGACATAGGCGACATCGTCCAACTGACGCAACGCGTCCATGACCAGACGCCCGACCAGCTCGGACGGCACGTCCGTTTCGCCGCTGGATTCCAGCTGACGAACGATGCCGGAAATCATGCGCTCGGCCCGCTCGGGATCGACGGGCCGCTTGCGCATGGCCGTGTGAACCGAGCGCGCGAGCTTCTCGCGCTCGAAGGGCACGCGCCGCCCCGACTTCTTCACCACCATGAGATCGCGCAATTGCACGCGCTCGAAAGTCGTGAAGCGGCCATTGCAGTCCGGGCAGATTCGCCGGCGCCGGATCGCCCCGCCGTCTTCGGCGGGGCGGGAATCCTTCACCTGGCTGTCCTGCGAGCCGCAAAAGGGACAGCGCATGAAAGCCGATCAGCCGAGATTGGCGTAGATCGGGAAGCGCTCGGTCAAGGCCTCGACCTTGCTCTTCACAGCCGCCTCGACGCTGGCATTGCCCTCATCGGAATTGGCCGACTTCAGGCCGTCGAGCACCTCGACGATCAGACGGCCGACCTCTTCGAACTCCGCCGTGCCGAAGCCGCGGGTGGTCGCAGCCGGTGTGCCGACGCGGATACCCGAGGTGATGGTCGGCTTTTCCGGGTCGTTGGGCACGCCGTTCTTGTTGCAGGTGATGCCGGCCCGGCCGAGCGCGACCTCCGACACCTTTCCCGTCAGCATCTTGGGGCGCAAGTCGACCAGCATCAGATGCGTGTCGGTTCCGCCCGAGACGATGTCGAGACCGCCATCGCGCAGCACGGCGGCCAGCGCCTTGGCATTGTCCACCACGGCCTTGATGTAGGTGCGGTAGCTCGGCTGCAGCGCCTCGCCGAAGGCGACGGCCTTGCCGGCGATCACATGCATGAGCGGGCCGCCCTGCAGGCCGGGGAAGATCGCCGAATTGATCTTCTTGGCGATGTCCTCGTCATTGGTCAGCACGAGTCCGCCGCGCGGGCCGCGCAGGGTCTTGTGCGTGGTCGAGGTCGCGACATGGGCGTGCGGGAACGGGCTCGGATGCTGACCACCCGCCACGAGGCCGGCGAAATGGGCCATATCCACCCAGAAGAACGCGCCGACCGCGTCCGCGATCTGGCGGAAGCGCGCGAAATCGATCTGACGCGAATAGGCCGATCCGCCCGCGATGATGATGTCGGGCTTGTGCTCGTGGGCCAGACGCTCGACCTGATCGTAGTCGATGAGGCCGGTTTCGAGATCGAGCCCATATTGAACCGCGTTGAACCAGCGGCCCGACAGATTCGGCTTGGCGCCATGCGTCAAATGACCGCCCGCGTCGAGGCTCATGCCCAGGATCGTCGCGCCCGGCTTGGACAGCGCCATGAGAACGGCCTGATTGGCCTGCGAGCCGCTATTGGGCTGCACATTGGCGAAGCCGCAGCCGAACAGCTGCTTGGCGCGATCAATCGCCAGCTGCTCCGCCACATCCACGAACTCGCAGCCGCCGTAATAGCGACGGCCAGGATAGCCCTCGGCATATTTGTTCGTCAGCACCGAGCCCTGCGCTTCCAGCACGGCGCGCGAGACGATGTTTTCGGAGGCGATCAGTTCGATCTCATGCTGCTGGCGATGCAACTCGTTGCGCATCGCGGCGAAGAGATCGGGATCGACAGTCGCGATGCCGTCGCCGAAGAACGGGTCGTGACGGGGCGACGTGTCCAGTACGGGCGCTTGCGACATGGGAACCTCCTGATCGCCGCCGGAAACGATCCATATCCGGCCGGTTTCGCGCGCTTAACACGTTCTGCAGCCTTGGCCAACCGGATGATGTCCAACGAAAAAAGGCCGGACACTAGGTCCGACCTGTTTTGTCGTAAGCAGGAAAAATCCAGCGAAAAAAGTCAGTACGGCAGGTCGGCGCTCGCCTGTTCGCCGACCGAATAGGCCGTGGTCTGAAGACGGTTCATCGCCAGCTGCGCGTCGCCATCGAGATGGTAGATATCGTCGCGGAACTGCACCACGGTGGGCTCGGTCGCCCAGGCCGTGAGATAGGTGAAGTGCAGCGGCACCGGGTTCGGGAAGTTCACGTCCTGCCTGGTGCGGGCCGCGATCGTCTTTTCGATCGCCGCGCGGTCCCAGCCCGGCGTGTCTTTCGCCAGCCAGACGATGAGGTCGCGCACGTTCTGAACGCGCACGCAGCCCGACGATTCGAAGCGCATCAGCTGCGAGAAGACGCTCTGCTGCGGCGTGTCGTGCATGTAGACCGAATAGGGATTCGGGAAGTTGATCTTCACCGACGACATGGCGTTCATTCGGCCCGGATTCTGGCGGAACAGATATTTCACCGCCTCGTCCGAATGCCAGTTGATGGATTCGGGCGGAATGACGCCGCCATCCGGCCCGTAGATGATGATGTCGTTGCGCGTGAGGTAGGTCGGGTCCTTCTGCATCAGCGGAATGATGTCCTTGCGGACGATCGAAGCCGGCGCATGCCAGTAGGGATTGAGGTTCAGATTGGTGATCTTCGAGTCCAGGATCGGCGTCTGACGGTCGATCTTGCCGACGACCGCCGTATGTCGCTGCACCACGCGGCCGTTCTCGACCGCTTCGATCGCAGCGGCCGGGATGTTGACCATCACGAACCGGCCGACATCGGGCTGAATCTTCTGGAGACGGTCGATGTTCTTGTAGAGCTGATTCAGGCGCACGTCGGCCGGCACGTTCAGCGCCTTCCAGGTGTATTCGCCCACCGTGCCGTCGGCCGGCAGACCGTGGCGCGCCTGGAAACGCTTCACCGCCGCATCGACATAGGTGTCGAAGGCCGTCGAGTTGCCGGCTTGGCGATCCAGATCGCCGGAGATGGCGAGGCGCTGGCGCAGCGCGGGAACCGCCGGGCTTTCCGCGCCCACCGCCAGCTTGCCGCCATCGGGAATGCTCGGCCAGCCGCCCGCGTTGACGATCTCCTGATAATGGCCGGCCGCCTGCTGCATCGAGCTCAGCGTTTCAGGCGAAAAGACCGGCTGATAGGAGGCGACATTGCGCACGCTCGCCGCGCGCGTGTCGAACTGGTCCGTCCAGCCTCCGCGATTGGGCGCGGCCAGAACACCGTCCAGCGCGCTCTGGGCGCGCGCAGCCCCCGCAAAAGCCGCCGCGCCGGCTGCGGTCGCCGCACCCGCCAGAAAACGGCGTCGCGACAAGCCATTCTGCATCCGGTCGGTCTCGCTCTTCGTCATGAAACCCTCTCGATATGGTTCTCGCTCGTTCATGCTTGCCTTTTCATAAAGGACGCATGGTAAACCAAAGTGAAACGAGCGGCACACGATCTCGCGAACAAGGGTCGCGAGTGACATGGCTTTGAAAGCGCATCGAAATAGGGCGAAAGCGTGAACCCGGCCGGTCATCGCGGACACACGAGCGAGAGGGCGATCGTCTGTTGCCGAAATGCTCATGCGGCTCGCATACGAGCACGGGTCACCGCAAATGCAAAACGCCCCGCGACCGGAACGACGGTCGCAGGGCGGCATGGAAGAACGCGGACTGGAGGACGCGCCCTCCCGCTCGTCTCAGAGACGATACATGATGGAGTCGTTCCAGAAGCGGTCGAGGCGTTGCAGCGACTTGTTCATCTTCTGGAATTCGCCTTCGTCGAGTCCCCCGACCTTGTCGATCGAGCCGATGTGGCGGTCATACAGCTCGGCGACGATTTCGGCGACCTCGCGCCCGGCCTTGGTCAAGGACACGCGCACGGCGCGGCGATCGACGCGGGATTTCTGATGGTCGATGAAGCCGAGTTCCACGAGCTTCTTCAGATTGTACGAGACATTGGAGCCGAGATAGAAACCGCGCGAGCGCAGCTCGCCCGCGGTCAGAACGGCATCGCCGATATTGAACAGAAGAAGCGCCTGCACGGCGTTGATATCGGTGCGACCGTTGCGGTCGAATTCGTCCTTGATCACATCCAGCAGGCGGCGGTGAAGCCGCTCCACCAGCTGGAGCGTTTCGAGGTAAAGAGACTTCAGTTCGACCTTCTCGACCATCGACTGCATATCGCGGCGGGCGGGCGTCGTTGACATGGGAACGGCTCCGTTGTTGCTTGGCGAAGGCCTCTTTTGGACCTTTTCTTGAAACCCAATCTACGGGGCGCCCCTAAAATTCGACTTAAACGTCACTGTTAACGAATTCTATCCTTCCGCGTTTACTATTTTTGCTTAACGATTGGTCATAATCAAAGAATCAATTCGAACGAGCCTTGCGCCGCGCCTCGACGAAGGCGACGAGCCGCAGCATGGCGAGCAACGCCAGCCCACCGGCATTGAGCCCAACCGCCAGAAGCTCAGCCCCGAAGAGATGGGGAAAGCCGAAATGCATCAGTGCCTCGACCAGGGTCAACAGAACCCAAATGACGGTGCCCCAGGACGTGACCATCCACAGGCCGATGCCGGCGATGGGATAGAGCACGGCAAGCGTGGGCGCCGCGAAGCGCCACCAGACGGGCATCAGGTCGAATCGCCAGAGCGGACCGTCGAAGATGCCGATCAGCCTCACCCAGTAGAACAGGCCCATGCCAAACAACGCGAGCCCCGCGATTCGGCATAGCCAGGCCGTCAACGCCCGGTTGAGGCTCGCTTCCGGGTCGGGCTTGAACAGTTCGATCGTCATCGCTGACGCCCGCCGCGCCCTGTTGGAGCGTTCGGCGGATCGAAGGTGAATGCGGTCATGTCATCGTCCCGTGGCCAGAAACCGGCACGCTGGCCCGTCTCGTTTCAGACGTAGAGCATCGGATCGCACGATGGCAGGGTGCGATGGTTTTTTCCCGCTGCACGGTTTCGTCAGGACGGGCGCGGGTCTATCTAGCGGGCGGAATGGGCGGCCGACCCGCGACCACCCGCTTCGACGGCGTTTTCACGATTCCATCAGCATGAGCGGCCCCGACATGAAGAACGAAAGCTCTCTCGCGCGCACGATCGATCAGGTAACGGGCGGCACGCGCCTGCGACGCCTGCGCCAGAACGACTGGGTGCGCCGACTCGTGCGCGAGAGCGATGTCAGCGTCAACGATCTGATCTGGCCGATTTTTGTGCGCGAAGGAGACGGCGCGCCGGAGCCCGTGGCCTCCATGCCTGGCGTGTTCCGCTATTCCGTCAAAGGCTGCGTCGAGGCGGCGCAGCGGGCGGCCGATCTGGGCATTCCCGTGATCGCGCTGTTTCCCTTCACCAACCCGGAGCTGCGCGACGAAACCGGCTCGCAGGCGCTGAACGCCGACAATCTCGTGTGCCGCGCCACACGCGCCATCAAGGACGCGGTTCCCGAGATCGGTATTCTCTGCGATGTCGCGCTCGATCCCTATACGAGCCACGGGCATGACGGGGTGGTGCGCGAGGGGCGGATTCTCAACGACGAGTCGGTCGAGCTTCTTTGCCGGCAGGCCGTGGTTCAGGCGCAAGCCGGCTGCGACATTATCGGCCCCTCCGACATGATGGACGGACGCGTGTCCTGCATTCGCGCGGCGCTCGATGGAGAGGGTCTGCGCGACACGATGATCATGTCCTATGCCGCCAAATATGCCTCCGCGTTCTACGGGCCATTCCGGGACGCGGTGGGCTCGACCGGCGCTCTGAAGGGCGACAAGCGGACCTACCAGATGGACATGGGCAATGCGGCGGAGGCGATCCGCGAGGCCGCGCAGGACATTGCCGAGGGCGCGGACATGATTATGGTCAAGCCCGGCCTGCCCTATCTCGACATTCTTGCAAGACTCGTCGAAGAATTTCGGATGCCAACCTTCGCCTATCAGACCTCGGGCGAATATTCGGTCATCATGGCGGCGGCGCAGAACGGCTGGATCGACGGCGACAAGGCGATGTTCGAGACCTTGCGCGCCTTCAAGCGCGCGGGCGCCAGCGGCGTTCTCAGCTATTTCTCGCCGCGCGTGGCCGAAGCGCTTCAGCAGCGCTGAACGTCGTTGCGAATGGGGCGCGGGCTTCCCATCTTTCCGAACAAGAACAAAGGAACTCCGCGCCGATGAGCAACACCGCCCCTTTCCAGCCCGCCGCCTCCTGGCTCGACCAGCCGCGCGCCTATTCGGGCGTGCGCACGCGGCGCATGATGGCGTTTCTAGTCGATTACTCGATCGTGCTCCTGCTCTGCATCCCCGCCTTCTTCGTGGTGGGTCTGCTTGGCATTGTGACATTCGGGCTCGGCTGGATGCTCTATGCCATCCTGTTTCCGCTGGTGGCCTTGCCCTATGTGAGCTTCACGCTGGGTGGCAGCGCTCAGGCGACGCCGGGGATGCGTCTCTTCGACCTTCGTCTTGAGCGCTTGGACGGCGAACGGGTGGATGTGGGCATGGGAGCCGCGCACAGCATCCTGTTCTGGGTCGCCGGAACGCTGACCTCCGGCTTCATCGTTCTCCTGGCGCTCTTCACACCGCGCAAGCAGCTGCTCCAGGACCTTCTCCTGGGCACCGTGGTCGTGCGCCGAAGCTGATCGGGCGCCCGGCGCAGGCAAGCGTCCGGGCAGTCTTTTCAACGCAAGCTTCAGGTTCCAAACTGGGACATCCCGCCAGCGGCCTCCTTTCGCTGGCGGATGCACGACGAGGCGGTCGGAACTCATGACGGCGCATCCCCAGACTCCGCAATTCTTCCTGACCTCGCCTTCGACCTGCCCCTATCTGCCCGGCCAGCTCGAACGAAAGGTCTTCACGCATCTCGTCGGGCACCGCGCGCCTGAGCTTCTCGATCTTCTGACGCAGGGCGGCTTTCGTCGCTCGCAGAACATCGCCTATCGCCCCGCCTGCGAGCGCTGCCGGGCCTGCGTGTCGATCCGCATCCTCGTGGACGAGTTCAAGCCCGCCAAATCCATGCGCCGAACTTGGGCTGCCAATTCCGATCTCGTGGGGCGCATGGCCGAGGCCGAGCCGACCAGCGAGCAATATGCCCTGTTCCGCCGCTATCTCGACGCGCGCCACACGCAGGGCGGCATGTCGGAAATGTCCGTCATGGACTACGCAATGATGATCGAGGACAGCCAGGTCGATACGCGGATCATCCAGTATCGCCGCAAGGGGCCGGATTCCGCCTTTTCCCCGCGCTCGGACGGCGCGCTGAAAGCCGTCGCGCTGACCGATGTCATGGCCGACGGCTTGTCGATGGTCTATTCCTTTTTCGACCCGGACGAGCCGCAGCGCGGGCTCGGCACGTATATGATCCTCGACCACATCGAGCGCGCGCGCGCCCTCGGCCTGCCCTATCTCTACTTGGGCTATTGGGTCGATGGCTCGCGCAAGATGGATTACAAGATCCGCTACCAGCCGCAGGAGCACCTGATGCCCAAGGGCTGGGAGCGCTATCAGCCCAAACCGACCGTGGTCCCGCCCATCGAAGGCGAGTGACACGGCCACATGTCATCAAAAAGCCGGCCCTTGGGGCCGGCTTTTTCGTCAGGTGAAACGTCCGCTCTTGGGGAAGCCCTTCGGCACCAGCCGCCCGGCCTGAGCCCTGTCGCCGCGCCATTCCAACAGGTCGGCTTCCGAGCGCTGATGCTGGCGGCCGGCCGTGTCGTTCCAGGTCAGGCCTTCGGCAAGGTTGAAGATCTTCAGATCGAGCAGCCCGCCATCGGCATAGCGTTGGAGGCGAACGCCCTTGCCGCGAAGCATCTCGGGCACCTGCGCCAAGGGGAACACGACCATCTTTCGGTTCTCGCCGACAACGGCCACGCTGTCGCCGGTCACCCGCTCGGCGCAGGCGAGGCGCGCGGGATCGGCGACGTTCAGCACCTGCTTACCCTTGCGCGTTCCCGAAATCAGTTCGGCTTCCGGCACGATGAAACCGTTGCCGTCGGTGGACGCCACGAGGCGCTTCTGCGCGGGATCGGCAACGAAGCCGAGGGCGATGTCCTGATCGTCTTCCAGCTCGATCAGAAGCCGGATCGGATCGCCCTGCCCGCGCCCGCCCGGCAGCTTGTCGGCATTCAGCGTGAAGGCCCGGCCATTGGTGGAGAGGAATACGAGCTTATCGGTGGTCATCGCCGGGAACGCGATCTTCAGCCCATCGCCCTCGCGGAAACCCAGCGTCGAGAGATCGACCCCATGGCCCTTCATGGCGCGCAGGAAGCCCTTCTGCGACAGGACGACCGTCACCGGCTCCTTCTCGATCAGGGCCACCGCGATATCGTCCAGCGAGCGCTCGGGAGCGCCTGCGAAGATGGTGCGGCGTTTGCCGAGCTTGGTCTTCTTGGAGAAGGTTTCGCGGACCTCGCGGACCTCGCCGGCCACGCGCTGCCATTGTAACTCGCCCGAGGCGAGCAGCGCCTGCTTGTCCGCCCTCTCTTCCGACAACTGGTCGAATTCGCGGCGAAGCTCGAACTCTTCCAGCTTGCGCAGCGAGCGCAGGCGCATGTTGAGAATCGATTCGGCCTGGAGGTCACTCAGCTCGAAGGTCCGCATCATGACCTGTTTGGGCTCGTCCTCCTCGCGGATGATGCGGATCACCTCATCGAGATTCAGAAATGCGATGAGATAGCCTGAGAGGATTTCCAGCCGCCGTTCGATCTGGTCGAGGCGGAACTGCGAGCGGCGGACCAGGACTTCGCGCTGATGCGCCAGCCACTCGGAGAGAACCTCCTTGAGCGACATGACCTTCGGCACCTTGCCGCCCGACAGGACGTTCATGTTCAGCGGAATGCGCGACTCGAGGTCGGTCAACCGGAACAAGGATTCCATCAAAAGCTCGGGATCGACCGTGCGCGCCTTGGGCTCCAGAACGACACGCACATCCTCGGCGGACTCGTCCCGGATGTCGCCGAGCAGCGGCAACTTCTTGGCGACCAGAAGGTCCGCGATCTTCTCAATCAACCGTGACTTCTGCACCTGGAAAGGGATTTCGGTGACGACGATGACATAGCCGCCGCGCCCCTGCTCTTCCTTCTCCCACTTGGCGCGAACGCGGAACGAGCCGCGCCCGGTCGCATAGGCCTCGCGGATGATTTCCGCGCTGTCCACCACGACGCCGCCGGTCGGAAAGTCCGGCCCCTGCACGAAGCGCAGAAGCGTGTCGAGCGAGGTCTCAGGGTCTTCGATCAGCTTGAGCGCGGCGTCGCACAGCTCGGCCGCGTTGTGCGGCGGGATCGACGTCGCCATGCCCACCGCAATGCCCGAGGCGCCATTGGCCAGGAGATTCGGGAAAGCGCCCGGAAGGACAACCGGCTCCTCGTCTTCCTCGTTATAGGTCGGCTTGAAATCGACGGCATTCTCGTCGATCCCGCGCAGGATCAGGGTCGCGACCTCCGTCATGCGCGCTTCGGTGTAGCGCATGGCCGCCGCGCTATCCCCGTCGATATTGCCGAAATTGCCCTGCCCGTCGATCAGCGGATAGCGGATCGAGAAGTCCTGCGCGAGGCGCACCAGCGCGTCGTAGATCGAGGCGTCGCCATGCGGATGGAACTTGCCCATCACGTCACCGACGATGCGGGCGCATTTCTTGTAACCCTGATCGGGGTCGAGCTTCAGCGCGCGCATCGCGTGGACGATGCGGCGATGCACCGGCTTCAGACCGTCCCGCACATCCGGCAGCGCGCGACCCATGATGGTCGATAGCGCATAGGCCAGATAGCGCTCTTCCAGCGCCGTCTTCAGGTCGATCGGTTCGATGTCGCCGCCGCCGGCGGGAGGATCTACAGGCTTGCCCATGCGGGCTCGATAACGCAATCGACGGGCGCGAACAAGGGAAGAACAAAACCAGGACACGCCGCTTGCGGCTCTCGCAACCATAAGCGCAGAAACGCGGGTGGCGGGCTTACACTCCCGGCCGAATTCGCCATATTAGCGCGGAACTCGTCCTTGCATCGCCCGAATCCGCGCCAACCCGGCTCCGGCTTCGCCGTCCGTTCGAAAGGTTTCCCGCTCATGACCGCTTTGCGCACCCGCAGCCTTCTGGCGGGCCTGGCTCTTGTCCTCGCCGGTTCGTCCTCCGCCTTCGCCGTGGATGGGCAAGCCTTCGCCGATCGGTTGAAGGCCGTGCTGGGCGAGCAGAACACGACGCTGTCCTACAGCGGCGTTGCGACCGACGACGACAATGTCACGCTGAAGGGCGTGCAACTGACGGCGAAGGGCGAGGCCGCGCAGCCGGTCGCGCTGGGCGATCTGCATTTCGAGACCGTCACCGGATCGACGCCGGACGGCTGGCGCGTCGGCCGCCTTCAGGTTGCGGATGTCGATCAGACCGAGGAGGAGACGCGGGTCACGCTGTCGGGCGTGCAGGTCGAAGGGATTCAGATCAAGGGCACCAACGACAAGTCCGCCTCGCTTTCGCCGCTCTATTTCGAGCGCGCGCAGATGAGCGGCGCCACCATGGAGCGCGCCGGCAAGACGCTCGCCTCGGTCGAGAACGGGCGCATCGAGAATCTTCAGGCCGGCAATGGCGGCTACCGCTCCAATTTCGGCGTCGGCCGCTTCCTGTTCGACGCGACGGCAACGGCCGAAGGCAACGAGACGCCGCCGCTGGTCGCGCTCGGCTATCCGCAGCTGACCGGCGATCTGACCGGCTCGGGCGCGTGGGACCCGCAGACCGGCGCGCTTTCTCTCGATCCGCTTCAGTTGGAAGTGGACAATGCGGGCGCTCTGTCCTTCTCCTATACGATCACCGGCTACACGCCGAGCTTCATCCAGTCGCTCGCGCAGCTGTCCAAGCAGATGCAGGCCTCGCCCCAGGCCAGCGACGGCGCAGGCATGGCGGTGATCGGGCTGATCTCGCAGCTCTATCTGCGCTCGGCCGAGCTCTCCTTCACCGACCGCTCGCTGACCAACAAGCTGCTCGACTATTACGCCAAGGAAAACAACACGACGCGCCCGCAGCTGGTGGACCAGCTCGTCGGCGGCCTGCCGCTTGCGCTGGCCTATCTCCAGAATCCCACCTTCCAGGCGCAGGTGACGGACGCCGTTCGCAGCTTCCTTCAGAACCCCCGCTCGATCGCGATTTCCATCGCTCCGCCGAGCCCAGTTCCGGCGACGCAAATCCTGGGCGCAGCCATGGGCGCGCCGCAGACGCTGCCGCAGATTCTCAATCTGTCGGTGCGCTCCGGCAACTGACCGATCGTTCCGCACGCAACCTGCGACGCCGCGCCCCGGGAGCCCTGGGCGCGGCGTTTGCGTTGGGGTCGCATGAATGAGAGCCCCTTGATCCTGACCCTTCGCTTCGACGCCGCGCTCGGCGCCCGGTTCGAGCACGAACGACGGCAATATTTCCCGCCGAAACGCAATCTCATCCCCGCGCATCTGACGCTGTTCCATGCGCTGCCGGGGAGCGAAGAACCCGGCATTATCCGCCATCTCCGCGCGCTGGCGGACGAGACGCCGCCTCTGCCGCTGTGCGTATCCGGCTTTCGCTTTCTGGGTCGCGGTGTCGCCTATGAGATCGAAAGCCCGGCGCTTCTGACGCTGCGCGGCGATCTCGCCAAACGCTGGAAGCCTTGGCTGACGCCGCAGGACGCGCAGGGCTTCCGCCCGCATGTCACCGTTCAGAACAAGGTGGAGCCCGAGGCCGCTCGCAGCCTGCTCCAGCATTTGCAGGCGGGGTTCGAACCCGCCCGGGGCAGCGGCACCGGCCTTCTTCTCTGGCGCTATCTCGGCGGCCCTTGGGATCTGGCGGCCGAGTTTTCCTTCCCGTCCGACCGGACATGAAAAAGGGCGCCGCAGCGCCCTTTCGCCGTCGTTGAGAGTTGGTTCGATCAAGCCTTCGGCGCCTGCGGCATCGGGCGAATCTGGAGATCGCGCAACTGCTGCGGCGTTGCGGGCGACGGCGCGTTCATCAGGAGGTCGAAGGCCTGCTGATTCATCGGGAAGAGCGTGATCTCACGCAGGTTCTTCGCGCCGCAAAGCAGCATGACCACGCGGTCGATGCCGAAGGCGCAGCCGCCATGCGGCGGAGCGCCGTACTGGAAGGCGCGATACATGCCGCCGAACCGGTCCTCCACATCCTGCTTGGACAGGCCGACCATCTCGAAGGCCTTCACCATCAGCTCGGGCGACTGGTTGCGGATCGAGCCGGACGCGATCTCGAACCCGTTGCAGACCGCATCGTACTGATAGGCCTTGATGGTCAGCGGGTCCTGGTTTTCCAGCGCTTCCATACCGCCCTGCGGCATCGAGAACGGGTTGTGCGCGAAGTCGATCCGCTTCTCGTCTTCGTTATATTCGAAGAAGGGGAAATCCACGATCCAGCAGCACTCGAACCGATCGCGATCGACGAGGTTCAACTCTTCGCCGGCGCGCGTGCGCGCCTCGCCCGCGAACTTGTAGAACTTCGAAGGCTCGCCCGCCACGAAGAAGCAGGCATCGCCATCGCCGAGACCCAACTGCGCGCGGATCGCGTCGGTGCGCTCGGGGCCGATATTCTTGGCGAGCGGGCCAGCGCCTTCCAGCGTCTCGCCTTCCTTGCGCCAGAAAATATAGCCGAGACCCGGCTGGCCCTGGCCCTGCGCCCAGGCATTCATGCGATCGCAGAAAGCTCTGGACCCGCCGGTCTTGGCCGGGATCGCCCAGACCTCGACCTTCGGGTTGGACGCGATCATGCCGGCGAAGACCTTGAAGCCCGAGCCCGCGAAATGCTCGGTCACGGCCTGCATCTCGATCGGGTTACGCAGGTCCGGCTTGTCGGAGCCATACTTGCGGATCGAAACGTCATAGGGAATGCGCGGCCATTCCTTGGTGACGGGCTTGCCGTCCGCGAACTCCTCGAAAATCTGCGTCATGACCGGGGTCATGGTGGTCCAGATGTCGTCCTGCGTGACGAAGCTCATCTCGACGTCGAGCTGGTAGAACTCACCCGGCAGGCGGTCGGCGCGCGGGTCCTCGTCGCGGAAGCAGGGCGCGATCTGGAAGTACCGGTCGAAGCCCGCCACCATCAGAAGCTGCTTGTATTGCTGCGGGGCCTGCGGCAGCGCGTAGAAATTGCCGGGATGGATGCGGCTCGGCACGAGGAAGTCGCGCGCGCCCTCGGGCGAGGAGGCCGTCAGGATCGGCGTCGTGTATTCGGCAAAGCCCGCGCCCGTCATCTCTCGGCGCATGGCGGCGATGATCTGCGTGCGCTTGACGATGTTCTTGTGCAGCGTGTCACGACGCAGATCGAGGAAGCGGTACTTGAGGCGCACGTCTTCGGGGTATTCCAGATCGCCGAAGACCGGCAGCGGCAGTTCCTGTGCCTGCGCCAGCACTTCGATCTCGCGCGCGAAAATCTCGACCTCGCCCGTCGGCAGCTTGGCGTTCACCGTATCGGGCGTGCGGGCCTTCACCTCGCCGTCGATGCGGATGACCCATTCCGAGCGCACGGTCTCGGCCGTCTTGAAGGCGGGGGACTCGGGGTCCACCACGATCTGCGTCAGGCCGTAATGATCGCGCAGGTCGATGAAGAGCAGGCCGCCATGATCGCGCACCCGGTGGACCCAGCCCGACAGGCGAACGGTCTGGCCGACCTCGGAGGGGCGGAGAGCGGCGCAGGTATGGCTACGATAGCGGTGCATGAGGATCCCTTACATCAGCCTCCGATCCCGCGAGGCGCCGGGGGACCGCGCCCGACGGCACAGCCCATTTTTGCGCGGAAAAGCGCATCAAGCACCCGTCCTGTCAAGGTTTGGCGGGTTCGCGCGCTTTCCTTTGCGCGCCCGCTTCGTTTATGGATCGAAGCATGGAGCCGATTACGACCACAGCCGCCCTTTCCGATGCCTGCCGCACCCTGGCCAAGGCCGAATTCGTCACCGTCGATACGGAGTTCATCCGCGAGACGACCTTCTGGCCGGAACTCTGCCTGATCCAGATGGCTTCCGACGATCTGGCCGTTCTGGTCGATCCGCTGGCCGAGGGCATGGACCTTCAGCCCTTCTTCGAACTGATGGCCGACCGCTCGGTGCTCAAGGTCTTCCATGCCGCGCGCCAGGACGTGGAAATCATCCACAAGCTCGGCGGCCTGATTCCCGAGCCGCTGTTCGACACGCAGGTCGCAGCCATGGTCTGCGGCTTCGGTGAGTCGATCGCCTATGACCAGCTTGTCGCGCGCACCACCAAGGGGCGCATCGACAAGACCTCCCGCTTCACCGACTGGCGTCGCCGCCCCCTGTCGCAGGAGCAGCTGGATTATGCGCTCGGCGACGTGACCTTTCTGCGCGATGCCTACCGCTTTCTCGCCAAGGCGCTCGAGGTGGAAGGCCGTGAGGACTGGCTGGCGGACGAGATGGCCGTGCTCGGCGACCCCGCGACCTATGATATCCACCCGGACGATGCCTGGAAGCGTCTGAAGCTGCGCATCCGCAAGCCGATCGAACTTGCCGTTCTCAAGGAGATCGCCGCCTGGCGCGAGCGTGAAGCCCGCGCCAAGGACCAGCCGCGCTCGCGCATCCTGAAGGACGACGCGCTCTACGAGATCGCCCAGCAGCAGCCGCGCGACGAGCAGGCTCTTTCGCGCCTTCGCACGGTCTCCAAGGGCTTCGAGCGTTCCAGCGCGGGCCGCGAGTTGCTTGCCGCCGTTGCGCGCGCCCATGCGATTCCGAAGTCGGCCCTTCCGCCCATTCCGAAGCCCCCGACCCTGCCCGAAGGCACGGCGGCGGCGGTGGAGTTCCTGCGCGTTCTCCTGAAGATCGTGACGGAAGAGCGGGGCGTCGCGGGGCGCCTCATCGCTTCCAGCGATGATCTGGAAAAGCTCGCGGTCGATGGCGAGAAGGCCGATGTGCAGGCCCTGCAAGGCTGGCGACGCGAATTGTTCGGCGAACGCGCGCTTCAACTTCTGGCCGGCAAGACGGCTCTCGTCTACCGCAATCGAAAGGTCGAGATCGTCTCGCTCTGATCCCCACAAAAAAGGCGGCTCCGGGAGCCGCCTTTTTTGTGAACCAATCAGCGTCAGCGGACGTCGAAGCGGAGCGTGCGCTCCACGATCTTGGAAAAGGCCTGAAGGCGCGCCTCCGGACGCTCGCCCAGAAGCGGCTCCAGATCGCGCGGGATCACCAGCGAGAAGCCGCCGCGCGGATCCTGCTTCCATTGCAGCCGTCCAAGAACGCCGGGCATAGCGGCGGTCAGGAGATAGCTGACGCGGAAGAGCGAGGCGAGGACGCGCGCGAGATAGAGAAGCCTCGGCTCCACAACGCTGCCCATGCCGTCCAGAATGCTCGTGTCGAACTCGCCCTCGTAGCGATAGTAATTGGCGAGCGCGAGATAGACGCGGCCGGGATGATCCACCGCCGGGATATTGGCGTTGACAATGATCGACAGGCTCTGGCGCCCGCGATAATCGGGATGCGCGCGCCAGGAAATATCGGTCAGCAGGCAGGCTGCCTTGCGCAGCCGCGCTTCGGACGGCGTTTCGCCGATCGACAGCGCCTCGAAGGTGCGCGTCGACCAATCCACCAGTTCCTCGTTGTGGATTGGGGAACGCGAGCGCAGAAACGAAAGCTCGCGCGCCGATTCCAGAAGCGGATCCTGCGCCTTTTCCTCGTCCCACAAGCGCGAATGGAGGTAGCCCTCGCGCACGCCATAGGCCGAGAGCACGATCTCGGACGGCTTCAACTGCGAGATGACGGCCTGCATCGCGACCGCGCCGAAGGCCAGAAGCGAGCGACGGTTGCGCGAGATGGTCGCAATGCCGGGCAGTTTGTCGGGGTCGCCTTTGGCGACATTGGCGAGGAAGACTTCGATCTCGGCCACCTTGGCTCGGTAGCCATGCATCACATGAACGGGATAGCCCGACTGCTCCATATGCAGCTTGAAGAGGTTTCGCCAGGTTCCGCCCACGGCGTAGAAGGGGCGGCCGGCGGCGACCGCTGCGAAGTCCGATCCGGCCACATAGTTTTCGGCGATGGCACGCGCCTTGGTCACGTCGTTGCCCGACATGTCCTGCAAGCGAAGGCCGCCGAGGGGCATGGTGATGCCCTTGCCGATGCGCCCGTCGGCGACTTCGACGATCTCCAGACTGCC
The DNA here is from genome assembly GCF_001463925.1 of Aureimonas sp. N4. Lineage (NCBI taxonomy): Bacteria > Pseudomonadati > Pseudomonadota > Alphaproteobacteria > Hyphomicrobiales > Aurantimonadaceae > Aureimonas > Aureimonas sp. N4. The sequence goes on along the minus strand of NZ_BBWS01000048.1, from coordinate 143,110 downwards.
GCCGCCCAGATCGCCGGCGATGCCGTTCGGCGCATGGAAGCCGGCGATGACGCCCTCGGCCGCATAATGCGCTTCATCCGCGCCCGACAGGATGGTGATGGGACAACGCAGGGCCGCTTCGGCGGCGGCCACGAAGTCCGGCCCGTTGATCGCCTCGCGCGCGGCGGCCGTCGCGATCGGATGGATTTCCTCCACCCCGCTCTGGTCGCAAAGCGCGCGGAAGCGCTTGAGCGCGCTGATGGCGCTGGCGACCGATTTGTCGTCCAAGCGGTTGGTCTGAGCAATGCCGCGCCCGAGACCGCTCAGCACTTTCTCGTTGAACAGGGTGGTGGGGGCGCGAACATTGCCCTCGTAGATCACGAGGCGAACCGAGTTCGATCCGATATCGACGACAGCCACGGGCGAACGGCCGGGAATCCGGCCGTTCGGATGCAGGAGATCAATCGAAGCGTGAGTGCTCGGCACGCTGCCTCGCGATGAGCTTGGGTGCATTCGACTTCAGGGCCTTCCCCCGACCCGAGAGGCTCGGGTTGGTCATAAAATAACGCTGGGCGTTGAACGGCTGCTCGCCTTGCGACGGCTCGATGCGGCGCGACGTGCCATCGGCCAGAACCGACCAGCTTTGTTGATTGTCGAGAATATTGGCGAGCATGATCTGCGACAGAACCTGACTGTGAACGGTCGGCGTGGTGATCGGAATCAAGGTTTCCACTCGACGGTCCAAGTTGCGCGGCATCATGTCGGCCGAGCCCATGTAGACGATCGCCTTTTCCGAAGGCAAGCCGTGCCCCGCGCCGAAGCAGAAGATGCGGCTGTGCTCCAGAAAGCGGCCCACGATCGACTTCACGCGGATATTGTCGGACAGGCCCGGCACGCGTGGCTTGAGGCAGCAGATGCCGCGCACCACGAGATCGATCTCGACGCCCGCCTGGCTCGCCCGGTAGAGCGCGTCGATGATCTGCGGATCGACCAGCGAGTTCATCTTCATCCAGATCTGGCCCGGACGACCCGCCTTCTCGTGCTCGATCTCTTCCTCGATATGCTGGATGATGCGCTTGCGCAGCGTCAGCGGCGACATGGCGAGCTTGCGAAGCTCGGTCGGCTCGGCATAGCCGGTGATGTAGTTGAAGATATGCGCGACATCATAGGCGATGTCGGAATCGGTCGTGAAATAGCTGAGATCGGTATAGATCTTCGCCGTGATCGGGTGGTAGTTGCCCGTCCCCACATGGACGAAGGAGGTCAGCTTGCCCTCCTCGCGACGCACCACGAGCGAAAGTTTGGAGTGGGTCTTCTTCTCGATGAAGCCGAAAACGACCTGAACGCCCGCGCGCTCCAGATCGCGCGCCCAGCGGATGTTGGCTTCCTCGTCGAAGCGTGCCTTGAGCTCCACCAGCGCCGTCACCGACTTGCCCGACTCTGCCGCGTCGATCAGGGCGCGCACGATCGGCGAGTCGTTCGAGGTGCGGTAGAGCGTCTGCTTGATCGCCACCACGTCGGGGTCGCGCGCAGCTTGGCGCAGGAACTGCACCACCACGTCGAAGCTTTCATAGGGGTGGTGGATGACGATGTCCTTCTCGCGGATGGCCGCGAAGCAGTCGCCATTATGCTCTCGGATGCGCTCGGGGAAGCGCGGGATATAGGGATCGAATTTCAGATCGTCGCGCGGCAGCTTGACGATCTGCGACACCGAGTCGAGCGCCAGCAGCCCGTCCATCACCGAGATGCGATTTTCCGCGACGCCGAGTTCGCCGGCCACGAAATTGCGCAAGCTTTCGGGCATCACATGGTCGAACTCGATGCGGATAACCGACCCGCGCCGACGGCGCTTGAGCGCCGTCTCGAACAGGCGCACGAGGTCTTCGGCCTCTTCCTCGACTTCGATGTCCGAGTCTCGGATGATACGGAACGTGCCCTGCCCCTTCACCCGATAGCCGGGGAAGAGTTTGGAGATGAAGGTCGCGACGACGCTTTCCAGCGGCACGAAGCGCGCTTCGCCCGCCTCGGTCGGCGGCATCTCGACAAAGCGCTGCAGCGCGACGGGCAGGCGCAGAAGCGCGTTCATCCCCTGCGAATCGCGCTCGCGCACCATGGACAGGGCCATGGTGAAACCGAGATTGGGAATGAAGGGGAACGGATGCGCCGGGTCCACCGACAGCGGCGTCAGAACGGGGAAGATCGACTCGTTGAAATGGCGCTCCAGCCAAGCGCGATCGTCGCGCTTGAGATCGCCGGCGCCCACGATTGCGATGCGCTCGGCCTTCATATCCTTGACCAGCGAGGCCAGAGACGCCTGCTGTTCTTCCTGAAGGGCCATAACCTCGGCGAGAATCCGGTCGAGCTGCTCCTGCGGCAGAAGCCCGTCGACACTGCGCACCTCCACCTTCTCGCGCACCTGCCCGGCCAAGCCGGCAACGCGCACCATGAAGAATTCGTCCAGATTGCCGGCCGAGATCGACAGGAAGCGCACACGCTCCAGAAGCGGATGGGCGGGATTCTGCGCTTCTTCCAGAACGCGGCGGTTGAACTGGAGCCAGGAAACTTCCCGGTTCACATAGCGGTCGGCCGGCAATTCGCTCTGAACGGACGGCGCCTCCGGTTGCGTGACCGGAACGATGCCGATCGCCTCCATCAAGGGCTGATCGGGCATGGGCTCGTCGTCGAAGCCGCCATCGACCATATTTTCGTCGGCAACCGCGAGGTCGGAATCTACGGGGTCTGCGCGCTGAATAGCATCGCCACCCGCCGGGCTCCGGCGGCGCGGCGAGCGAACCGTGCTCCGGCTCTTGGTCTTGTCGGAGATGGTCGAATCGCTCATGTCAGCCGTCGTCAAAAAGAGGTGTCGGAGATTGCCCTAGGGGCGGCGCACGACTGTTTCATGACGCGCGACTTCTTTCCACGTCCATTTCCGCGAGTATGCGTTGCAGCAGCGTTTTCGTGATCCGCTCCTTCGACGCCAGCGCTTCCATGTCCAGCCTCCGGATCAGCTCGGCCGCCGCCTCCATCGAGCGCTCCATGCGCGCGACGGCATAGTCGATCAGGCGAGGATCGAACTCGACCTGTCGATCGGCCGCAAGTTTCATCAAGACGCCCGAAAGAAGCGCCTCATCAGGCGCGCTCAGGTCCGTCACCGTGGCCGCGCGTAGGCGCGACAAGAGATCGGGCAGCGCGAAGGGCATGGCCGAAACCGGCTTGCGCGACGTCAACAGAACGGTGCCGCCGCCAAGGCGCGCGGCGTTCAGAAGCGCGAACAGCTCCTCCGCCTCGAAACCCGCCCGGTCGATATCTTCGGCCAGAACCGCGAAAGGCGCCTGGCTGATGAGGTCCGACGCCGGCTCGCCCGCCCGAAGCACGCTTGCGCCGGACGCTTCGGCCCATGCGGTCGCCAGATGCGTCTTGCCCGAGCCGATGGGGCCGACCACGAGCAGCACCGGATGAGACCAATGCGGCCATTGGTCGATCGCCTCGACGGCAAGGGCGTTTCCCTCGCCGACAATCAGGTCGTCCCGCGCGAGCGAGGGCGTGGGCGTGAGGTCGAATGGAATCTGTGAAGGCTGACGCACGATCAACCGGACTTTCCCGTTTTCGGATCGAACTGGTTCTTCAGGGCGAGATCGAGGCCGCCGCTTTCGATCTCTCGCGGCGAGGACATCTCGATCGTACGCCCAAAATACATTTCGCTCTCGAGATATTTATGGATGGCGAAGCGCACGAGGACGCCCACGGCGGCGGCGGCCGGTACAGCCATGAGCAGCCCGACGAAACCGAAGATCGCGCCGAAGGCGAAGAGCGCGAACATCAGCCAGACCGGATGCAGCCCGACCGAGGCGCCCACCAGCTTGGGCTGGAGAATGTTGCCCTCCACGAACTGACCGGTGAAGAAAACGCCCGCCGTGGCCGCGACCCAAATCCAGTCCGGCGCGAACTGAACGAGCGCGACGCCGATCGCCACGATCAGACCGATGGCCGAGCCGACATAGGGCACGAAGGAAATGATGCCGGCGAAGAAGCCGATCAGGAGCCCGAAATTCAGCCCGACCAGCGTCAGGCCCACTGCATAATACGTGCCGAGGATGAGGCAGACGCTGCCCTGCCCGCGCACGAAGCCGGCAACGGCGCGGTCGATCTCGCGCGCCAGACGGCGCACGGTCGCCACATGCTGGCGCGGCACCAGACCGTCGATCTTGGAGATCATCCGGTCCCAGTCGAGCAGCAAATAGAAGGCGACGACGGGGGTCACGACGAAGAGCGAGACGAAATTGACGACCGCGAGACTGGACGACCAGAGCGAGGCGACGAGCGCCGTCGTGTAGCCCGAAAGCTGGCGGACCAGCGTCTGGAAATCCTGGCGAAGGGTCTGATCGTCGCCGTTGAAGAAACGCGACAGCGAGCCCGTGCGCAGTTCCAGCGCCAGTTCCTGAAGCCGTCCGAGATATTGCGGCAGGCGATCGGCGAAACTCGCGACCTGCGAACTGATGACCGGCACCACGATTAGGATCACGAGCGCGATCAGGATCACGAAGGCCACGAGGATCAGGAGGCTCGCGGCGAGCCGCGACAGACCCCAGCGCTCCAACCGATCGGCGATCGGGTCCAGGAAATAGGCCATGACCATTCCGAGGACGAAGGGCAGAAGAATGCCCCGAAAGAGCCAAAGGCAGATACCCAGCACGAGAGCCGAGAGCCCCCAGAAAAGCACCTGCCGTTTCAGGAGCTTGGTGCGATCATGAACCATCGATGCGAAGCTCCGGGGCGCGCGGGGACGAGAGGGCGGGCGGGCGCGCTCGACTGTCGAGATAGGCAGCCCCTCCAAGACGGGTCAAGCCCTGCCTGACAGCATGTGCACAAAGGGGAAAACTCGAACGATGCGTGGGGCGTAACAGCCCCGGCAGACGAGTTCTTCACCCTTCCTCAACCCTATCCCTCGCCGCCACGCGCACGAACCGCGTCTTTCGGGCGAGATTCGTGGCCATCTTGCGCATGGAAAGTCTTGCCCGCGCGATGCGACTGTGCGAACTCGCCCCAAACGGGAACCGCTGCCATGACCGCCGAGACCACGAACGGTTTGACCTATGCCGAAGCCGGCGTCGACATCGACGCGGGCAACGAACTCGTTCAGCGCATCAAGCCGCTGGTCCGCTCGACGCGGCGTCCAGGCGCCGACGGCGAAATCGGCGGGTTCGGCGGGTTATTCGATCTGAAGGCGGCGGGCTTTACCGATCCGGTTCTGGTTGCGGCCAATGATGGTGTCGGCACCAAGCTGAAGATCGCGATCGACACCGGCCTGCACGACACGATCGGCATCGATCTCGTGGCCATGTGCGTCAACGATCTCGTGGTTCAGGGTGCGGAGCCGCTCTTCTTCCTCGACTATTTCGCGACCGGAAAGCTCGACCCCGCGCAGGGCGAAGCGATCGTCGCCGGCATCGCCGAGGGCTGCCGTCAGGCCGGCTGCGCGCTGATCGGCGGCGAAACGGCTGAGATGCCCGGCCTTTATGCCGAGAAGGACTATGACCTCGCCGGTTTCGCCGTGGGTGCGGCCGAGCGCGGCCGACTTCTGCCGAGCGCCGAACTGACCGAGGGCGACGTCATTCTCGGCCTCGCCTCCTCCGGCGTCCATTCCAATGGCTATTCGCTGGTGCGCCGCATCGTGGAGAAGGCTGGCGCAGCTTACGACGCCCCTGCCCCATTCGACACAAGCCGCACGCTCGCACAAGCCTTGCTTGAGCCGACGCGCATCTATGTGAAGCCGTTGCTTGCGGCCATCCGCGCCGGCAACGGCGTGAAGGCGCTCGCCCACATCACCGGCGGCGGCTTCCCGGAGAACATTCCGCGCGTTCTGCCCGATCATCTGCGGGCCGATATCGATCTTCACGCCGTCGCGGTTCCGCCCGTTTTCGCCTGGCTCGCTCAGCAGGGCGGTGTTGCCGAAGCCGAGATGCTGCGCACCTTCAATTGCGGCATCGGCATGATCGTCGTCGTGTCGCAGGCGGAAGCCGCCTCGGTCGCGGCCATTCTCCAGAGCGAAGGCGAAAGCGTCGTGTCGCTCGGCCGCATTCTGGCACGTGGGAGCGAGAAGCCGGTGACTTTCAACGGCGGGCTGGCGCTTTGACCGAAGGGGCTCGCAAGCGGGTCGCGGTCCTGATCTCAGGACGCGGTTCCAACATGAAGGCGCTGCTCGAAGCGGCGGGACGCCCCGACTACCCCGCCCAGATCGTTCTTGTCCTGTCGAACCGCCCCGAGGCGCAAGGGCTGGAGACCGCTCGCGCGGCGGGCATCGAGGCCGTGGCCGTCGATCACAAGCTTTTCTCGTCACGCGAGGCGCACGAGGCCGAGGTCAACGCCGCGCTGGAGCGCGCGCAGCCGGACATCATCTGCCTTGCGGGCTATATGCGACTTCTGACGCCGGCCTTCACGGCGCGCTGGGCCGGGCGGATGATCAACGTTCATCCCTCGCTCCTGCCGCTCTTTCCTGGCCTGCACACGCATGAGCGCGCCATTGCAGCGGGTGCCCGGCTGCATGGCTGCACCGTCCATTTCGTCACCGAAATCATGGATGAAGGTCCGATCATCGGGCAGGCCGTCGTGCCGGTGCGACCCGGCGATACGCCGGACGACCTCGCCGCGCGGCTGATCCCGGTCGAGCATCGGCTTTATGTCGAGAGCCTCGCGCTCTTCGCCTCAGGCGGCGTCTCCATGGACGGCGCGAGTTCGCACTTCACGCCGAAGCCCAGTGATGCGAAAGCCCCGGCGCTTCTCTCGGTCGGCGGCCAAGCCCTTCTGCTGGAGCATTAACAAAGCTTCACAAGCCCGGGCGGAACCTCCTTGGCCGGCACTCCATTTATGCGTCGAGATGTCGCACAAAGGAGGTTCACATGGTTTCGCTCCCTGACTTTTCCTCGTCCGGCACATTCCGCCAGGACACCGCGCCGATGCAGCGCTTCCTGCATGATCACTGGAAGTTCTACGCCTTCCAAGGTGGCTTGCTTTGTGTCGTCGGCATCCTCGCGCTCGTCGTGCCATTGGCCGCGACGCTGGCTTCGACGATCTTCTTCGGGTGGCTGATGCTGCTGGGCGGCGCGGTGGGCCTCCTGTCCGCCATCCGCGCCCGCAACGCGCCGGGCTTCTGGTCCCACATTCTGCTGGCCGCGCTGTCGGTGTTGCTCGGCGGGGTCATTCTCTGGAACCCGATGGCCGGCGCGGTCACGCTGACGTGGGTGCTGGCTCTCTACTTCCTGTTGGTGAGCATCGCGAGCTTTTCGATCGCCGGCGCTGTCAGAGATTCGACCAGCCGGCATGTGCTCCTGATCGCCTCGGGCGTTCTCAATGTCGCGCTCGCTCTCATGATCGTTCTGGGTCTGCCGGGAACGGCCGTCTGGGCGATCGGTGTGTTCCTCGGCATTTCCTTTCTCTCGTCGGGCGTCGGCCTCCTGATGTCGGCCCTCGACGCCCGCAAGACCTTGCCCAGCGTCTAAAGCGCTCGCAGCCAGACGCGATTGTCATGAAAGGCCGCGCCTCCGAAGGGCGCGGCCGGGTCCGCTCCGGTCAGCACGTTGATCCCTTCGCCGCGCTCGAAAGCCCCGTTCGGCCAAAGCCCTTCATGGATCAGAACGCCGGGCTTGGTCGCCGCGTCGATCTTGAGCGCAAGCACGATATCGCCGCGCCGATTGCCGATCTCGACGCGCTGACCATCCGCCAGCCCAAGCCGCATGGCGTCGTCCGGGTGGATCTTGAGTTCGGGTTTGCCCTCGCGCTTTCTCGAGCCTTCCGTTTCCGCGAAGGTGGAGTTCAGGAATTGACGGGCCGGCGGCGTCGCCAGCCGGAACGGGTGCTCCGCGTCGGCCTCTTCGATCAAGGCCGCATGGTCGGGAAAGCTCGGCAGCTTTTCGACCGGCCCGAGCAATCCCATGCTCTCCGGCGGGCGGTCCGGCGCCGAAAGGCTCGCCCAATCGACGCGGAAGCGGAAGCGACGGTCGGCGGTCGCGAAGCCGGCGAGATAATGCGCCTCCTCGAAGCCCGGCTGCACGTCGAGCCAGCGTTCGGCCTCCAGATGCGCCAGCCCCTCATAGCCGCTACGGCGCAGAAGATCGTCGATCAGCTCGCGCTCGCTCATACCGAAGCCCGGCCGATCCGCGACGCCGAGGCGCTTGGCGAGTTCCTCCACCACGAAATGGTTTGTTCGCACGGTCTCGGGCGCGTCGATTAGCTTCGGCCCGAACAGGATATGGCTCTGTCCGCCGCCGCGATAGATGTCGTCATATTCCATCGAGGTCGCCGCCGGCAGCACGAGATCAGCCAGCCGCGCCGTATCCGTCATGAACTGCTCGTGGACGGCGACGAAGAGATCCTCGCGCAGGAGACCGCGCACGACATCGCGCTGCTCAGGCGCGACATTGGCCGGATTGGTGTTCTGCACGATCATCGCCGTCACCGGCGGCCCGCCGGCCAGCGCGCCCTTGTCTCCCGTCAGAACCGCGCCGATGCGGGACTGGTCGAGATAGCGGATGGACGGGTCCTCGTCCCCCAACCCTTCGATCAACGCCTTATCGAAGCGCCAGAGGGCACCGTTATTGTGGAAGGCACCGCCGCCCTCATGCTGCCAATGGCCATAGACGGTCGGCACTGACAGCGCCGCGTGCATGGCGACCGCGCCGTTGCGCTGGCGCGAGAAGCCGTAGCCGAGCCGGAAGAACGTGCGCTTGGTGCGCCCGATCAGGGCGGCGAAACCCTCGATCTCCTCGACCGAAAGCCCGGTGATGGCGCTCGCCCATTCCGGCGTGCGGCTTTGAAGATGCGCTTCCAACCCGGCCGGATCGTCGCCATACTGCGCGAGGTAGGCGCGGTCGGCCGTGCCGTCGCGAAAGCCGATATGCATGAGGGCGCAGGCCAGCGCGCCGTCGGTGCCGGGCCGCAGCTTCAGCGCCATATCGGCCTGTTTCATGGTCGGGTTGTCGTAAATGTCGATCACGACGATGGGCGCGCCGCGCTCCCTTCGGGCGCGAACGGCGTGGGTCATGACGTTGACCTGCGTCGCCACCGCATTGGTGCCCCAGATCACCACGCAGTCGGATTGGGCCATCTCGCGCGGATCGACGCCCGCGAGCCGACCCGTACCCGCCACGAAGCCGGTCCAGGCGAGATTGGTGCAGATGGAGCCGAATTCGCCACTATAGCGCTTGGCATGGCGCAGGCGGTTGATGCCGTCGCGCTGCACGAGGCCCATCGTGCCCGCGTAATAATAGGGCCAGACGGCTTCCGAGCCATAGCGCGCCTCGGCCGCCAAGAACTTCTCGGCCACGAGGTCGAGCGCGTCGTCCCAGCCGATCTCGCGCCATTGACCGTCGCCCTTGGCGCCGACACGCTGAAGCGGCTTTAGGAGGCGGTCGGGATGATGCACGCGCTCGGCATAGCGGGCGACCTTGGCGCAGATCACGCCGGCCGTGTAGCTGTTCCCCTCCGCCCCGCGCACGCGGCCGATGCGGTTGGGGGCGAGGATTTCCACTTCGAGCGCGCAGGTCGAGGGGCAATCGTGCGGGCAGGCGGTGAAGCCGGTGCGGGGCGTGACGTGCTGGTTCATGGCGCGATCCTATCGCACGCACCGAGCCCGGCCCCAATTCATTTTCGACATGCGAGGCATCAAACTGCGTGAGGCCGGCCCGCCATGGGCCGACCTCGGAGCCTGCCTCAGGCCGCCTGCCCGTAGCGCGCCTGTTCCTCGGGGGTCAGCGAGGGATAGTCCGTATAGCCGTGCTCGTCGCCGCCATAGAACGTGTCCTTGTCCCAATCGTTGAGCGGCGCGCCGAGGCGGATGCGCGTGACGAGATCGGGATTGGAAATGAACAGCTTTCCGAAGCACACGAGATCGATCTCGCCGGCCTCGAGACGCTGTTGGGCGAGCGGGATGTCATACTCGTTGTTGCCCATATAGGTGCCGTGAAAGCGCTGGCGCAGGGCGTGATAGTCGAAGCCGTCCTTGTCGCGGTCGCCGCCGGTCTGGCCTTCGATCACATGGAGATAGAGAAGGCCACGCTTGTCGAGTTCCTCGACATAGGCATTGAAGAGGCCCTGCTGATCGCTCTCGCTGGAGCCGCCCATGACGGTGACCGGCGAAATGCGGATGCCGACATGCTCCTTGTCCCAAGCCGCCACCACGGCGTCCACGACCTCGAGCGGAAAGCGCATCCGGTTCTCGATCGAGCCGCCGTAGCGGTCCGTGCGCGTGTTGGTGCCGTCTCGCAGGAACTGGTCCAGCAGATAACCATTGGCCGAGTGCACCTCGACCCCGTCGAAGCCGGCGGCGCGGGCGTTGCGGGTGGCGCGCACGTAGTCCTGGATCAGGCGCGGGAGTTCGCTCTCCTCCAGCGCGCGCGGCTCGACATGATCCTTAAAGCCCTCCTCCGTGAAGGCCTTGCCGCTCGGCTTCACGGCGGACGGTGCGACCGGCAGCTGGCCGTTCGGTTGGAGGTCCGGGTGCGAGATGCGGCCGACATGCCAGAGCTGCAGCACGATCTTGCCGCCCTCGGCATGAACGGCGTCGGTCACCTTCTTCCAGGCCGTGACCTGCTCGTCCGAATAGATGCCGGGCGTCCAGGCATAGCCGCGGCCCTCGACGGAGATGTTGGTCGCCTCGGAAATGATCAGACCCGCCCCGGCGCGCTGGCGATAATATTCGACATGCATCTCCTTGGGCACGCCGTCGGAGGTGGCGCGCGAGCGGGTCAGCGGCGCCATGACGGTGCGGTTGGAAAGATGCAGCGGACCGAGGTCGAAGGGTTCGAAAATCTTGGACGGGGCCATCGACGGTTCCTTGTCTGGAATTTTGCGCAGAGCGCAGTTTCAGGTACCAGACGGCGAGATAGGTGTTCGGGTTCCGCATCGCGGCATCGAACGGGTGAACAGAGCGTCCTCAAACGCGAAAGAAATCGACGTGAACTACCGCCACGCCTTTCATGCCGGCAATTTCGCTGATGTCGTCAAACACGCCCTGCTCTGCTCGCTGATCCGCTATCTCCAGCGCAAGGAGAAGCCCTTCCGCGTCATGGACACCCATGCCGGCCGCGGGCTCTACGATCTGTCGGGCGACGAGGCGCGGCGCACCGGCGAAGGGGCGGAGGGAATCGATCGCCTGATCGCCTCGCCCGCCTGGGACGATCCGCTTCTGGCCGACTATCGCGCGGCCGTGGAGGACACGCGGGCGCGGTTCGGACCGGACGCCTATCCCGGCTCACCCCTGATCGCGCGTCATCTCCTGCGTCGGCAAGACCGGCTCAGCGCCTACGAGCTTCACCCGGTCGATGCCGCCGCTCTCGCCGAGCAGTTCGCAGGCGATGTGCAGGTGAAGACGATCGAACTCGACGGCTGGCTGGCCCTTGGCGCCCATGTGCCGCCGAAAGAAAAGCGCGGGCTCGTCCTCATCGATCCGCCCTTCGAGCGGACGGACGAGATCGAGACGATCGTCGAGCAGTTGCAGCGCGCCCATGCGCGCTGGCCGGGCGGCATCTACGCCATCTGGTATCCGCTGAAGCGTCCGGCGCAGTACGGGCGCTTTCACGATCTGCTGCGGGGCAGCGGCATACCCAATATCGTCGCGGCGGACTTCTGGCGCGAGCCCTTCGCGCCGGACGAGCCACTCGTCGGTACCGGATTCGTCGTGGTGAACCCGCCCTTCACCTTTGCCGAAGAGGCGAAGGCGCTCATGAGCTTGCTTCAACCTGTCCTGCAAACCTCGACACAAGCGGAATGTGGCGTCCGTGTGCTGGCCGAAGAGTGATTCGGTGCAATATGGTGGCCAAACGATGATTCTCGCGCGCCACTCCGCCCGCATTCGAGGAAGCCGCACCATGCGCCGACGCCTTTCCGCCGCTCTCAGCCTCGCCGTCGCCACATCCGGCGTCGCCCCCGCGTTGGCTGCCGATTATGTCGAAGCGCCCCCCGTGGTCGTGACGACGACGGCGCTCGTGCCAAGCTGCGAAGACCCGAGCGTTCTGGCGCAGGTCGAAGATCAGTTCGAATATGGCACGCCGAACACAGTGCACGCGGCCCTTCAGGTCGTGGAATTCTCCAATCTGTTCGAGAAGTCCTACCAGCCCAAGGGCGGCCACAAGCTGATCGAGCGCCGCTACTGCCAGGGCACGGCGCTGATCTCGTCGGGCGAGCGCCGCACGATCTATTATGTCATCGAACATCCGATGGGTTTTGCCGGCGTCAGCTGGCGCGCGGAAGGTTGCTTCCTTGGCCTCGACCCCTGGAAGGTGTACGGCGCGAATTGTGAATCGCTTCGCCGCTTCTAACGGGAGCTCCCATGCGCCTTCTCTACTCCAAGCCTTCGCCCTACTCGTCGAAGGTTCGCATGTCCGCGCATCTGTGCGGGATCGAACTCGACTGCGTCTCGACGGATACGAGTGCTGAGGGCGACGACCTTCTGCGCACCAATCCGATCGGCAAGATCCCGGCGCTGGAACTGGACGACGGCTCGACGCTCTACGACAGCCGCGTGATCTGCGAGTATCTCGACCGGGTGAGCGGCAATCTCCTGATTCCGCAAGGGCTGGAAGCCTGGACGCTGTGCAAGCGTATCGAGGCGCTGGCGGACGGGCTGACCGAAGCCGTGATGGCGACGCTCTATGAAGTGCGCTATCGCCCGGAAGAGAAGCGGCATCAGCCCTGGGTCGACAAGCAATGGCGCCGGGCGCACCGCGCCCTGGACGTTCTGGAGGGCGACCTCGCCCATCTGCCGGCCGAGCCCAGTCTGGCGCATTTCGCGATCGCGAGCGATCTCGGCTGGATTCAGCTTCGCTATCCCGGCGCGTTCGAAGAGAAGAACCCGGGGCTCGTGCGCTGGCTCGAAGCCTTCTACGCCGCGAACCCGGCCTATGAAGCGATGAAACCTGCGGCTTGAGTTACGAAACCCCCGACATGCGAACGGCGCCTTTCGGCGCCGTTTTCGTTTCCAGTGCGTGGATTTTCAGAACTTCACGCCGAGGCCGGCCCGGATCGAGTGCTCGTCGAAGCCCGACGAGATCGCAACGTTGCCGAGATCGTAGGTCTTCTCGCCGAAGTCGGAATAGCGATATTCGACCCGCGAGGTGACACCCTTGGCGAGCTTGGCCTCGACACCCGCGCCGACCGTGTATCCCAGATGGGTCTGATCGTCGGTCAGCCCGCGAAGGGTCAATTCCTGATTCGAGACCGCAAGACCGCCGGTCGCGAAAAGCAGGATCGGATCATAGGCGATGCCGACCTGCGCGCGCAGCGAGCCGAACGCCGTGGAGTCGCTCGAAATCGGAACGCCCGTCGCGACATTGAAACCGCCCGCGTTTACATCCGATGCACCGATATCGGCTTCGAGACCATAGACGAAGCGTTCGGTCTGAAGGCTATAGCCGGCATAGACGCCGCCGACCGCGCCTTCGCCATTGTAGCTTGCGCCGCCGGTCTGGTCGAAATGGGCAAAATTGTAACCGACGAAACCGCCGGCATAAGGACCGGACCATGTGTAGACGGAAGGAGCCGGCGCGGCGGGCGCCGGTGCCTCGGGCAGCACCGCATCGGCCGCTTGCGCCGCCGGGGTCAGGATCATCAGCGTCGCGCCAAGCGCAAAGGCGCCGAACACCTTCATCGAACCCACTCCATCCCAGGCGGCTTCATCGCCACCGATTGATCGACCTTGCCTGAGCCAACGCCTGCTTGAACGGCGCGTTCCCAAACTTCACGTCCCGGCAAACTTTGCGTTTCAGCAAACTTCGCGTTTCAGCGAACTTCGCGTTTCGCCAAAATGCCGCAGCCGGACGATTGACATCCTGCCGTACCGCTCCAGACGATATAAGCGCGAGTCGGCGCTGCCGCCAATTGCAGCGGGGTGACACTCTCCGGCATATCCGACACGACGGTCGCCACAAACGGGATCCCTCGTCGCCCTCAAGCCGCCATCATACCCCTCCCATTGGGCAAGCGAGGAATCATATAAGGAGACGGCGTGCCGAACGGCCGAACCCGGCGGCGATGGCGCACCGCCATGCGACACAAGGGGCGCGGGCTCGCACCGCGCTTTGGCAGCGAAGACGACATGATGGATGATCTGACCCCCGAGATCGACGACGACGACGAGGACGGTTTTGGCGAAGAGCTGGACGCGGAGATCGCGGCCGAGCCTTCGTCGGCCGCCAGCCTCGTCGCCGCGATCGAATGGGACGATGGAGGGCGCGACGTCGATCAGACGCTGGTCGGCGCCGATCTGATCGCGGCCTTCCAGAAGCAGTTGCCGAACAGCCCCGGCGTTTATCGCATGTTCGACGAGGCCAATGAGGTTCTCTATGTCGGCAAGGCGAAGTCGCTGAAGAAGCGCGTCGCGAGCTACACGAGGATGGCCGGCCATACCAACCGGATCATGCGGATGATCCGCGCGACCCGGCACATGGAATTCGTGACGACGCGCACCGAGACCGAGGCGCTGCTTCTCGAAGCCAATCTGATCAAGCGCCTGCGGCCGCGCTTCAACGTCCTGATGCGGGACGATAAGTCCTTCCCCTACATCCTCGTGTCCGACGATCACGAGGCGCCGGCCATCTTCAAGCATCGCGGCGCGCGCTCGCGAAAAGGAAGCTATTTCGGACCCTTCGCCTCGGGTGGAGCGGTCGGGCGAACGGTGGCCTCGCTCCAGCGCGCTTTTCTCCTGCGCACCTGCACGGATTCGGTCTACGAAACGCGCACGCGCCCTTGCCTGCTCTACCAGATCAAGCGCTGCTCCGGCCCCTGCACCCGCGAAGTCTCGCTGGAGGATTATGCGAGCCTTGTCCTTGATGCGAAGGGCTTCCTGTCGGGGCGCTCCAATCAGGTAAAGCAGGCGATTGCCGGCGCGATGCAGGAAGCGGCCGAAGACCTCGATTTCGAGCGCGCGGCGGTGTTCCGCGATCGTCTCTCGGCGCTGGCCCATATCCAAGGCCATCAGGGCATCAACCCGCATGGCGTCGAGGAAGCCGATGTCTTCGCCATTCATCAGGAAGGCGGCCTGACCTGCATTCAGGTCTTCTTCTTCCGCACCGGCCAGAACTGGGGCAACCGGGCCTATTTCCCGAAGGCCGACTCCACCCTGGAGCCCGGCGAGGTTCTGGGCGCGTTTCTGTCGCAGTTCTACGACGACAAACCGCCGGCCTCGCTGGTTCTTCTGCCGGTGGAGGTGGAGGATGGCCCGGTGCTGGCCGAGGCGCTGGCGACCAAGGCCGGCCGCCGGGTTCAAATCGCCGTGCCCCGGCGCGGCGAGAAGAAGGACCTGGTGGACCACGCGACCGCGAATGCGCGCGAGGCGCTGGGCCGACGGCTCGCCGAGACCTCCTCTCAGGCGCGGCTTCTGGCGGGCCTGAAGGAGACATTCGGCCTTGAACAGGTGCCACGCCGGATCGAGGTCTTCGACAATTCCCACATCATGGGCACCAACGCCGTCGGCGCGATGATCGTCGCTGGACCGCAGGGCTTTGCGAAGAATCAGTATCGCAAGTTCAACATCAAAGGCACCGACATCACGCCGGGCGACGATTTCGGCATGATGCGCGAGGTCATGACCCGGCGCTTCTCGCGCCTTCTGAAGGAGCATGGCGACACAGGCCCCGCGCCTGCGGCCCAACCGAGTGAGGGCGAAAGCGCGGAAGAAGCGCTGGCCGGCGCCGAGATGCCCGCCTGGCCCGACCTCGTGCTGGTGGACGGCGGCAAGGGGCAGATCTCGGCCGTTCGCAAGATTCTGGACGAACTCGGCATCGCCGACAAGGTGACGACGATCGGCGTCGCCAAGGGTGTCGATCGCGATGCCGGGCGCGAGCGCTTCATCGTTCAGGGCCGCGATCCCTTCTCCCTGCCCCCACGCGACCCCGTTCTCTATTTTGTGCAGCGGCTTCGCGACGAGGCCCATCGCTTCGCCATCGGCACGCACCGGGCCAAGCGCAAGAAGGAACTGACCGCCAATCCGCTGGACGAGATCGGCGGCATCGGACCCTCGCGCAAGCGCGCGCTTCTGCATCATTTCGGAACCGCCAAGGCCGTGTCGCGCGCCGCCTTCGACGATCTCTTGAAGGTCGAGGGTATTTCGGCGGCCATGGCCAAGACGATCTACGATCATTTCCACGAGCGACAATGAGGGATCGCGGCCGGGAATCGACCGATCCAGCCGCAAAAGGCGGGCGGCGATGTTGACGCAGGCCCGCCGCCGCGTTTGAACAGGCGATCAGCAAGCCCCTGGCAGCCGCATTCGCATTCTGCCGCCCATCCGAACCGGACCGAACTCATGGCCTCCAAGGCGCTGAACCTTCCCAATATCCTGACCTACGCGCGAATCGTCGCCGTGCCGCTCGTGGTTCTCTGCTTCTTCGTGGAAGGAAAGCTGCATGGTTCGGACGCCGCACGTTGGTGGGCGCTCGGCCTTTTCGTTGTCGCAAGCGTCACGGACTGGCTCGACGGCTATCTCGCCCGCGCCTGGCAGCAGACCTCGACCATCGGCCGGATGCTGGACCCGATCGCCGACAAGCTTCTCGTGGCGGCCGCCCTCCTCTTGCTGGCCGCCGACGGCACGATCGCGGGATGGACGATCTGGGCGGCGATCGTGATTCTCTGCCGCGAAATCCTTGTCTCAGGCCTTCGCGAATATCTGGCAGAATTGAAGGTCTCCGTCCCGGTGACGCGCCTCGCCAAGTGGAAGACCGCGACGCAGATGGTGGCCATTGCCTTCCTGCTGGCCGGCCCCGCAGGCGACGCGCTGGTGCCGTTCATCACCAAATCCGGCATCGTGCTTCTCTGGATCAGCGCGATCATCACGCTCTACACCGGCTACGATTACTTTCGCGCGGGGCTGCGCCATATCGACGTGTAACCCCTCGCCAAGGCCCTTCCGGCCTCCGGCGGCCAGAACGAGGATGGGACATGAAAGTCGTTTATTTCGCCTGGATTCGTGAGCGCGTCGGTCTCGACGAGGAGGAGATCGCGCTTCCCGCCGGTGTGGTCACGGTGAAGGATTTTCTGCACTGGCTCAAAGGGCGCGGCGAAAACTACGCCAATGCGCTTCAAGCACCCGAAACCGTGCGCGTGGCGCTCGATCAGGAACATGCCGAGCATTCCGAACCGCTCGGCGAATGCAGCGAGGTCGCGATCTTCCCGCCCATGACGGGCGGCTGAGATGAGTGCGGTCGCGGTTTCCGTCCGATCGGAGCGAATCGACCTCGCGGCCGAAATGGCCGCCTTCGCGCCCGATGGTGATGCCGGCGCTGTCGTGACCTTCACGGGCTATTGCCGGGATGAGCGGGGACGCCTCTCCGCTCTCGAACTCGAACATTATCCGGGCATGGCCGAACGCGAGATCGGGCGGATCGCGGCTGAGGCACGCGAGCGCTGGTCCCTGTCGCGTATCGCCTGCATCCATCGCTTCGGGCTCGTTCGCCCCGGCGAGGAGATCGTTTTCGTCGCCTGCGCCTCGACCCATCGCGGCGCAGCCTTCGAGGCGGCGAGCTTCGTGATGGACTTCATGAAGACGCGCGCCCCGTTCTGGAAACGCGAGCATCTGAAGGATGGCACGACGGGCGGTTGGGTCGAGGCAAAGGACACCGACGACCA
Organism: Aureimonas sp. N4; assembly: GCF_001463925.1. NCBI lineage: Bacteria > Pseudomonadati > Pseudomonadota > Alphaproteobacteria > Hyphomicrobiales > Aurantimonadaceae > Aureimonas > Aureimonas sp. N4. Next base: position 125,518 of record NZ_BBWS01000048.1, on the reverse strand, counting down.
CGCCGCCGACCGCTGGCATCGCCTCTGACGACTGACCGAAGCAAACGAAAACGCCGGCCCGAAGGCCGGCGTCCTGAACACGGATCGTTCGGGCTGGATCAGCCGACGATTTCGGTCTCGGAGAACCAGTAGGCGATTTCTTCCTTGGCGGTCTCGGCGGCGTCCGAACCATGCACCGAGTTCTCGCCGATCGACAGCGCATGAACCTTGCGGATCGTGCCCTCGGCAGCCTGGGCCGGGTTGGTCGCGCCCATCAGCTCGCGATTGCGCGAGATGGCGTTCTCGCCTTCCAGCACCTGCACGATCGTCGGGCCGGCCGACATGGACTCGACCAGCTCGCCGAAGAAGGGGCGTTCCTTGTGGACGGCGTAGAAGCCTTCCGCCTCGCGGCGGCTCATCCACACGCGCTTGGAAGCGACGACGCGAAGGCCACCCTCTTCCAGCATCTTGGTGATCGCGCCGGTCAGATTGCGACGGGTCGCATCAGGCTTGATCATGGAGAAGGTACGTTCGATCGCCATCGGCTCTATTCCCTGGGGAGTTGGAGGATCGGCCGCTCTATAGCGGCGGCCCCGCGCCTCGGCAAGGACGCGCCGTCACGCGGCCGAAACCGAGCGCCCTTCCCCGCCATGCAGATCGAGGCAGCGCTCGAACCAGTCCGCCACGGGATCGCCCGCCTCCAGCACCTGGAAGGTCGAAACGATACGGAGCCATTGGAAGGCGCTGAAGACGATGTAATCGGCAAAGCGCGGCTCGGCCCCGCCGATAAAGGGCTGCTTCTGGAGCGTGGCGCGAAGCGGCTCCAGCGAGCGACGGAACGCGGCGAGCTTCTCGGCTTCTCTCCCATCCTGCACCGCCTCCAGCGGCCGACCGAAAGCGGCTTCGCGCTTGGCGCGAAAGAAGGCGCGGTTCTCCTCGTCCAGCACATCGTGAATGTCGAGAATGGCGACCGAGGCGATATAGGGGTGGATCGTGCGCTGCGACCAGCTTTCCACGAAGCGCGTCACGCCCTCGCCGGCTTCGCCGCCGAACAGCGACGGACGGTCGGGATAGGCGCGGTCGAGATAAAGGGCGATGGCGAAACTGTCCTGCACCACCTCGTCACCGTCGCGCAGCACGGGCACGGTGCGTCCGGTCCCGCTCTCGACCGACGCGACCTCGGTGAACGACACAGGGCGGCTCTCGAACGACAGTCCCTTGTGCGCCAGCGCCAGGCGCGCCTTCCAGCAATGAGGGGAGAAGGGCCGCTGCGAATCGCGCCCGACAAGTTCGTAAAGTGCTAGAACCATAGCCTGCCTCCGGGATGGGATCAGCCTATGTATCACGAACAGCTGATGACGTTTGCCGCCTATAACAGCTGGGCCAATGCGCGCCTGTTCGAGGCCGCCGCGGCGCTGGGGCCGGAGCGCTTCGCCGAGGATCGTGGCGTGTTCTTTCGCTCCATGCGGGGGACGCTCAATCATCTTCTCGCCACCGACCGCATCTGGATGCGTCGCTTCACCGGCGAAGGGGACGCGCCCGATCGGCTCGACGCGGTTCTCTTCGAAAAGTTCGAGTCGCTGCACGAAGCGCGCTTGAGCGAAGATGCCAGGATCGAACGCTATATCGCTTCTCTGGACGAGGCGCGGCTGGCCGGTGAGTTCCGCTACACGCCGATCACACGGCCGGTAGAGATCTCCGGCCGGCTCGGCCCGGCGCTGTTTCATCTCTTCAACCACCAGACCCATCATCGCGGGCAGGCCCATGCCGTTCTCACCGGCTTTGGGCTGGAGGCGCCCGGCCTTGATCTGATCGCCTTCCTGCGCGAAACCGGGCGGGACTGAGGGACTCTTTCGCCGGGGCGCCAAACATGGCAAAAGCGCCCCATGCTTCAGATCAACGACTTGTCCGCCCGCGTCGCGGGACGCCTTCTGATTGACCATGCCAGCCTGATGATCCCGAGCGGGACCAAGGTGGGGCTCGTCGGCCGCAATGGCGCAGGCAAGTCGACCTTGTTTCGCGTCATCACCGGCGAACTCGCCTCCGAGACGGGCAGCGTCTCGATCCCCCGAGGAACGCGGATCGGCCAGGTGGCGCAGGAAGCGCCGGGCACGCACGAGTCGCTTCTCGAAATTGTCCTGAAGGCCGATGAAGAACGCGTGGCGCTTCTGGCCGAGGCCGAGACGGCCAGTGATCCCGACCGCATCTCCGACATTCACCTGCGGCTCGCCGACATCGAAAGCCATTCGGCCGAAGCGCGCGCCGCCTCCATCCTGTCGGGCCTCGGCTTCGACGCGCAGGCGCAGGCGCGCCCCGTGGGGAGCTTTTCGGGCGGCTGGCGGATGCGCGTCGCGCTCGCGGCCGTTCTCTTCTCGCGGCCCGACCTTCTGCTTCTGGACGAGCCCACCAACTATCTCGATCTCGAAGGCACGCTCTGGCTCGAGAATTTCGTCTCGCGTTATCCCTATTCGGTGCTGATCATCAGCCATGATCGCGACGTTCTGAACAACGCCGTCAACGCGATCGTGCATCTCGACCAGAAGAAGCTGGTCTATTATCGCGGCGATTACGACAGTTTCGAGCGCCAGCGCGCCGAGAAGCTGGAGCTTCTGCAAAAGGCCATCGTCAAGCAGGACGCGGCCCGCAAGCATATGGAAGCCTTCGTGGAGCGCTTCCGCGCCAAGGCGACGAAGGCGCGTCAGGCCCAATCCCGCCTCAAGGCGCTGGAACGGATGAAGCCGCTACAAGCGATCGTCGAAGAGCATGTGACGCCCTTCGTCTTTCCCGAGCCGGAGAAGATCCTCGCCTCCCCGATCATTCGGATGGAGAACGTCTCGGTCGGCTATTCGGCCGAGCGCTCGATCCTGCGAAATCTGAACCTGCGGATCGACGCGGACGACCGGATCGCGCTGCTCGGCGCGAACGGCAACGGCAAATCTACCTTCGCCAAGCTGATCGCCGATCGATTGAGGGAACAGAGCGGGTCGATCACACGCGCCCCCGGCCTGAAGATCGCGATGTTCGCGCAGCATCAGATCGACGATCTGCGCCCCAACGAGACCGCCGTGCAGCATGTGCGCCGGCACATGCCCGATGCGCCCGAAGCCAAGGTCCGCGCGCGCGTCGCGCAGATGGGCCTGCCGACGCAGAAGATGGACACGGTGGCCGACAGCCTGTCGGGCGGCGAGAAGGCCCGCCTCCTCATGGGCCTCGCCACCATGGACGCGCCGAACCTTCTGATTTTGGACGAGCCGACCAACCACCTGGACATCGAAGCACGCGAGAGTCTCGTTCACGCCTTGAACGACTATTCAGGCGCGGTCATCCTCATCAGCCACGACCGGCACATGGTCGAGGCGACGATGGATCGGCTCTGGATCGTGGGCGACGGCACCGTCTCACGCTACGACGGCGATCTGGAAGACTACAAGAAGCTGATCCTCTCCGGCGCGCGGACGGCAGGCGGAAATCAGGGAGAGCCTGTCGCCGTCGTGGATGCGCCAGCCGCCGTCTCGAAGGTGGACCAGCGCCGCGCGGCGGCCGAAAAGCGCGAAGCCCTGAAGCCGCTCAAGAAGAAGATCTCCACTCTGGAAATCCAGATGGGCCGCTTGCAGCAGACGATTGCCGAGCTCGACGGCAGGCTGGGCGATCCCGCGCTCTACACCAAGGACCCGGCCAAGGCCGCCGATTTCGCCAAGCAGAAAGCCAATGCCGAGCGTACGCTGGAGAAATGCGAGGGCGAATGGCTCGAGCTTTCGAGCGAACATGACGCTGCGATGGCAGATGGGTAAAAACCTTAACAAGGGCTAAGTTGCGAAAAGTTAAGGCAAGCTCTGGTTGCTAAAGCTTGAGCGGGAGGGAACCGCCCTTTAATTCTCCCGTTCAGCGCCCGTACGACATGCCTCGGTGGCGCGGTCGACTCGGGGTTATGCCATGCTTCGATCCATAGCGACCTTTTCGATCGCCCTGTTTGTCGCAGCCGTTCCGGCCACGAGCGCGCCGCGTCCGTTCGTCAACGGACCGATGCCGAATCAGACGGGCTATGCGGCGGTGAACGGCATCGAGATGTTCTTCCGCGTCTATGGACGCGGCTCGCCGATCCTGCTCATCCATGGCGGCTTGTCAGACAGTCGTGTGTGGCGCGCGCAAATCGAAGCTCTGTCGGCCCATCACATGATCATTCTGGCCGACAGCCGGGGCCAGGGCCGCTCGACGCGCACCAGCGATCCCATCACCTACGATCTGATGGCGGAGGACTATCTCGAGCTTCTGGATGCGCTCGGGATCGAGCGCACCGATCTCGTCGGCTGGAGCGACGGCGGCATTATCGGGCTCGATCTCGCGATGAAGCATCCCGAGCGTTTGTCGCGCATCTTCATTCAGGCTGCGAACGCCACGCCGGACGGCGTGAAGGATTACGATCCCGCGACGGCCGTTGTGCCCGAACTCAAGCATTATGACGATATTTCGGACGAGATCGAAGCGCTCTGGGCCAACGAGCCGAACTTCACGGCGGATGATCTGCGGTCGATCCGTGTTCCCACGGAAATCGTGATCGGGGATCATGACGAGGCCATCAGCCGCCGGCACACGGAATATCTGGCGCGCACCATTCCCGGCGCGCGCCTGGTCGTCCTGCCCGATGTCGGCCATTCCGCCCCGCTGGAAGACCCGGAAGGCTATGCCGAAGCGGTTCTGGCCTTCGTGGACAAGCATGACGCGCCCGTCCACGACCCGATCCAGTTCGGGACCGTGCGTCAGGCTACGCTTTCTTTACCCAACGACGATCTTCCGTTTGTTGCCAGTAAGTGACCGTATGGCCGGCGGATTTCTCCGCTGTCCAGCGCGCTCTGGCGGAAGCCACCTGTTCGCCGTCATGTCCGTCGAAGAGATAGACGCCGCGCTCGCAGCCGTCGAGGCTGGCGGGCACCGCCCCTTCCACCATGAAGCGCACATGCGGATCGTTGGCCCGCTGCTCGGGCTCGGTGGTCAGAAGAATCGGCTGAAGCGCGCCTGAACTATCGGCATCCGTGCCATGCGGCAGGAAGCTATCCTCCCGATAGACCCAGAGATGCTGGTCCAGCGCGTCCCGCCGCTCGGTCGTCACCGTCTGCACGATCGCGCGCCATCCGCGCGCCAGCGAGCGCTCGAGAAGGTCTGGCAGGGCCTCCTCGAGACGGCTTTCCGTCAGGTGATAGAAAAGAACCTCTGCCAAATCAGCGGGCTTCGTAATGCTCTTCCACCAGACGGTTCAGCAAGCGAACGCCGAAGCCCGAGGCCCAGGACTGGTTGTACTCGTTCGAGGGCGACCCCATCGCGGTGCCCGCGACGTCGAGATGAGCCCAGGGAACGTCGTTGACGAAGCGCTGAAGGAACTGCGCGGCGGTGATCGAGCCGGCGGAGCGCCCGTTGCCGACATTCTTGATGTCGGCGAACTTGCCCTCGATCATCTTGTCGTAGTCCTTGCCGAGAGGCATCCGCCAGACCTTCTCGCCCGTCTCCAGCCCTGCCGAATGAAGCCGCTCGGCCAGTTCGTCATTGTTGGAGAACAGGCCGGCATGTTGGTTGCCGAGCGCGACGATGATGGCACCCGTCAGCGTCGCGAGGTTCACCATGAAGCGCGGCTTGAAGCGGTCCTGCGTGTACCAAAGCGCATCGGCCAGAACGAGACGGCCTTCGGCGTCGGTGTTCAGCACCTCGATCGTCGTGCCCGACATGGCGGTCACGATGTCGCCCGGACGCTGGGCCATGCCGTCAACGGCGTTTTCCACGAGGCCGACCACGCCGATCGCGTTGACCTTCGCCTTGCGTCCTGCCAGCGCGCGCATGAGGCCCACAACGGCCGCGGAGCCGCCCATGTCGCCCTTCATCTCGTCCATGCCGGCCGCCGGCTTGATCGACACGCCGCCCGTATCGAACACCACGCCCTTGCCGACGAAGGCGACAGGCGCCTCGCCCTCCGCGCCGCCGTTCCAGCGCATGATGCAGAGACGCGCCGGCGTCGGAGAACCCTGCGAAACGCCGAGCAGCGCGAACATCTTCAACGCGCGCATCTGGTCTTCGTCGAGCGTCTCGACTTCCAGCCCGGTGGCGCGAAGCGCCTCGATGCGAGCCGCATATTCCGTGGTGGTCAGGATGTTGGCGGGTTCGTTGACGAGATCGCGTGCCAGCCGAACACCTTCGCCAACGGCCTCCAGCTCCTCGAACGCGCCTTTAGCGGCCTCGGGCTCCGAAACCGCGATGGTGACGGACAGAGGCGCGTCAGCTGCGTCGTCCTCGCCTTCCTTGACCTTCTTCGACTTGTAGCGGTCGAACTTGTAGAGGCGCAGCAGCACGCCGAGGCTGATCGAGGCCGCCTCGCGTGCGTTCGGGACGGTGGTGGCGCCCGCTGTCCAGATCGTCGCCTCTGTCGCGCCCGAGAGCTTGGCGGCGATCGCGCCCCCGAGCTTCAGCCATTCTTCCTCGCGCGAAGCCTCCTCGCCCAATCCGCCGATCAAAAGGATGCGATCCAGCCCGCTTTCGGATGGCGCGATCGTGTCGACACTCGCCAGCGCCTTGCCCTTGAACTTGCCGAGCGAGGCCGCGCGCTCGGCCGCACTCTTCACCGCCTCCGGCAGACCGTCCGGCAACGCGCCGTCGCGGCCGGTGACGAGCACCAGAACACCGGACGAGGGAAGCGCGGGCGCAGCGAATTGGATGGTCGGCAGACTGGACATGAAGACCCCGATGAGAAGGCAGAGAGCCCAAGGGCTCGGAAAATCGGACAGCAGCGCGAAGCGGCGTTGCTTAGGGCGCATCTTGGCCGTGGAGGAAGCGATTGCAAGGGTGGCCACGGCATTAAGAAAAGGCTAACCATCTTTGTTCGCCCTTCTTTAGCCAAGCTGGAGCAGTCTACCGCAGCCAGATATGTCGAACGATCGGGTTCGAACGCTGCGCCGAGCCCCCGGCGCCCGCAACGGGATCGCCGGAACCGCAAAACGCATGAAGCTTATCGAACGCTACATCTTCAAGCGCGTCGCCGTTTACAGCGTCGGTTCGCTGGCCGCGCTCGTGATGATCGTCTGGATCGTCCAGGTTCTGCAACGGCTCGACATCGTGCGCACCAGCGCGACCGCCGCCGGCAACATCATCTGGATCGCCCTCATGCTGATGCCGGATCTTGCGGCCGGCGTTATTCCCTTTGCGCTTCTGATCGGCGCGATTCAGGCGCTGAACTCGTTGAACGCCGATTCCGAACGCGCGGTGATCGCGGCGGCCGGCGGATCGCGCAAGGTGATCTTCAAACCGATTCTCTATCTCGCCTTCGGCGCGGCGGCGATCATCGTCATCAATTCCAACTTCATCGGTCCGGCTGCGTCGAGCGCGTTTCAGAACGGCATCCGCGCCATCAATGCCGATGCGATCAGCTTGTTTCTTCAGCCCGGCCGCTTCGAGCGCGTGCAGGACGGGTTGGTGATGAGCATCGACGAGGCGCGCGGTTCGAATGTGCGCGGCCTCTTCCTATCGGATACGCGCGACCCGGCGCTCGACCTCACCTATTTCGCCCGCGAAGCACAGATCGTGGAGCGCGAGGGTCAGTCCTATCTGGTTCTGGACGATGGTCAGCTGCATCGTCGCAACAACACGAACGGAACGGTTTCGATCATCGAGTTCCAGACCTATGCGTTCGATCTCGCCAATCTGCGGCCGGTCGAAACGGGCGACTGGATCCGCATGTCGGAGCGCTCGACCCGCGAGCTTCTGAACCCCGATCCGAACGATAAGGTGTTCCAGCTGCATCCCAACCAGTTCGTGGAGGAGCTAGCGCAACGCCGCACCGACTGGCTCTTCCCGATCGCCTTTGCTCTGTGGGCCCTGGTCATCGCCTCCCATCCGCGCACCAACCGGCAAGGACCGGGACCGGCCATGGCGCTGGGGCTGGCCGGCGCGCTGTCCTTGAAGGCGATCGGCTTCGTGTCGCTTTCGCTCATCAGCAAGAATCCGCGCTACGCCGTCGTGATCTATTCCCTCCCCGCCGCCGCGATCCTGTTCGACATCTGGCTTCTCTGGCGGGACGTGAACGTGATCGAGCATCCGATCGTGCGCCGCATCACCGACGGCTTCCGCTGGGTCGGCGGGCAATTGGCGCGACTTCTTCCCTCGGACCGTTCGACCTCGGGGGCAGGCCGCGCATGACCCGGCGGACGATCAATCTTTATTTTCTGCGGCGCTACGTCGTCAGCTTCATCTCGACGCTGATCGCCGTTTTCGCTCTGACCTATCTTATCGACATGATCGAGGTCAGCCGCCGGGGCGCGTCGCAGGACGTCTCCTTCGCCACGATTGCGACCATCTCGGCGCTTCGGGTTCCGGCTTTCATCGAGCAGGCTTTCCCCTTCATCATCCTGTTCTCGTCGATCTTCACGCTGGTTTCGCTCAACCGCAAACTGGAACTCGTGATCGCGCGCGCCGGCGGCATGTCGGTCTGGCAGATCATCGCGCCCTTCGCCCTCGGTTCCTTTCTGATCGGCGTCCTGTCGGTCGGCCTTTACAACCCGATCGCGGCTGCGGCGCAGGCGCAGTCGGCGCGGCTGCAAACGGCGACGGCCGGCGTCGTGACGCAAAGCAACGACCGCTCGCCTTGGCTGCGCCAGACGGGCAAAGGCGTGGAATCGATCATCGGTGCTAAAGCGGTATCCGATGGTGGTGCGACGCTCGGCGGCGTCACGGCCTTCATCATGCGCCAGGAGGGCGTCGTGTCGGAACGGATCGACGCCGCGCAGGCCCGGCTTGAGAACGGCGAATGGGTGATCGAAGACCCGCTTGTGACCCGCGTCGGCTCACCGCCCGTTCGCGAGTCCCGCGTCACTATCCCAACGACGCTTCTTCCGGAATTTATCGAACAGCGCCTCGCCAATCCCGATGCGATCTCCATTTGGGAGCTCGGCGGCAAGATCGAGGTGGCGCGGAGCCTCGGCTACAATGCCGATGCGTTCGCCATGCGGTTCAACGCCCTGATCGCGCGTCCCGCCCTGTTCGTGGCCATGACGCTCGTCGCGGCCACCGTGGCTGTGCGTTACACGCGATTGGGACAATCGAGCGGCACGATCGTCGGTGGCGTCGCGGCGGGCTTCGTGCTTTACGTGATAACGTTCCTGGCCCAAGCGCTGGGAAGCAACTCCGTGATTCCGGCTGTGGTCGCAGCCTGGTTCCCGGTCGTGGCGGCGGGTTTGTTCGGGACGACAATCCTGCTCCATCAGGAGGATGGTTAGAATGACAGCGAGGGGGATCTCGCGCCGATGGGGGACGGGTGCTCAGCCCGTTTTCAAGGCTGCTCTCCTGACCGGCGTCGCGCTTTCGGCCATGATGGTCGCAGCCGTCGCCGCCCATGCCCAGACGTCGCTCGGCGATCTCGGCGCTTCGGTTTCGGTACCCGAGGGAACGCAGCTGTTCCTCGAGGCCGATACCGTTACCTATGACAGCGACAAGCAGGTCGTCACCGCCAAGGGCGGGATCCAGATCGACTATGGCGGCTATAAGCTCGTGTCCCGCGACATCGTTTACGATCAGGCGTCGCGTCGCCTCGTTGCTTCCGGCGATGTCGAGCTGGTGGAGCCCTCGGGCAATAAGGTCTACGCCGACTCGATCGATGTGACCGACGATTTCGCCAATGGCTTCATCCAGGCGCTGCGGATCGAGACGCCGGATAACACGCGCTTCGCGGCAGGCCAGGCCGTGCGCCAGAACGGCGACACGACGACATTCGAGCGCGGCGTCTATACCGCCTGCGAGGCCTGTGAAAAGCATCCCGAACGCGCGCCTCTCTGGCAGGTGAAGGCGCGCCGCATCGTGTGGGACCAGAAGAACAAGGTCGTGCGCTATTACGGCGCGCGCTTCGAATTGTTCGGCAAGCCGCTGGCCTACCTCCCCTATTTCGCCTCGCCCGATCCGACGGTGAAGCGACAGAGCGGCCTCCTGCCGCCAAGCTTCAAGTCGAACTCCAAGCTCGGCGTGGGCGTGCGCGTTCCCTATTATTTCGCCATCAACGAAAGCTCAGACGCGACGGTCGCGGGCACCTATTTCACGCGTCAGGGGTTCCTCGCCGAGGCCGAATATCGCAAGGCGTTCGAGAACGGCTACTTCACGCTCCAGACGGCGGGAATCTCGCAGCTGAACCCCGAGCGGTTCAGCGACTTCCGCTCCGACAACGCGATCACCAATCCGATCAGCGTCGATCGCGATCGGGGCATGATCGGGACGACGGGCCGCTTCGCGCTCAACGAGCAATGGACCTTCGGCTGGGACTTGCTGGCGCAAAGCGATCGCAATTTCAGCCGTGTCTATCAGATCGAGAATTTCAATCAGATCTATCGCACCAACGAGATCTATCTGACGGGTCTGGGTGACCAGAGCTTCTTCGATCTGCGCGGGCAGAGCTTCGACGTTCAGACCGAAAACACGCTGACCGGCAAGGTTCAGCCCTTTGTCCTGCCGTCGCTCGACTATCAATATATCAACGAGAACCCGGTGCTCGGCGGGCAGTTGGAACTCGATGCCAATCTGACCAATATTCGCCGCGACGCGACGAGCCCCGGCTATCTTCTCCTGTGCGACCCCTCGCGCTTCATCAAGGGCGCCTGCAATGCGTCGCAGGGCTTTCCGTATCGGACGGATGTCTTCCGGCGCAACGTGCTGGAAGGCGACTACAGTCGCGTGACCACCGAGGCGAAGTGGAAGCGGACGCTGACCACGGACGAGGGCCTGCAGATCACGCCGTCGGCCAGCCTTCGGGGCGATCTCTACCGCGCCGATATGGAAGCGCAGGGCATCCCGGCCGCAACCACTTCGAGCCTCGGGCTCGGCGGTATCGACGTCGATGAATCCGGCGCCAGAGGCATGGCGACGGCCGGACTGGACGTGCGCTACCCCTATCTGATCGAAACGGCGACCGCCTCCCACGTCATCACCCCGATCGCTCAATTGCTCGTGCGCCCGGACGAAATGAAGTCCGGCCGCCTGCCGAACGAAGACGCGCAGAGCCTCGTCTTCAATGCGGCCAACCTTTTCGAAGCCGACAAGTTTTCGGGCTACGACCGGATCGAAGGCGGCACGCGGGCCAATCTCGGCGTCCAGTATGGCGGCGTCTTCGGCGCGGGCTACGCGATCGACGCCGTGTTCGGTCAGTCCTTTCATCTGGCGGGCGAGAACCCGTTCGCGCAGCCGGACCTCGCGCTGGTCGGATACGAATCGGGACTGGAATCGGATCGCTCCGACTATGTTTCGTCCATCGTTCTGGCGACGCCTCTGGGGATCAGCCTGGGCGCACAGGGCCGCTTCGATAAGGACAACTTCGAGGTCAAGCGAACCGACCTGATGGGCGGTTTCAGCTACGGAAAGCTGGATACGTCGCTGATGTATTCACAGATCGCCGCTCAGCCGATCTACAGTCTGCCCGTGGATCGAAAACAGGTTACGGCGTCGGCGTCCTACAAGATCAACGAGAACTTCAGGACGGTCGGCTCGCTGGCCTACGATATCGAGAACGAGACGTTCATCAGCAAGACATTCGGCGTGGGCTATGCCGACGAATGCTTCAGTCTGTTGGCCGAATACAAAAACACCGACGATCAATATCGACTGACCGAAGCTCGGACGAGCGTCATGCTCACCCTCTCGTTCCGCACCCTTGGAAAGGTCGGATACAGCTATGGACTTGGCTCGACCAATTGATCTGTTAAAAAGACCATGGTTTCGCCAAAGCCGCCTGATAAGCGCGGCGTGGGCGGCCGATGTTCGGCCGCTCAGGAGCGGGAGATAGGCATACGATGACCGCACGCAAGCTTGCCCGACAGTTCGCCCTCTGCTCGGCTCTGGCAGCCTTTGTAATCGCTTGCGGGCTCAGCGCCGCCCCCGCTCAGGCTGCGTCCGAGATCAAGGTGATCGTCAACAAGCAGGCGATCACGAGCTATCAGATCCAGCAGCGCGCCGCCTTCCTGAAGCTGCGCCGTGCGCCGGGCGGTACGCAGGCCGCGACCGATGAGCTGATCGACGAGGCTCTGAAGACGCAGGAAATGCGTCGGCGCGGCATTCAGATTCCCGATGCGGCCGTTGACGAGGCTTTTGCCCGCTTCGCACGCGACAACAAACTCACGGAAGCGCAGCTTTCGGAAGTTCTGGCTCGCGCGGGCTTCTCGGCCAAGGGCTTCAAGGACTACATTCGCGTCCAGATGGGTTGGGGTCAGGCCGTCGTCGCCAATGTGCGCCAAACCGAGCGCATCACCGAGCAGGATGCCGTACAGCGGATGATCCAGCAGGGCGGCAAGAAGCCGACCACGACAGAATATACGCTTCAGCAGGTCATTTTCGTCGTGCCGCAGGACAAGCGTGGGTCGCAGATGGAGCGCCGTATGAGCGAAGCCAATCTGCTGCGCCAGCGTTTCACGAGCTGCCCCGCGACCTACGACATCGCCAAGGGGCTGCGGGACGTCACCGTCCGCGATCTCGGCCGCATTCCGCAGCCCGAATTGCCGCCACGCTGGAAGGACGAGATCGTCAACGCTGCGCGCGGCAAGACAACCAAGGCCCAGCAAACCGAGCGCGGCGTCGAGTTCGTCGCTATCTGCGACAGCCGCTCCGTCTCGGATGACCAAACGGCGGCCATGGTCTTCCAGGCTAACGAAATGGAAGCCATGGGCAAGAAGGAGCCCGACAAGGCTTTTCTGAAGAAGCTGCGCGACAAAGCGGCGATCATCCGTCGATAATCCGGACCCTATGCCAAGCAAAACTGCCGGGCCGGACAGCCCTATCCTCCTTGTCACTGTCGGTGAGCCGTCCGGCGTCGGGCCGGATGTCACCCTGCTCGCCTTCCGTGATCGGGAACTTCTGGATCTTCCCCGGTTCGTGCTTCTGGCCGATCCACAGATGATCCGCTCGCGCGCGACGCGGCTGGGGATTGATGTCACGGTCCATACCCTGTCGCGCCTGGCAGACATCGCTTCGGTTCCAGCCGAAGAGATGGCGGTGCTTCCGCTCGTCAACAAGCATGTCGACACGCCCGGCGACCTCGATCCGGCCAATGCGGCTGGCACGATCGAGGCTATCGACCGGGCGACGCGCCTCGTTCTGTCGGGAGACGCCGCCGCGATCGTCACAAATCCGATCGACAAAAAGGCGCTCTACGACGCCGGCTTCGCCCATCCCGGCCATACGGAATATCTGGCCGAACTCTGCGGCACGCTGACCAACACGTCTTTGCAGCCAGTGATGCTGCTGACCGGGCCTGAACTCTCCTGCGTCCCCGTCACGATCCATATTCCTCTGGCTGAGGTGCCGGCGGCGCTGTCGACGGATCTGATCGTTTCCACGGCGCGGATCGTGATCAATGATCTGCGCGAGCGCTTCGGTCTTGAGACGCCGCGACTCGCCATTTCCGGGCTTAACCCCCATGCGGGCGAGCGCGGCGCGATCGGCGGCGAAGACGAAGCCGTCATCAGACCCGCCGTTGCGATGCTTCAAACGGAAGGGTTCGATGTGGTCGGCCCCCTACCCGGCGATACGATGTTCCACCCGGAAGCGCGGCGGCGCTACGACGTGGCGCTGTGCATGTATCACGATCAGGCTCTGATCCCGGCCAAGACGCTGGCCTTCGACGAGACGGTGAATGTGACGCTGGGCTTGCCCATCATTCGCACCTCTCCCGACCACGGAACAGCCGGCGACATCGCAGGCACCGGCACGGCGCGGCCGAACAGTTTCATTGCCGCACTGCGTTTGGCGGCGCGCATGTCGAAAATCGCCGGCGAAACTGACGTTGCTATGGAAGCCCCTAAACCGTGACGCTCGCGTTTGACGGTTTGCCGCCGCTGCGCGAGGTTCTCGCCGACCACGGGATCGATCCGCGCAAGGCGCTCGGTCAGAACTTCCTGCTCGACCTCAACCTGACGGGCCGCATCGCGCGCCAAGCCGGGCCGCTGGAAGGGCAGACGGTCATCGAGATCGGTCCCGGCCCCGGCGGCCTGACGCGCGCGCTCCTCGCCCATGGGGCCGGACGCGTGATCGCCATCGAGAAGGACCCGCGTTGTCGCCCGGCCCTGGAGGCCATCGGCGCGCATTATCCCGGCCGCTTCCATCTAGTGGAAGGCGATGCGTTGGAGGTCGACCCGGCGAGCCTGACGGATGGGCCGTTCAAGATCGTCGCCAACCTGCCCTATAATGTCGGCACGCAGCTCCTTTTGAACTGGCTCACGGTTCCGACCTGGCCGCCCCGCTGGCTCGACCTGACCTTGATGTTTCAAAAGGAAGTCGCCGAGCGCATCGTCGCAGGTGCGGACGACGATCATTATGGCCGCTTGGGAGTCCTCGCCGGCTGGCGAACCCAAGCCGAAATTCTGTTCGATGTCTCGCGCGAAGCGTTTACGCCGCCCCCCAAGGTGACCTCGGCCATCGTTCAGCTCACCCCTCGCGCCGAGCCGCTGCCGGTTTCGATGGAGGCTCTAGAACGGGTGACAGCGGCCGCCTTCGGCCAACGCCGCAAGATGCTGCGCCAGAGCCTAAAGCCGGTCGGCGGCGAGGCGCTTCTCTCGCGCGCGGGTATCGACCCGACACGGCGGGCCGAAACGCTGGATGTCAGCGAATTCGTTCGTCTGGCGAACGCGCTGTCCTGAACGACCCCTCACGCGAAGCGGGTCGTGGTTTAAACCTCAAGCCTCATTGCCCGCTTCACGGTTGGCTTCTTCCAAAAGACGCGCGGTGAAGTCGAACAGGCCGGGGCGGCGGTCGCGGCGCAGACGCTCCGCGCTGACGATCGAGAGAACCGCCGAGAAGGCACGATCCAGATCGTCATTGATCACGACATATTCGTAGTCGCGCCAGCGTTCGATCTCGACGCAGGCGTTTTTCAGCCGCATCGCGATGGTCTCCTTGGAATCCTCGGCACGCCGCGTCAGACGCTGTGCCAATTCCTCCATCGAGGGCGGCAGGATGAAGATCGACACGATGTCGGTCTTGGCCTGCTCCTGCAACTGACGCGCGCCCTGCCAGTCGATGTCAAAGAGCATGTCCCGCCCCTCACGCATCGCCTTCTCGGCGGACGCGCGCGGCGTGCCGTAGAGATTGCCGTGGACCTCGGCCCATTCGAGAAGCGCGTCGGACGAGCGAAGTCGCTCGAACTCTTCTACCGTGATGAAATGGTAATGGACGCCATCGATCTCGCTCGGCCGGCGCTTGCGCGTCGTCACGCTGATCGACAAGGAAAATTTCGGATCGAGATCGAGAAGGGTTCGAGCGATCGTCGACTTCCCGGCGCCGGACGGAGAGGAAATAACCAGCATCAGACCGCGCCGAGCGATCGAGGGGCTGGTTTCGACATCCAAAAGCGGTTTCATTCGATATTCTGAACCTGTTCGCGAAACTGATCAATGACGACCTTTAGTTGCAGACCGATGGCGGTCAGCGAGGCCGCGTGAGATTTGGAGCAAATCGTATTCGATTCGCGGTTAAATTCCTGCGACAGGAAATCCAGTTTGCGACCAATGGCGCCACCATCCGCCAGAAGACCGCGCGCGGCAGCGATATGTGTCGTGAGACGGTCGATCTCTTCTCGAATGTCGATCTTGGTCGCCATCACGGCAGCTTCCTGATGGAGACGCGCGGTATCCAGCAAGGCGTCTGCGCCGAGGAGGTCCATCACTTGCTGCCGCAGGCGTGCGGCCAGCGCCTCGGGAGCGCGTGAAGGATCCTCGAGCGCTTGCCCCACCAGCGCTTCCATCTCGTTCAGCCGCGCGACGAGAAGCGTGCGAAGCGCCTCTCCCTCCTGCTCCCGCGCCGCGACAAGGGCCGCGACGGCCGCTTTCAGTCCCTCGAGAACAGAGGGTCCCCGCGCTTCGAACCATTCCGGCTGATGCGCTTCGTCCGTCACCTCGATCACACCGCGGAGCGCGAGCAGGCCGTCGGCGCTCGGCGAGGTGGCGTGTCCGGCGCGAACCAACTCGTCTGAAAGACGGAGGATTTCGTTCAAAAAGGTCTGGTTGATGCTGAAGGCGGGAAGAGCATTCTCCGGTCGATCCAGCGACAGCGAAATCTGCAAATTGCCGCGCGATAAGGCGCTGGACAGAATTCGGCGCGCATCCGCTTCGATACGCTCGAAACCTTGCGGCAGCCGAAGCCGCAATTCCAGCCCTTTCCCGTTGACCGAGCGCAGCTCCCAGACGAAACCCGCGCCGTCCGCAAGGCCTTCGAAACGGGCAAAGCCCGTCATGCTTCGGACGGGCATTCGTCAACTCCCGATCTGGAGAGCGGCTGCGCCGCGATTGGAAGCGATCATTCCGTCGAAGCGCTCGCGGGTACAGCGCCAGAGCGTCGCTCGATCTCGCGCAGGCGACGCACATTGCCATTGTGCTCATCCAGCGTCTTCGAAAACGCATGACCACCCGTGCCGTCGGCGACGAAATAAAGATCGTCCGTGTCCAGCGGATGGGCGACCGCCTCCAGCGCCGCGCGGCCGGGATTGGCGATCGGGCCGGGCGGCAGACCACGGATGATATAGGTGTTGTAAGGCGTGTCGCTGGCGATATGGGATTGACGGATCGGCTCGTCCGATGGCTTCCCAGCGCCGCCCCAGATGCCGTAGATGATCGTCGGATCCGATTGCAGACGCATGTTCTTGCGCAGGCGATTTACGAAGACGGAGGCGACATGAGGCCGCTCGGAGTCGATGCCCGTTTCCTTTTCGACGATCGACGCCAGTGTGACGAACTGCCCGATATCCTTGACCGGAAGTCCGTCCTGCCGCCCCTTCCAGATTTCGGCGACCAGCTTCGATTGGGCGGCGGACATTTGTGAGACGAGCTCGGCGCGGCTGAGACCACGCGTGAACTTGTAGGTTTCGGGTAGCAGGCTTCCCTCCGGCGCGACCGGCGGCAGGTCGCCCACCAGCGTATCGTCAGCGGCAAGGCGCGCGTAGATCTGCGCCACCGTCCACCCTTCCGGGATGGTCACCGAGTGAAGGATCGCATTGCCGGACCGGATCGTATCCATCACGTCGCGCATACTGGCGCCGGGCGCAAACGCGTATTCACCGGCCTTCAACTGGCTCGCCGCCCGCTCGAAGCGCACACCATATTCGAAAATGCGCGCATCACTGATGATGCCTTTGCGCTCCAGCCCGCTCGCGATGGTGTCAAGGCCGCCGCCCTTGGGGACGAGATAGGTCGCCTCCTGTTGAAGGGGACCTGCGCCTTCGAATTCGGTCTTGCCCCAATACACGACACCCGCCGCCGCCAGCGCCAGGGCGAGCGCGCCACTGACACAAAAGCTGAGAAAGGCGACGAAGCTGTTGCGCGCAGAGCGGGAGCGGGGTTTGCGGCGGTGGCGCTCCGCCGTGGTCTCGGCCGGAACGGGTTCGCGGACGGTCTCGTCTGAACCGATGGTCATGATGTTCCCTTCGAATCGGAACGAGACTGGGCGGGCCGCATCTTTGCCGGCGGCGCGCTGACTCTCGAAATGGTTCGGGCCACGACATCACGCGGCCTCTCGGCATGGATGCCCGAACCACCATCCGAATGTGGCGAAAGCCGGTTCGAACGGCTTGGCCGACTCTAGCCGCGGTAGCGGCGCAGTATGAGAGACGCGTTCGTGCCGCCAAAACCGAAGGAGTTCGACAGCGCGATATCGATCGCCTTTTCGCGCTTCACCTTGGGCACGAGGTCGATCGGCGTTTCCACCGACGGATCGTCCAGGTTCAGCGTGGGGGGAGCGACATTGTCGCGAATCGCCAGCGCGCAGAAAATGGCCTCCACCGATCCAGCTGCTCCCAAGAGATGCCCGATCGAGGATTTGGTGGACGACATCAGCTTTCCGGCCGCCGCGTCGCCAAGCATACGCTCGATAGCGCGAAGCTCGATCTCGTCGCCCAGCGGCGTCGAGGTGCCATGCGCGTTGATATAGTCGATTTCAGCCGGCGCGATGCCGGCGCGCTTCAGCGCCATGGACATGCAACGATAGGCGCCGTCGCCGCTCTCGGCCGGCGCGGTGATATGATAGGCATCGCCCGACATGCCATAGCCGATCACCTCGGCATAGATGCGCGCACCGCGCGCCAGAGCATGTTCCAACTCTTCGACAACGACGATGCCAGCGCCTTCGCCCATGACGAAGCCGTCTCGACCTTTATCGTAAGGACGCGACGCGGCGGTCGGGTTGTCGTTGTAGCTCGTCGACAGCGCACGGCAGGCCGAGAAACCCGCGATCGACAAACGACCGACAGGCGATTCCGCGCCGCCCGCCACCATGACGTCGGCATCGCCGAGCATGACCAGCCGCGCCGCGTCGCCAATGGCGTGAGCGCCCGTGGAACAGGCCGTCACGACGGAATGGTTCGGCCCACGCAGTTTGTTGCGGATCGAAACATGGCCGGACGCCAGATTGATCAGGCTGCCGGGAATGAAGAAGGGGCTGATCCGACGAGGCCCCTTCTCCGCCAGGATCAACGCGTTGCGCTCGATACCCTGGAGACCGCCGATGCCGGAGCCGATCAGCACGCCAGTGGCGCACTGATCTTCGTCCGTTTCGGGATGCCAGTCGGCATCATCCAGCGCTTCGGACGCGGCCGCGACGGCGTACACGATGAAATCGTCGACCTTGCGCTGTTCCTTGGGCTCCATCCAGAGATCTGGATTGAAAGTCCCGTCGCTGCCATCCCCTTTCGGGATCTGGCAGGCGATCTGACAAGGCAGGTCGGACGCTTCGAAGCCCTCGATTCGACCGGCCGCGCTGCGGCCTTCGAGGAGACGCTTCCAAGTGACTTCGACACCGGCGCCAAGCGGGCTGACCATGCCGACGCCGGTAATGACGACTCGTCTCATACGGTACTCACGTGCAGGGCGGACGCGTCCGCCAGAGCGTCAGGCCTGGTTCTTCTCGATGAACTTCACCGCGTCGCCGACCGTGAGGATGGTCTCGGCCGCATCGTCCGGAATCTCGACGCCGAACTCTTCCTCGAACGCCATGACGAGCTCGACCGTGTCGAGGCTGTCGGCGCCGAGATCGTCGATGAAGGAGGCGTTTTCGGTGACCTTCTCCTGCTCGACGCCGAGATGCTCAACGACGATCTTCTTAACCCGTTCAGCGGTATCGCTCATAGTCATTCCTCAGTTGGATTGGCTTCCGTCGCTTCGTTAGACGCCGGAGTCTGGTTAATCAAGCAGCGCAGCCGGGAAGGTCACGCCTAACATGCCGAACGACGGGGGAAAGCCCCACCTCGGCGGCTTAGCACGGCGCCGCCCGCCATCCAAGGCGGGAGACGCCCTGCCAAGGACCTCAGATCATGGCCATGCCGCCGTTCACGTGCAGCGTCTGCCCGGTGACATAGGCCGCCTCGTTGGACGCCAGATAGAGCGCGGCGGCCGCGATGTCCTCCCCCGCGCCCATGCGGCGCATCGGGATGGCACCCATGATCGCGTCCTTCTGCTTGTCGTTCAGCTTGTCGGTCATGGCGCTCTGGATGAAGCCCGGCGCGATGCAGTTGACCGTGACGTTGCGCGAGGCGATTTCCTGCGCCAGCGATTTCGAGAAGCCGATCATGCCCGCCTTGGCCGCGCAGTAATTGGCCTGCCCCGGATTGCCGGTCACGCCAACGATCGAGGTGATGTTGATGATGCGGCCGTAGCGACGGCGCATCATCTGGTGCGTCAGCGCGCGCGTCAGACGGAACACGGAGGTCAGATCGACCTCGATCACACGGTCCCAGTCCTCGTCCGACATGCGAACGAAGAGGCCGTCCTTGGTGATGCCGGCATTGTTGACCAGAATATCGACGCCGCCGAGCTTGGCATCGGCCGCCTCGGCCAAGGCCGTCTGATCCGCGCGCGAGCCGAGATCGGCAGGAAGCACATGCACGCGGTCACCGAGGGAGGCGGCGACCTCCTCCAGCTTCTCGCGGCGGGTGCCGTGCAGGCCGACGGTAGCGCCCGCGCCGTGCAGCGCCTTGGCGATCGCCTCTCCCAGGCCGCCGCTGGCGCCGGTAACGAGAGCCTTGCGGCCGGTCAGATCGAACATAGGAAATCCTCGAATGAAAGGAACGTCAGGCGAGCTTGGCGAGCGCGGCCTCAATGTCGGCGGGTGCGCCGATCGAGACAGCCGAAAGCCGCTTGTCGATGCGCTTGGCGAGACCGGCCAAGACCTTGCCGTTGCCCACCTCGAACAGGAGATCGACCTCGGCGTCGGCGAGATAGGTCATGCTTTCGCGCCAACGCACCTGACCCGTCACCTGCTCGACTAAGCGCTGGCGAATCTCGTCGGGGTCGGAGATCGCCGACGCAAGGACATTGGCGACGAGCGGCACGCGCGGCGCTCTAATCTCAGCGCTCGACAGGGCTTCGCGCATCCGATCGGCGGCGGGCTGCATCAGCATGGAATGGAAGGGCGCGGACACGGGCAGCGGGATCGCGCGCTTGGCGCCCTTTTCGAGCGACAGCGCCATGCCGCGCTCGACGGCGGCCTTGGTGCCGGAAATCACGATCTGTCCGCCGCCATTGTCGTTGGCGATCTGGCAGACGCCGCCTTGGCCGGCCTCGGTGCAGACCTCGGCCAGAACGGTTTCGTCGAGACCCAGGATCGCCGCCATGGCGCCCTCGCCTGCCGGCACCGCCGCCTGCATCGCCTCACCGCGAATGCGCAGGAGACGCGCCGCGTCCGTGACCGAGAGTGACCCTGCCGCTGCCAGAGCGGAATACTCGCCCAGCGAATGGCCGGCCACGAAGGATGTCTTTTGGCCTAGATCGAAGCCGGAGGCTTCCAACGCGCGCATTGCGGCCACTGAAACGGCCATGAGGGCCGGCTGGGCATTGGCCGTCAGCGTCAGCTTGTCGTCCGGGCCGTTCCAGATCGTGTCGCTCAGACGCTCGCCCAGCGCCTCGTCCACTTCCTCGAAGACGCGCCGCGCTTGCGGGAAGGTGTCCGCGAGGTCGCGGCCCATGCCGACGGTCTGGCTTCCCTGGCCGGGGAACACTAAGGCAAGCGACATCGCCATCCCATTTGACTGTTGAGCTTTGCCGGCTGAATGGGGGCAGGCTTCCAGAGTGTCAAGTTTAGCGCCAAATTTACCGCCCTTCGAAACGCTGCGGTTTCGCGATTCGCATGTCATGGCGCGAGGCACTGATTCGTCCGAGCGCCTTGCCACTTTGCGCAAAACGCTGTATGGGCCGCACCGTATTGTCCGAACCAGCCGGGGGCTGAACGGAAGACGGCTTGCTTTTGCCCGTTGGATGCCTTGCGCGTCCGCTTCCCGTGTTCCCGCTCTCGACCGTCTCTAAGAGCGCGCCTTTCCCCATTCGGCCTTTGGCCAACAGGAGAGTCGCAGAGGCTTAGCCGCTGGTTCGACGCAATCGCAACCGAAGGAAAGGCGACAAGATATGGCGCTCTACGAGCACGTATTCCTTGCCCGACAGGACATCAGCGGCCAGCAGGTCGAGGCACTCGTGGAACAGTACCGCGGTGTGATCGAAGCCAATGGCGGCAAGGTCGGCAAGGTCGAGAATTGGGGTCTCAAGACCCTCACCTACCGGATCAAGAAGAACCGGAAGGCCTATTACACGCTCATGAACATCGACGCCCCGGCCGCGGCCGTGGACGAGATGGAGCGTCAGATGCGCATCAACGAAGACGTGCTGCGCTACCTTACCGTGCGCGTCGAAGCGCATGAGGACGCCCAGTCGGCCATGATGCAGAAGCGCGACGACCGTCCGCGTCGTGGCGACCGCGACGGCGGCGACCGTCCGCCGCGCCGTGACCGCGACGATCGTCCCCGCGAGGATCGCCCGCGTCGTGACCGTACCGATGAGGCCGCATAATGGTTGATGTCGCTCAGCTCCCCACCCGGCGTCCGTTCCATCGCCGCCGCAAGTCCGATCCGTTCGCGGCGAGCGATTCGCCCAAGATCGACTACAAGGACGTGCGTCTCCTGCAGCGCTACATTTCCGAGCGCGGCAAGATCGTTCCTTCGCGCATCACCGCGGTGTCGCAGAAGAACCAGCGCGCTCTGGCTCAGGCCATCAAGCGCGCACGCTTCTTGGGCCTCCTGCCCTACGTTCTGAAGTAATCGCCTTTCGGGGCGCGGCGTTTATCGCCGCGCTCCTTCCCCGGTCCGGTTCCGTTCGGCGCCTCCGGATCGCGACATGCCAGCCGAGTTGGGGCACGAGCCCCTAACTGCCTCGATGCAGGACAGCGAAATCTTTCGATGAATCCCCAAGCCCTCCTGATCGGACTGCTGGCCGGCCTTGCCTCGGCCCTTCTGTTCGCCGGCCTCGTGACGCAGTCATCGAGCGCGGTCGGGCTGGCCTTCGTCGCGCCCATGCCCATCATGATCGCAAGCCTCGGCTGGGGCAGCGTCGCGGGCTTCGTGGCCGCCCTCGCCGCATTCGGCGCTGTGGCCGGTGCGCTCGGCTCCTTCTATGCGGGCCTCACCATTCTCCTCAGCGTCGGCCTGCCCGCCGCGATCCTCGGCCATCTTTGCGGCCTTGCGCGCCCGTCCGACAGCGAGCCTGCAGAAAACGGCAAGCCGCTGGCGCTCCTCTGGTATCCGTTGGAGCGCGTACTTCTGGCAGCGGCGCTTCTCTCGGCCTTCGGCTGCATCGTCATGGGTTGGCTGATCGGCTACAACCCTGCCGAACTCGCGCCGGAAATCGCCAAGGCCCTGTCTTCGGAAGCGTCCTCGGCCGTTTCGCCCGAACAGATGGCCGATCTCGGACGCTTCGTCGTCACGGTCATTCCCTATATCCAGCCGGCCTTCCTGGTTCTGACGCTGGTCATCTGCCTTTACCTCTCGGCAGCGATCACGCGCCTCAGCGGGCGTCTGCCCCGGCCGAAGGACGATATTCCCGCGCAAGCCGGCCTGCCCCGCATCGCGCTGCCGCTCTTCGCGGGCGCACTGGCGCTGTGCTTCGTGGGTGGCGCAGCCGGGCTTCTGGGCGCGGTCTTCACCGGCGCGCTCGGCTGTGCGCTCACGATGGTCGGGCTGGCCGCCATGCACCGCAAGTCGCGCGGGCGCGCGGCGCGTGGCCTCATGCTCTTCACCGCCTATGCGGCGATCCTGCTTCTGTCGATCCCGCTTCTCGCCTTCCTGGCTCTCGGCCTGTTCGAGACCGCGAAATCGCCGGCCGATGCGGCCGGCACGGACAATCCTCGCTAACCAACAAGGAAAAAGACCATGGACGTCATCCTTCTCGAGCGCATCAACCGTCTCGGCAGCATCGGCGACACCGTTCGCGTCCGCGACGGCTATGCCCGCAACTACCTCCTGCCGACCGGCCGTGCGCTGCGCGCCAACGACGCCAACCGCGCCAAGTTCGAAGCGCAGAAGGCCTCGCTCATCGCCCGCAACGAAGAGCGCCGCACGGAAGCGCAGGGCGTCGCCGGATCGCTCAACGGCAAGAGCTTCGTGATCGTGCGCTCGGCCGGCGAAACCGGCCAGCTCTACGGCTCGGTCTCGGCGCGCGACATCGCCGACCTTCTGAAGGAGCAGGGCTTCGCGGTGAACCGCAACGCGGTCGAGCTGAACCTGCCGATCAAGTCGATCGGCCTGCACTCGGTCAAGATCGCCCTGCACCCGGAAGTCGAAGTTTCGGTTCAGGTCAACGTCGCTCGTTCGCCCGATGAAGCCGAGCGTCAGGCTCGCGGCGAGCAGCTCAACTCCGCCGAGGCCATCTACGGCATCGACGAGGAAGAGCTGGAAGAGAACGAAGACGACGCCGAAGGCGAGACCGAAGAAGAAGCCGCTTAATTTCCGCTTCGAGCCGCGACGCTTTCGTCGCGATTACCCTTCGACCTTCAAGGGAAAGGCCGGCCATGCGCCGGCCTTTTTCATGTCGCGTAGGTAGGTGGTTGTGCGGCGAAGCCCTTCCCCGCCTCACGCGGTCGTCCACAGCTTATCCCCAAAGCGCGCCCAGCTTTTCCCTGAGGCGTCGTCCGGAGGATGGGAATCTTTGCCCCGACCTCTCGCGAAATTGGTTCTGAGTGACGATCTCCTGTAGAAGGGTTCCCTACCCTACGCATGGAGACGAGACGAATGGCGGAAGCCGCGCGCAAATTCGAGGAGGAGCAGCCACTCTATCGGGAGGCCCCCGCGAATATCGAGGCGGAGCAGGCTCTCCTCGGCGCTATCCTGGTCAACAACGATGCCTATTACATCGTTCATGATTTTCTGAAGCCGGAGCATTTCTACGAGCCGATCCACAAGGAGATTTTCTCCAAGGCCGGCTCCATGATCCGCATGGGCAAGATCGCGACGCCGATCACGATCAAGACCTTCCTCGCCGCCAACGACCGCGTCGGCGATATGACCATGGCGCAATATGTCGCCCGCCTCGCAACCGAGGCGACGACGATCATCAATACGAATGATTACGGCCGCGCCATCTACGATCTGGCCATTCGTCGCTCGCTGATCGGCATCGGCGAGGAGATGGTCAACATCGCCTATGACGCGCCGGTCGATGCCGAGCCGCGCAAGCAGATCGAAGAAGCCGAACGGGCGCTCTATCAGCTGGCCGAGACGGGCCGCTACGATGGCGGCTTCCAGTCCTTCGGCGACGCAATGGCGCAGGCTATTGAGATGGCCGGCGCGGCCAAGGATCGCGACGGCGGCCTGTCGGGCATTTCCACCGGCATTCGCGAGATGGATCGCCGCCTCGGCGGCTTGCAGCGCTCGGATCTGATCATCCTGGCGGGGCGCCCGGCCATGGGCAAGACATCGCTCGTCACCAATATCGCGTTCAACATCGCCTCGGCCTACGAGCCGGCCGAGCAGGCTGACGGCTCGCATAAGGCCAAGAACGGCGGCGTGGTCGCCTTCTTCTCGCTGGAAATGTCGGCCGAGCAGCTGGCGACGCGTATCATTTCCGAGCAGAGCGAGGTGTCCTCCTCCAAGATCCGACGCGGCAACATTACGGATGCCGAATATTCCAAGCTCGTCGCCTGCACCGAGATGATGCAGAAGGCTCCGCTCTATATCGACCAGACGGGCGGCATCTCGATCGCCCAGCTCGCCGCCCGCGCCCGCCGCCTCAAACGCCAGCGCGGCCTCGACGTGATGGTGATCGACTACGTGCAGCTGATGCAGGGTTCGGCCAAGACGGCCGGCAATCGCGTGCAGGAAATCACCGAAATCACCACGGGCCTGAAGGCTCTGGCGAAGGAACTGGAAGTGCCGATCCTGGCGCTGTCGCAGCTTTCGCGTCAGGTCGAGTCGCGCGACGACAAGCGCCCGCAGCTGTCCGATCTTCGTGAATCGGGCTCGATCGAGCAGGACGCGGACGTGGTGCTCTTCGTCTATCGCGACGAATATTACCTGCAGAGCAAGGAGCCGAAACCCGGCACCGACGACCATATGAAGTGGCAGCAGGAGATGAACGAGGCGCGTGGCAAAGCCGAGGTCATCATCGCCAAGCAGCGCCACGGCCCCACTGGCACGGTGCCGCTCGCCTTCCAGGCGGAGTTCACGAGATTCACGGATCTGGCCGAAGAAAGCCACATGCCGGAACGGTTCGAATAAGCAGACTGACCTTCATGACGCATCCCCTCCTTTCCACTCTGCCCGTCAGCGGACGCGCGCCCTTCGTCACGATCGACGGCTGGGCGCTCAAGGCCAACTGGCGCCACATGGCCAATCTAGCGCCGGGCGCGCGCACCGGCGCGGCGGTCAAGGCCAATGGCTATGGTCTGGGCGCGCCGCTGGTCGCCAAGGCCTTGTTTGCGGCCGGTTGCCGGGAGTTCTTCGTCGCCTGGGCAAGCGAAGGTGTGGAAATACGACAGGCCTTGGCCAATACGAACTGCCGCGTCTTCGTGCTTCAGGGAATGGACCGCGAAGCGGCGGAGCTTTGCCGCGCGCATCGGCTGATCCCTGTTCTGTCCAGCCGCGAGGATGTCCGCATCTTCGCCGAGTCGGCCGCGGGCACCCTGCCCGCGCCCGCCGCACTTCAATTCGAGACCGGCATGAACCGGCTGGGCCTTGCCGAAGCCGACGCGCGGGATGCCCTCACCATCGCGCGTCTCGGCGGCTTCGACGTCGCGCTCGTCATGAGCCACCTTGCCTCGGCCGACGATCCCGCCTCGGAGCAGAACGAGCAGCAAAGACTGAGCTTTCAGCATCTGGCGGCGCTGTTTCCGCAGGTGGCGCGCTCGCTCGCCAATTCCGGCGGCGTGTTTCTCGGCGCGCCCTATCATTTCGACCTGACGCGCCCCGGCATCGCGCTTTACGGCGGTGAAGCTCGCCTTGACCCGATGGGGGCGCTGCGCCCCGTGGCGACGCTCTACGCTCGAGTTCTCCAAGTCCACACGGCCACGCGCGGCGAAGCGGCGGGCTACGGCGCGACGGCGCGGCTTGATCGGGCCACGCGCATCGCGACGGTCGGCATCGGCTATGCCGATGGCTATCCTCGCACCGCTTCGGGCGTCACATCCCTGCGGAGCGCCCAACCCGCGCCTGAGATGGCGATCGCCGGCCATCGCGCGCCGGTTCTCGGCCGTATCTCCATGGACATGACCCTGCTCGACGTCACGGACCTGCCGGACGATGCCGTGCAGCCCGGCGATGTCGCAGAGGTCTTCGGCCCGAACATCCCGATCGACGAGGTGGCGTCGCGCTGCGGCACGATCTCCTACGAGCTTCTGACCGCACTGGGCAGCCGCGTGCAGCGCTTCGCGATCTGACGCATGGCCAAGCTCAAGACCTCTTTCATCTGCCAGAACTGCGGCTCGGTCTATTCCCGCTGGATGGGCAAGTGCGAAGCCTGCGGCGAGTGGAACACGATCGTCGAGGAGAGCGACACGGGTGGCATCGGCGGCGGGCCGATGAAGTCGCGCCGAAAGGGTCGCCCGGCGACCCTCCTCCCGCTGTCGGGCGACATGGAGGAGGCGCCGCGCATCATCTCCGGGATTGCGGAACTCGACCGCGTGACGGGCGGCGGCTTCGTGCGCGGCTCGGCGCTGCTGGTCGGCGGCGATCCCGGCATCGGCAAATCGACGCTCCTGATGCAGGCGGCGGCGGCGCTGGCGCGCGGCGGTCACCGCGTCGTCTATGTCTCGGGCGAAGAGGCGGTGGCGCAAGTGCGCCTGCGCGCGCAGCGCTTGAAGGCGGGCGACACAAGCGTCCAGCTTCTGGCCGAAACCAATATCGAGGACATCCTGGCGACCCTTGCGCAGGACAAGCGCCCGGACCTCGTGATCATCGATTCGATCCAGACCGTCTGGACCGATATGGCGGAGTCCGCGCCGGGCACGGTGACGCAGGTGCGCGCAGGGAGTCAGGCGCTGATCCGCTACGCCAAGTCGAGCGGCGCGACGGTGATCCTGGTCGGCCATGTCACAAAGGAAGGCCAGATCGCCGGACCCCGCGTGGTCGAGCATATGGTGGACGCGGTTCTCTATTTCGAAGGCGAAGGCGGACACCACTATCGCATTATGCGTACGGTGAAGAATCGCTTCGGGCCGACCGACGAGATCGGCGTGTTCGAAATGGGCGATGCGGGCCTGCGCGAAGTGGCCAACCCGTCCGAACTCTTTCTGGGCGAGCGCAATGGCAAATCGCCCGGCGCAGCCGTCTTTGCCGGCATGGAGGGCACGCGGCCGGTGCTGGTGGAAATCCAGGCTCTGGTCGCACCCTCGCCGCTCGGAACGCCGCGCCGCTCGGTCATCGGCTGGGACACGCCGCGCCTCGCCATGGTGCTGGCGGTGCTCGAAGCCCATTGCGGGGTCCGGCTCGGGCAGCATGACGTCTATTTGAACGTCGCGGGCGGCTATCGCATTCGCGAGCCGGCGGCCGATCTCGCGGTCGCTGCCGCCCTCGTCTCGTCCCTGTCGAACCGGCCGCTTCCGGCCGACAGCGTCTTCTTCGGCGAGATCAGCCTATCGGGCTCGGTGCGGCCTGTGTCCCACGCGGGCCAGCGGGTCAAGGAAGCGGAGAAGCTCGGCTTCCGCACCGCGATCCTGCCGTCATCCTCGGCCGATCTGCCCAAGCAGCGCGATGTCAAAGCGCTCGAAATCGAGACGCTTCCCCATCTCGTGGCCGAAGTCGCGGGCCGCCAAATCGAAGACGACACTTGATTTTCAGCGCCATCACACGGCAAAGAACTCGGATCGGGCGCAGAGCCGCCAAACACGGCCCGCCGAAGGCACGGAATCCATGACCCTGACGCTCCTCGATGCGATCCTCGTCGCCATCATGCTCGTTTCGGCGCTGCTCGCCATGGTGCGCGGCTTCTCGCGCGAAGTGCTTTCGGTGCTGAGCTGGGTGGCCGCCGCCGCTGCGGCTTTCTTCTTCTACAAGAAGCTCACCCCCTTTGCCCTGCAATATATTCACAACGAGAAGGTCGCGATGGCCGCGTCGGCCGCCGGCATCTTCTTCCTGACGCTGCTGATCGTCTCGTTCATCACGCTCAAGATCGCCGACTTCATCATCGACAGCCGCATCGGCGCGCTCGACCGCACGCTCGGCTTCCTGTTCGGCGCGGCGCGCGGCCTCCTCCTCGTCGTGGTCGCCATGGTGTTCTTCAACTGGCTGACGCCGCCCGACAGCGGCAATCAGCCGGTCTGGGTCACGCAGGCGCGCTCCAAGCCCATGCTGGACGAACTCGGCGCCAAGCTCGTTGCCGCCCTGCCCGACAATCCCGAGGCGACGATCCGTCAGCGCTTCCAGGGTGGTCAGGCGACCCAGACGCCGGCCAGCGGCGCGGCGCAGGACAATGGATCTGCCTCGGATCAGCCGGCTTCGATCGAAGACGCGATCCAGCAGAACGAGGAACAGCCGGCCGAAGCGCCGGCCAACTGAGAGGACTCGGGCTCGGCCCATCCTCCTCCTTGAAAGAATCGGCTCGGAGCTTAGTGCTCCGGGCCTTTTAGGTTTTTCATTCGTGTTTCATCAGCCGAACCCTTATATGACACTTGGGGGAGCGATGATCGGGACGGCGTGCAGGGAAAGTTCGAGCGCATGGACGAGACACCTTTCGACGACGACAGCCTGCATGAAGAGTGCGGCGTGTTCGGCATTTTCGGCCGCGCGGACGCAGCGGCGCTCGTCACGCTCGGGCTGCATTCTCTCCAGCATCGTGGGCAGGAAGCGGCCGGCATCGTCTCGTTCGACGGCAAGCAGTTCCATGTCGAGCGCCATGCCGGTCTGATCGGCGACACGTTCACCAAGCAATCCGTTCTGGAACGCCTGCCGGGCGAAGCGGCCATCGGCCACACGCGCTACGCGACGACGGGCGGCGGCGGCCTGCGCAACGTCCAGCCCTTCTTCGCCGAGCTTTCGGCCGGCGGTTTCGCCGTCGCGCATAACGGCAATCTCACCAACGCCCTCACCGTGCAGCGCGAGTTGCAGCGGCGCGGCTCGATCTTCTCTTCCACGTCGGACACGGAAACGATCCTGCATCTGGTCGCGACGAGCGGCGCGCGGCACTTCAACGACAAGCTGATCGACGCGCTGTCGCGGCTCGAAGGCGCCTTCTCGCTCGTCGGCATGGCGCCCGGCCGCATGATCGGCGTGCGCGATCCGCTCGGCATTCGCCCGCTCGTCTTGGGCGAGCTGGAAGGCTCGCTGATTCTCGCCTCCGAGACCTGCGCGCTGGACATTATCGGCGCCGATTTCGTTCGCGACATTCAGCCCGGCGAGATGGTGACCATCACCGACAGCGGCATCGAGTCGGCCTTTCCGTTCCAGGCGCGTCGGTCGCGCTTCTGCATCTTCGAATATGTTTATTTCGCCCGGCCCGACTCCAATGTCGAAGGGCGCAACGTCTATGAAATCCGTAAGCGCATCGGCGCGGAACTGGCGCGCGAGAGCAAGGAAATGGGCGATATCGTCGTGCCCGTTCCCGATTCCGGCGTGCCCGCCGCCATCGGCTACGCGCAGGAAGCCAAGCTTCCCTTCGAGCTCGGCATCATCCGCAATCACTATGTCGGCCGCACGTTCATCCAGCCGACCGACTCGATCCGCCACATGGGCGTCAAACTCAAGCACAATGCCAACCGCTCGATGATCGAGGGCAAGCGTGTGATTCTCGTGGACGATTCGATCGTTCGCGGCACCACCTCGCAGAAGATCGTCCAGATGGTTCGAGAGGCCGGCGCGGTGGAAGTCCACATGCGCATCGCATCGCCGCCGACGCGCGCCTCCTGCTTCTACGGCGTCGATACGCCGGAGAAGTCGAAGCTTCTGGCGTCGCGCATGACGATCGAGGAAATGCGCGATTATATCCAGGTCGACAGCCTCGGCTTCGTGAGCATCGACGGCTTGTACCGCGCGTCCTTCGAGCCGGAGCGCAACCCGCACGCGCCGCAGTTCTGCGACGCCTGCTTCACGGGCGATTACCCGACGGCGCTGACCGATTTCGACGGCGCCGACAATGTGCGCCAGCTCTCCATGCTGGGCGGCAACGGCTAAGCCGGGTTCAAACACGCCGCGCCATCCGCTAGACAGACCGCCGAACGAGGCGGTCTGTCGGCTGCCTTCGCAATGGGAGGCTTCAGGATATGGCTCGTCAACTCGAAGGGCGCGTCGCGCTCGTCACGGGCGCATCGCGCGGCATCGGCTATCAACTCTCGAAGCTTTTGGCGGCTGAAGGCGCGCATGTCATTGCCGTGGCCCGCACGGTCGGCGGGTTGGAAGACCTCGACGACGAAATCAAGGCCGCCGGCGGCTCCGCGACGCTCGTGCCTCTCGACCTCACCGACATGGCCGGGATCGATCGCCTGGGCGGCGCGATCCACGAGCGCTGGGGCAAGCTCGATGTGCTCGTCGCCAATGCCGGCGTGCTCGGTATTCTCGCTCCGATCGGCCATATCGAAGCCAAGACTTTCGAAAAGACGATGAACGTCAACGTGACATCCACATGGCGCGTCATCCGCTCGGTCGACCCGCTCCTGCGCCTGTCGGACGCGGGACGCGCCATCGTCTTGTCATCCGGAGCGGCGCATTCCTGCAAGGCTTTCTGGGGGCTCTACGCGGCTACCAAGGCCGCAGAAGAGGCGCTGGTGCGCTCCTGGGCAAACGAGACGGTGAACACACCGCTGCGCGTCAATTCCGTCAATCCCGGTGGCACGCGCACGGCCATGCGCGCACAGGCCCTGCCGGGCGAAGATCCGGCCACTCTGCCCTCGCCGGCCGAGGTTGCCGCAAAAATCCTGCCGCTCGCCTTCCCGAACCTCACCGAGACCGGCCGGCTCTTCGACGTGCGCAAGAACCGCTTCCTCTCCTATCGCGACCCGGAGTGAGAGAGGCCGGCATTGGCGGCTCCGGGCCGCCGATGCCTGTCAGCTTTCCACGAAGCCCGTTGGAAGCCCGTCCATGCTCACGAGGTTCTTTTCCTGGCGATAGGCGCGCAGGCCCTCCTCGCCCTTGGCCTCCGCCCATCGATCCAGCGTCGGGCGCTCGCCCGCTGGCTCGAACAAGGGCACCTTGAAGCCGCAGGACGTCTGCACGAGGTCGATGTCGAGAAACACGATCTGCCGCGCGCCGAGCGGCTCTTCGCTCTCATAATGCGCGTCGAGAAAGGCGCGATAATCAGGCGAGCCGCGAAAGGCGACGCGGCCCTGGCCATAGAGACGCAGGATCAGGGGAGCGCCGTCGAAGGCGCAGAACATGATGGTCAGGCGACCGTCCACGCGTAGGTGCGCCGCCGTCTCGCTCCCCGAACCCGTGAGGTCGAGATAGGCCACGGAATTGGACCCGAGCCGATGGAAATGGTCGGTCGGCCGAGGCGAGATGTTGATGCGCGTTCCCTCGGCCGCGCTCGCGGTGAAGAAGATCTTCTGCGCATCGATAAAGCCGGCCAAGCGCTCATCGATCTCGGAAAACTGCTTGGCCATGATGATGATGCCTCAGACGGATTGGGCGTGATGGGCCGCGTCCTGGCGCCTGTAGGAGCGGACCGAAAACGGGATCGATGCGTAATAGGCGAGCGCGGAGATGGTGAGCGTTTCCCAGAAGAAGCTGAGAAGCAGGCCGATATAGAGAACGACGATCAGCACGATCCAGACGAAATGGTCCCGCCGGACAGGGAGGCCGATCGTCTTGCCGGAAAAGGTCGGGATGCGGCTCGCCATCAGAAGACCGACGCAGACCAGATAAATGGATGCGAAAGCGCCGGAGACCTCCGGTACGTTGAGATTGCCGGCAAAGCTCAGGTAAACCGGGAACAGGGCCAGCCCCGCCCCTGCCGGCGAGGGTACGCCAGTGAAATAGGCGCTTTTCCAAGCCGGGCGGTTCGGCTCGTCCAGCATCGTGTTGAAGCGCGCCAAGCGCAGCGCGCAGCCCGCGATGTAGAGAAGCGCCGCGATCCAACCGATCGAGCCGACCGCATGGAGCGAATGCGCGTAGAGAAGCAGTGCGGGTGCGACGCCGAAATTCACGATGTCGGCGAGTGAATCCATTTCCGCCCCGAAACGGCTCTGTCCGTTGACGAGCCGCGCGATGCGCCCGTCGATCCCGTCCAGAAAAGCCGCGCCGAGCACGAGCCCGACAGCGAGTTCGAAGCGACCTTCGAAGGCGAAGCGAATGCCCGTCACGCCCGCGCAGATCGACAGGATCGTGATGAGGTTCGGCAGAACCTGACGGAAGGTGACGCGCGCGGCGGGCTGGCGCGGTGTGGCGGGATCGCTGGGCGGAGGCGCGGCGCTCATGGATCAGTCCTTGCGCCAGGAGACGTGGGGGGCGTTCACGGCAAATTCCGCGATCACGGTTTCACCCGCAATGGCCGTCTGCCCTTCGGCGACACGCGCCACCGTGCCATCCGGGAGATAGACGTCGAGGCGCGAGCCGAAGCGGATCAGGCCGAAGCGCTCGCCGGCTTCCAGATGGTCGCCCGTGCGCGAGAAGACGATGATGCGGCGTGCGATCGCGCCCGCGATCTGCACGACGCCGACCTCGCCGCGCGGGTTCTCGATCACCATGGAGGAGCGCTCGTTCACCTCGCTGGCCTTGTCCAGCTCAGCATTGGCGAACTTGCCTTCCTTATAGGCGATGCGGGCGATGCGCCCGCGCGCCGGGGCGCGGTTCACATGGCAGTTGAAGACATTCATGAAGATCGACACGCGCAGCAGCGGCTCGTCTCCGAGGCCGAGTTCGGCCGGGGGCACCACATGGCCGACCAGCGACACGCGCCCATCCGCCGGACTCACCACAAGGTGATCGGCGACGGGCGTCACGCGCTCGGGATCGCGGAAGAAATAGGCGCACCAGAGGGTCAGCACGAGCCCGACCCAGAACAGCGGCTGCCAGACGAGCCCGAGAAGCAGAGAGGCGACGAAGAACCCGGCGATGAAAGGATAGCCCGCCCGGTGAATCGGCACCAAGGTGTTTCGGATCGAGGCGATCATGTCCATCGGGGAATTGGTCCTTCGTGGGGTATCGTGGCCGCGATTTCGCAGCCATCGGGACACGACACATAGGGAGAAACGGGCTCGCGCTCAACGTTGGCGCGCGAGCTTATGATCTCAAACCGTCTCGGTCGGTCGCTTGCGATCGAGAATGCCGAGCGCATCGGCCTCGCGGGCGCGGCGCAGCGTTTCTTCCGCTTCGCTTTCCTCGCGCTGCATCCGCCACATCTCGGCATAGAGGCCGTTGGACTGGAGGAGATCGCGATGCGAGCCGCGCTCCACGATCACACCGGCGCGCAAGACGATGATCTCGTCGGCATCGATGATCGTGGACAAGCGATGGGCAATGGTCAGCGTCGTGCGATGGCGGGAGACGAGTTGCAGCGCGCTCTGGATGTCCTGCTCGGTATGCGTGTCGAGCGCCGAGGTCGCCTCGTCCAGGACGAGGATCGGCGGGCTTTTCAGCAGAGTGCGGGCGATCGCCACGCGCTGCTTCTCGCCACCCGACAATTTCAGACCGCGCTCGCCCACCATCGTGTCGAACCCATCGGGCAGAAGCTCGATGAAGCGCGAAATCTGCGCGAGGTCCGCGGCCTTCTGGACTTCCTCGTCCGAGGCCGAGGGCCGGCCGTAGCGGATGTTATAGCGGATCGTGTCGTTGAAGAGCACGGTGTCCTGCGGCACGATGCCGATGGACTTGCGTACGCTTTCCTGCCGGACCTCCGAAATATCCTGACCATCGATCGTGATGCGGCCGGAATCCAGATCGTAGAAGCGGAAAAGGAGGCGCGAAATGGTGGACTTGCCCGCGCCCGATGGGCCGACGATCGCGACCGACTTGCCCGCCGGCACCTCGAAGGACACGCCGCGCAGGATCTGGCGCTCGGGGTCGTAGCCGAACCGCACGTCCTCGAAGCGGATCGCGCCCTGCGCCACGACCAGATCGGGCGCACCCGGCCGGTCCTTCACCTCCTGCCGGATATCGAGGAGGTTGAACATCTCCTCCATATCGGTCAGCCCCTGGCGGATTTCGCGATACACGAAACCGATGAAGTTCAGCGGCACGGAGAGCTGCATGAGAAGCGCATTGATGAAGACGAAATCGCCGATCGTCTGCGTGCCCGCGCGCACTTCCATCGCCGACATGACCATGGCGATGCCCATGCCGGCCGAGAAGATCACACCCTGCCCGAAGTTCAGCCAGCCGAGCGAGGTCCAGGTTTCCGTCGCCGCCTTTTCGTAGCGCGCCATGGAGCGGTCGTAGCGATCGGCCTCCATGGTCTCGTTGCCGAAATATTTGACCGTCTCGAAATTCAGGAGCGAGTCGATCGCCTTGGTGTTGGCGTCCGTGTCGCTGTCGTTCATCTCGCGGCGAATGGTGATGCGCCAGTCGCTCGCCTTGATGGTGAACCAGCCATAGAGCACCACCGTCGCGCTGATGACCACGAGATAGGACAGGCCATAGGAAAAGCCGAAAATCGCCGCCGTCAGCGCGAATTCCAGAATCGTCGGCAGCGTGTTGAGGATCGTGAACCGCACGATCGTCTCGATGCCTTTGGTGCCGCGCTCGATGATGCGGCTCAAGCCCCCGGTACGCCGCTCCAGATGAAAGCGCAGCGAGAGCTGATGCATATGAACGAAGGTCTGGTAGGCCAGGATGCGAACGGCATATTGGCCGACGCTGGCGAAGAGCGAGTCGCGCAACTGATTGAGCGCCACGGACACGACACGGGCGATGTTATAGGCGACGACCAGTGTCACCGCCCCGGTCAGCACCAGCGGGAGCCAGCCCTGCGCGGAGTTCACCCCGTTCAGCGCATCCGTCGCCCATTTGTAGAAATAGGGAATGCCGACCGTCAGGATCTTGGCGAGCACGAGGAAGAAGCTCGCCCAGAGCACGCGGCCGCGAAGATCGGGCCGCTCCTGCGGCCACATATAGGGCCAGAGATTGGCCAGCGTGCGCCACATGGCGCTGCCATCGCCGGACACGGCTTTCGGTTTTGTATCGGACAAGGAAGCGATCCATTCAGAAGGCAGCCCGCGCAAGGCTGCAGCAGCGGCTCTTGCGCCGCCCGATTTGGATCGGTTCTAGTCCTGTAGCCTTACGGAAACCAGTCCCCCAAGCCATGCCTTTGGTGAACGGACCGGCACGAAACTCTTGGCGCTTGTTTGGAAACTCGGGCGGGTCGGAGCGAGGGATGTTTCCCGCCCACCGTTTCGTTCCCATTTCAGCCGACGCCCAGGCATCGACGGCGTTCGGCCCCTTGCGGGATCCAAAGATGCGGCGGTCAACCGTCCTTTTCGGGAACGCGAAACACTTGGCCGGGATAGATGCGGTTCGGGTTGCGGATCTGATCGCCATTGGCGAGGTAGATCACTGTGAAGCGGCTGCCGCGCCCATAGGTGTTGCGCGAGATGCGCCAGAGCGTGTCGCCCTTGCGGATGATCACACGGGCATCGACCCGCTCCAAGGCCGGCTGCATGATCTGAGCTTGCGCGTCCGCCGTGGTCGCGGGCGCTTCCGCCTCCTGGGCGCTTCCTTCGGCCGGTGCGGTTGCCGGCTGAGCGTCGGCAGGCGCAATCGCGGCGAGAGGCGCTGTGTCGGGCCGGTTGAATGGCACCTCGACCCGCGCCACCACTTGGCCCGCCGCGTCCAGCTCGTCGGCGCGCACCACATGGTCCCCGACCGAAACGGGAGCGTTCGCGCTGGCGATGAAGCGATCACCCGCGCCGCCCATCGCCTCCGCGACGAACGTATCGTCGAGATAGACGTGGACCTTGGCGCGCTCGCGGGCCGCGCCCGCAATGAAGAGCTTGCCATCTTCGGCTTCAACAGCCTCGACGGACAGCGGTGCTGGCGGAGCTTTGGTCTCGCCGGCCGTCGGGGTCATGTCCGACGCTGCGGTTTGAGGCGCGTCCGCCGGAGGGGTTCGGCTCGAAGCCGCCGCCGCGCTCGGCGCCTGCGGCTTGGCGGCCGGTCCCTGCGCTTCGGGCTTCACCACGATTTCGGAGGCTTCGCCGGGCCGCTCTACCATTACGAGGAGCTCGCCCTCGCGACCCTTCTGTGGAACATTGACGATCGCGGTTTCCGCCCGCTCGGGGTCCGCCGGCTCGGCGGTGCCGGACAAAGCCAGCCGATGCTGGCCGACCGGCAATGTCAGATCGAGCGCGAACGCACCCGTCGCATCGGTCTTGGCTTCCGCCAAACGCTCGGAGCCGCTTTGCAGCGAGACGGTGCTGTTGGGCGCGGCGCGCCCGGCCACCACGGCCGCACCGTCCGGCTCCACCCGCACCACGTCGAAGCTCGGCGTGGCGGATGCCTCGGTGGTGGTAATCTGAGCGCCCGGCGCGTTCGGCTGCGCTGGTGTCGGCGCTTGGGCAACAGGCTTGGCCGCCGGCGCATCCGACGTCACGCCCGACGCAGAGCTCGCCACTGGCACGGCGTTCGTTGAACGGCTCGTTGGAATCTCGAACAAGCCGTAGTGCCAGCCGCCCGCAAAGGCCACTGCCGCCAAGGCCAGAACCGAAACTCCCAGACGCGCCTTCATCGAATCTCGCCAATTTGACCTAAAAAATTGATTACAAACACACTTTACCGTTGCTGGGCTGGTGCGGCAACGCTCCATGGCACAGGAAGGTTAGCGGGGGAAGCATCCGGCGCGTTTTGGGTGGCTGGCAAGCGATCTCCAAGAGGCCGGGACGATCGTGGCTCAGAGACCATCAACCTCCGCCAAATCGATCGACCCAAGATCGGCATGGCCTTCGAACCTGCCAGCCCCGCGATTTGGAAATGTCTCCCGAGCTTGCATGATGGCTTCATCCCGGCAAATCCTTCCAGTCGATTGCCTCTACACCACCCGGATCGCCCATGCTTCGCGCCCGCTCCCTCCTCCTGCGCCCTGCCTTCGGGCTTGCGCTCGCCATCGCCCTGCCGGTCGCGGCGCACAGCGAAACAGCCGAGCGTCCCGGGCGGTGGATCGGGCAGGTGGACGAGAGCCGGAGGCTTTTCGACTGGCCAGGCAGCGGAGCCGGTTTTGCGATCGAAGGATCCCGGCTTTCGGTGCGGCTCGACAATCAAGGCGAGAACAGTCTGGAAATCGTGGTGGACGGGGTATCTCGCAGGCTCGATCTTCGGATCGGCGAGCAGGATTATGAGATCTTCGACGGCACCCAAGGCCGCCACCAGATCAAGCTCCTGAAGCGCACGGAAGGCGATGTGGGCGCTGTCCGCCTCGTTTCAGCCGAGACCGACGGGCGCTTCGTCCCGCCCGAAGCGCCACGGCGTCGCATTCTCGTGATCGGGGATTCCATTTCGACCGGCTATGGCATCGAAGGGCGCGGGCCCGAATGCCTCGCGACGCCTCAGACACAGAACCAGATGCTGACCTATGCCGGCCAGACTGCGGCGGCGCTCGATGCGGAGGCGACGGTTCTGGCGGCTTCCGGGCGCGGGCTGGTTCGAAACTACAATGGCGCGACGGAGGGCACGATGCGCGATCTCGTGGACCGGGCGGTGCAGTCGGTAGCCGAGCCGAACCGCCCGGCACAGGGGCCGTTCGATCTCGTGCTGGTTCATCTCGGCACGAATGATTTCGTCAAGGACGGCGCACCGCCTCGCTTCGGAGAGGCGTATGAGGCCGGGCTGAGGACTTTGCGCCAACGCTACCCCGACGCCTCGATCTACGCTCTGATTGGCCCGATGCTCGCACCCGACCGGTTCGACGCCGCATCAAGGGCGATCCGGGGCGCGGTCGAAACGCGGCAGCGGGAGGGTGACCGACAGGTTCGTTTCCTCGCCTTTGCCCCGCCGCCCACTTCCTTCGGTTGCGCATGGCATCCCGGCGTCGAGGCGCAGCGCGGCATGGCGGAAAGGTTGATCGAGCGCGTGAAGGCCGATCAGGGCTGGTAACGTGGCACTGTCTAGGGCGCTGTACCAGATCAGCGGCTGGGTTGAGCCGCTTCGGCCGGCCGCCGGGACGCCATCGTGCCCCCCGACGCCAGACGTTTTCCGATGGCTTGGCCGGGACGCTCGATGAAGCGCCATGTGAGAGCCGAAACGGCGATCGTTCCCGACAGGATCAGAGCCAGAACGACGATCTCGCCGGTGAGCGTATCGGCCATGATCTTGGTACCGGGGGCGACCTCCACGAAGATCGGCCGGTGCCAAAGCTTCTCCGTCAGGGTCGCCGCGTTGGTCAGCCGCGCGATCACGAAGGCATGGGTCATGTAGAGGGAATAGGACAGGAGCCCGAGCAGCATGACGGGCCGCGATTTCAGGAGCCGGCTGACCCAGCCGCCCTCATGCGCCAGAACGAAGATCGCCGCCATAAAGACGAACGGCGCGGCGATGGAGAGTTTGGCCGTGCCGAACAGGCTGACGAAGCCGATCACATAGAGAACGGTCGCGAGTTCCAGCAGCGTCCAGCGCATGGTCGGAACCGGAGGCACGTCGCAACGCAGGCGCTCCCAGAGGAAAAGGCGCAGCAAGGCCCCCAACGAAAAGCCGACGAGGCACCGCAGCCAGCCATAATCCACATGCGCCTCGATATGGCCGAGCCGCACGAGAAGAAAGGCGCTGCCCGCCACGGCGAGGATCGGCAGGATGGCGCGCAGCCAGCGGGCGGCGCCCACGGCCAGAGCCGTGAAGATGATATAGGAGACGAACTCGGCGGAGATGCTCCAGCTCGGATAGTTCCAGCTGAGCTGGCTGACGAAGCCGAGCGAATGCGTCAGCAGCAAATTGTGCAGGAAGGTCTCGGGCGTCTGCGCACCTTCCCAGCCGCGCCCGCCGCGCATCATCAGTTCGAACACGAGAAACAGCATCAGCATCGCGACGTGTAGTGGATAGACGCGCCAGAACCGCGCCTGAATGAAATCGGCCCATCGCTTGCCCGCCATCAGCCGCGCCCCCCAGGAATGGGCGATCACGAAGCCGGACAGGACGAAGAAGAAATCCACGAAGAGAAAGCTGTGCCGCACGAAGCCGGATTGCCCGATGGGGCCGGCGATGGGCGCGTGCAGCAGAACCACCATGAGCGCGCAGAGGCCGCGACATCCGTCGAGCGCGTCGAAGCGCATATCACTGAACGGTTTCGCTTGGTTCGCTGCCGTCATTGGGGCTGCCCTACCATGACGCCGATCGGCGGCTTGCGTGCGAAATGGGTGCGGGCGGTCAGCCCGAGCAGCGGCTTTTCGACGAGGCGATAGCAGAGCACGCCGATCAGAGCGGACACGGCCGCCACGCTCGCGATGAAGACGAAACCGCCGCCTGTCATCATCGACCAGCCCTGCCCGACCCAGAGCTTGCCGAAGACCGGCAGAACGAGCGCGTGGGTGAGGTAAAGCGAATAGGACGCATCGCCCAGAAGAAGCAGTGGCCGCCACGCGGGCTTGGCCGCATCCCGCCGGCCGAGCGCCGCGCCGGCAACGATCAGGAGCGCCGGCAAGCCGGCCTTGACGAAGCGCGAGAGGTCCACCGGCTCCAGCCAGATCAGGAGCGCGAAGCCGGTGAGCGTCAGGAGAACGCCCGTGCCCGCCGCTATCCGAAAACCGGATCGGAACACCAGGGCGATGGCGATGCCCAGCGCAAATTCCAGAATGATCGCATCGGCGTAGAAAACCGGGATCGGTGCCCCGAGACGGCCGAGCGCCACGACCGCTCCCAGAACGCCCATGACGATCCAAGGTCTGATCACACGCGGCGCGAAGAGCGCGCTCGCCATGACGAAGTAGAAGGCCATCTCGTAGTTCAGCGTCCAGCCAGGAACGAGAACCGGAAAGATCGCATCGAGCTTGGGATGCTGCATCGGAATGAAGAGCAGCGAGGCCACGAGGTGACGCAGATCGAACACCGTGGAGGCGAGAAGCGCCGGTTTGAACAGCGCGATGGCCGCCACGAGCAGCGTCAGCGCCCAATAAAGCGGCGCAATGCGCAGGAGGCGCTTCAGCATGAAATCGAAGGGCTTGGCGTCCGACTTGTCGGCGGCGACGAAAATGATGAAGCCGCTGATCACGAAGAACACGTCCACGCCCAGCGCGCCGACGCGAAACGGATTGCCGAAACCGGTCTGGCGCTCCAGCATCTCGAACGCATGGAAAACCACGACCATGAGAGCCGCGATCCCGCGCAGATACTGAATGCGAATAATCATCGTCGCGACCGCCTCGACCAGACGCGCTCATGCTAGGATCGGATCCTTAACGACGGTTCAATGTCTGGCGCCTATTTCGCCCCCACCCCGGCCGAATTCGCGCCCTTTCCAAGCCGCGGCGACGCGTCAGATAAAGACAGATCTTACCACCCATGCCGCGTCATCGGACATTCCTCTTCATCCATCAGAACTTCCCCGGCCAGTTTCTGCATCTCTGCCGGCATCTGGCGCAGGACAATCGGGTCATCTTCCTGTCGCTTAAGACACCCAACCGGCTGTCGGGCGTTGAGGTTGAGGCCTATGCGCTTCATCGCGAACCCGATCCGCGCATCCACCCCTATCTGTCGGGTTCGGAGCGCGGGGTCCTCTACGGACAGGCCGTCGCGCGCAAGCTGATCCAGCTTCGGCGCCAGGGTATCAAGCCCGATCTGATCGTCGGGCATACGGGGTGGGGCGAGACGCTCTTCGTCAAGGACGTCTTCCCGGACGTTCCCTTGCTCAGTTATTTCGAGTTCTTCTACAGCGCCGACGGAGCGGATGTCGGCTTCGATCCCGAATTCCCATCCGATCCGGAGGTGAGGTTCCGGCTGCGCATCCGCAACCAGGCTATTCTCTCCTGCCTCGAGGCGACAGACCGGGGTCTGTCCCCGACGCTCTGGCAGCATTCGCGACTGCCCGAGGCCTATCGGCCGAAGGTGGCCGTCATCCATGACGGCGTGGATAGCGATGCCGTGCGGCCCGACCGTGAGGCGCGGCTGGAACTGCCCGATGGAACGGTGCTCGACCGCTCAAAGGCCGTCGTCACCTATGTCGCGCGCAATCTCGAACCCTATCGCGGCTTTCACGTCTTCATGCGGGCGGTCGCCTCGATATTGGAATCCCACCCAACGGCCCATATCGTGATCGTGGGCGGCGACGAGGTGAGCTACGGCCAGCGTCTGCCGAACGGCGAGAGCTTTCGCGAACGCGCCCTTCGGGAGGTCTCGCCCGACCCCTCGCGCGTCCATTTCACCGGGAAGTTACCCTATAACCTCTATCTCAGGCTGCTTCAGATTTCCTCGGCGCATGTCTATCTGACCTACCCGTTCGTCCTGTCCTGGTCGATGCTGGAGGCGATGTCGGCTGGCTGCCTCCTGATCGCCTCGCGCACCAGCCCGGTCGAAGAGGTCGTTCAGGACGGCGAAAACGGGCTTCTGGTGGATTTCTTCGATCCGGCCGGCATCGCCGAGAGAGTAACGGAAGCGCTACGCGAGCCCGCGCGCTTCGAGGCGCTGCAGGCGGCGGCGCGGCGGACCGTGGAGGAACGCTACGATCTCAAACGCGTCTGCCTGCCCGCGCAGCTCAAGCTGGTGCGGGACATGATCGGCTGAACCCGCAGGCTCTCAGTTCAGCGCGGGCGCCAAAGCGGGGGTCGGCGCGGCGACCGGCAGCGACAGGCCGAGGCGGTTGCGGATCGAGCCGCTCGAGTTGACGAGCGCTTCGATCGTGTAGCCGCCCAGCGTGGTGAGGAAGGCGTTCAGCGCGTCGCGCAACGCCGCGTTCAGAGCGCAACTGTCGATCAGCGGGCAGTCCACCGCGCCGGTCTCGAAGCACTCCGCCATGGCGAAGCTCTCCTCCGTCACTTCCACCACGGCGCGCAGCGTGATCGCGCCGGCGGGCTGCCCCAAGCGAATGCCGCCGTTGCGACCGCGCACCGTCTGGACGAAACCCGCCTCGACCAGCGGCTGGAGAATCTTGAAGAGGAAGAGTTCGGACACGTTGTAGGCCGCCGCGATTTCACCGACCCGGCTGAGACGGTCGTCATTGGCCGCGCAATACATGAGAATGCGGATGGCGTAGTTGGTCTGGCGGGTCAGGCGCATGGCGCACTCCTCGAAGGGCGCCGAACCGGTCGGCGAGCGCAGTCGTTGCAGGACTTATTAGAATAATTCCAAGTTCATGGGAAGCCGGCCCGTCGAATGTGACACTTCCGTGTCTTCCGCACTTGTTTTCCACGACCGAACCGCGTGCGACCATTGGCGAAGCGGGAACTGATTGCTAAGCCATTATTCATGCCTCTTCGTCAGGCAGACGAAATTCTCGCCGCTGCGCTTCGAGATCGAACGAAACTGGCCCGAAACAAAGGCGTTTCATGGATTATTTTCTCCAACAGCTCATCAATGGCGTCACGCTCGGGTCGATCTACGGCCTGATCGCGATCGGCTACACGATGGTTTACGGCATTATCGGCATGATCAACTTCGCCCATGGCGAGGTCTTCATGATCGGGTCGTTCATCGCCCTGACCGTGTTCCTGATCCTGACCGCGATCGGCCTGACCTTCCTTCCGCTGATCCTGCTTCTGATGGTCGTGGTCGCCATGATCTTCACCGCGCTCTGGGGTTGGTCCATCGAGCGCATCGCCTATCGCCCGCTGCGCGGCTCCTTTCGCCTCGCGCCGCTGATCACCGCGATCGGCATGTCGATCTTCCTGCAGAACTTCGTGCAGCTGGCGCAGGGCGCGCGCGTGAAGCCGCTGCCGCCACAGGTGCAGGGCAGCATCACGGTCATGGAGGGCGTGCAGATTTCCTACATGCAGATTCTGATCATCCTGACGACGCTCGTCCTGATGGCCGGGTTCACCGCGCTGATCACGCGCACACCGCTCGGCCGCCAGCAGCGCGCCTGCGAGCAGGACGCCAAGATGGCCTCGCTTCTCGGCGTCAACGTGGACCGCACGATCTCGCTGACCTTCGTCATGGGCGCTTCGCTGGCCGCCGTCGCAGGCACGATGTACCTTCTCTATTACGGGGTGATCGACTTCTACATCGGCTTCCTGGCCGGCGTGAAAGCCTTCACCGCAGCGGTTCTGGGCGGCATCGGCTCGTTGCCGGGCGCCATGCTTGGCGGCCTTGCGATCGGTCTCATCGAGACCTTCTGGTCCGGCTACTTCTCGGTCGAATACAAGGACGTCGCGGCCTTCTCGATCCTCGCGATCACGCTGATCTTCCTGCCCTCCGGCCTTCTCGGCCGCCCGGAAGTCGAGAAGGTCTGATCCCCATGGCATCGACACCCAACGTACCCTCCGCCTCGCCGGTCGGCGCCGAGCGCGAATTCGAAAACCAGCGGGACGCCGTCGCGGGCGAGCCGCCCTTCACGCCCGAGCCCGTCGTGCGGCTGTCCGTCGCACAAGCTTTGCGCGAAGCGGCGATCACGGCGGCCATCGTCGGTCTGCTGACGGTCTTCTTCGTCGCCGTTCGTAGCGACATCGCGCCGGGCGGCCTCGTCCTCTACACGCGCTGGGACCTCTGGCTGACCTTCGTCGCCATTGCCTTCGGTGTGCGCTTCGTCCTCAGCCTCGCCCTGTTCCAGCGCCGCGCGGCGGGCGTGTCCGGCAAGAGCAAGACCGCCAAAAGCGTCAAGGCGGCTGGCGGCTTCTCGATCGGCAAGGCGCTCAGCATCGTCTTTCTCCTGATCGCACTGGTGCTGCCCTTCCTCATCCAGGCGCTCTTCCCCTCCAGCGACCGCTATCTGATCGACCTCGCCATCCTGATCCTGACCTATGTCATGCTCGGCTGGGGGCTGAACATCGTGGTCGGCCTCGCGGGTCTTCTCGATCTCGGCTATGTCGCCTTCTATGCCGTGGGCGCCTATTCCTTCGCGCTTCTGGCGATCAATTTCGAGCTGGGCTTCTGGGTCTGCCTGCCCATGGCCGGCCTGTTCGCCGCCCTCTGGGGCATTGTGCTCGGCTTTCCGGTGCTGCGTCTGCGCGGCGATTATCTCGCGATCGTGACGCTGGCCTTCGGCGAGATCATCCGCGTCGTGCTGCTCAACTGGGGCCAGTTCACCGGCGGCCCGAACGGGCTTCTGGGCATTCCGCGCCCGACCCTGTTCGGACTGGAGTTCGGACGCGGCGAAGGCTCGTTCTCGGACTATTTCGGCATTCCCTACAGCAGCATTCACCGCTTCATCTTCCTCTACTACATCATCCTGGCGCTCGCCCTTCTCACCAATTTCGTGACGCTACGCCTGCGCAAGATGCCGGTCGGCCGCGCTTGGGAAGCCCTGCGGGAAGACGAGATCGCCTGCCGCGCGCTCGGCATCAACACGACCAATGTGAAGCTCACGGCCTTCGCCACGGGCGCGATGTTCGGCGGCTTCGCGGGCTCATTCTTCGCCACGCGCCAAGGCTTCATCTCTCCGGAAAGCTTCACCTTCCTGGAATCGGCGATCATCCTCGCCATCGTGGTTCTGGGCGGCCTCGGCTCGCAGCTCGGCGTCGTCTTCGCCTCGCTGGTGATGATCGGCGGCATCGAGCTGATGCGAAACCTCACCTTCATCCAGGACATTCTGGGCAGCGACTTCGACCCCGGCCGTTATCGCATGGTGCTCTTCGGCGTCGCCATGGTCGCAATCATGGTCTGGAAGCCGCGCGGCCTCGTGTCGTCCCGCCAGC
This sequence comes from Aureimonas sp. N4, assembly GCF_001463925.1. Lineage (NCBI taxonomy): Bacteria > Pseudomonadati > Pseudomonadota > Alphaproteobacteria > Hyphomicrobiales > Aurantimonadaceae > Aureimonas > Aureimonas sp. N4. The sequence continues at coordinate 80,614 of NZ_BBWS01000048.1, read as the reverse complement.
CCTCGGCTGTCTATAAGGAGCGCAAGGCCATCGGTGCCGACATGGTGGCGCAGGGCGAGGGACATTGACCATGAGCGATCATTCCATGACCCCTGCCCTCGCCTCGGGCGAGCCGCGCCGCTGGCTCGACGATCCCGTCCTCACCGTGGAGCATCTCACGATGCGCTTCGGCGGTCTGACGGCGATCAACGATCTCTCCTTCTCGGTCGGGCGCGGCGACATCACCGCCCTGATCGGCCCGAACGGCGCGGGCAAGACCACGGTCTTCAACTGCGTCACCGGCTTCTATAAGCCGACCGAAGGGCGCATCTCGCTTCGGCGCGGGCGCGGCATCACGGACGAGGCCGTGGCCGAACTGACGCGCTCGGGCGCGCAGAGCCTCAAGACCCAACAGGGCGAAGTCTTCCTGCTGGAGCGCATGAGCGATTTTCGCATCACGCGCACGGCCGGCGTCGCCCGCACCTTCCAGAACATCCGCCTGTTCGGCGGCATGACCGTGTTCGAGAACCTCCTCGTTGCGCAGCACAACAAGCTGATGCGCGCGTCGGGCTTCACGATCGCCGGCCTGATTGGGCTGCCGGGCTACCGGCGGGCACGCGAGGCTGCGCGTGACGTCGCGGTGGACTGGCTGAAGCGCACCGCGCTGATCCACCGGGCCGACGATCCGGCGGCCGATCTCTCCTATGGCGATCAGCGCCGCCTGGAGATCGCGCGCGCCATGTGCACGGACCCGTCCGTTCTCTGCCTGGACGAGCCCGCCGCCGGCCTGAACCCGCGCGAGTCGGCGGAGCTGAACGCGCTGCTGCGCTCGATCCGCACCGAATTCGGGACGTCGATCCTCTTGATCGAGCACGACATGGGCGTCGTCATGGAAATCTCCGACCACATCGTGGTGCTCGACTACGGCAAAAAGATTTCCGACGGCACCGCCTCGGAGGTCCGCAACGATCCCAAGGTGATCGCGGCCTATCTGGGCGTGGATGACGAGGAAGTGGAAGCGGTGGAGGAGAAGCTGGAACGGGGCGATGTCGATGGGGCTGTCCAGAGCGCGCACGTGAGCGGAGGGACCCCGGCATGAGCACGATCGAACCGCTGACGACGCCGACCCTCGAGGCCACCTCGCGCCCGCTTCTGAGCATTCGCGGCGTCGAGACCTTCTACGGCAAGATCCAGGCTCTGAAGGGCGTCGATCTCGATGTGCATGAAGGCGAGATCGTCACGCTGATCGGCGCCAACGGCGCCGGCAAATCGACGCTCATGATGACGATCTGCGGCAACCCGCGCGCGCGCGCCGGGCAGATTCTCTATGACGGCGAGGACATCGCGCAGCTTCCGACTCACTCCATCATGTCGCGCCGCATCGCCCAGTCGCCGGAAGGCCGGCGCATCTTCGGCCGCATGACGGTTCTCGAAAACCTGCAGATGGGCACGACCCTCGTCGGCCAGGAGCATTTCGACAGCGACCTCAAGCGCATGTTCGAGATGTTCCCGCGCCTCAGCGAGCGCGCCTCGCAGCGCGCCGGCACCCTGTCGGGCGGCGAGCAGCAGATGCTGGCGATCGCCCGCGCGCTCATGGGCCGACCACGCCTTCTTCTTCTGGACGAGCCTTCGCTCGGCCTCGCTCCCATCGTCGTGAAGCAGATTTTCGAGGTGATCCGCGAGTTGAACCGCACGGAAGGGCTGACGGTCTTCCTGGTGGAGCAGAACGCGTTCCACGCGCTGCGTCTGGCCCATCGCGGCTATGTCATGGTGAACGGGCGCATCACGATGAAGGGCACGGGCCGCGAGCTTCTCGCCCGCGAGGAAGTGCGCAGCGCCTATCTGGAAGGAGGGCATCACTGATGACACCCGAAATGGCGCTTCTCTGGGAAGTCTCGCTGGTGGAGTTCCTCGTCGTCACTCTGGTGATCGGCGGCGGCCTGGCCTTCGCGGTCGGCCGCTCGACGGCGCAAAGCTGGAGCGGCTGGGGCTTTCTCGTGTTCGGCATCGCGCTTCTGACGATCGCGATCCGCTTCCTCCATTTCAGCCTGTTCCACGGCACGTTCTTCCTGCCGCCCGCCACGTTCGGCACCGCCCTGCATTATGGTCTGGTGGACTTCGTGGTGCTTCTGCTCTTCGGGGCCGCCGGGCGCGCCACGATGCGCTCGGCGCAGATGGCGCGGCAGTACCGCTTTCTATCGGCCGAGCGACGCTAGGTTCGACCGGACTTTTCGCGCAAAAAAGCGTCGGGAAGGCGTTTTGCCTATTTTCGACGCCCGCACCTTGGTCTTTAATCGCCGGACCGCAACGAATTGAAAACGCTCATGAAGAGCGAATCGCTGCGGGTCAGGTTTCAATAGGGAAGTTCGACATGAAAAAAGCGTTCCTGGCCGGCGTGGCCTTCAATGTGCTTCTGTCGGGCGCTGCCTTCGCCGACATCACGATCGGCGTCGCGGGTCCGATGACGGGTCAGAACGCGGCCTTCGGCGAGCAGCTCCGCATCGGTGCCGAGCAGGCCATTGCCGACATCAACAAGGCTGGCGGTGTCAATGGCGAGCAGCTGAAGCTCTCGGTCGGCGACGACGCCTGCGACCCGAAGCAGGCCGTCGCCGTGGCCAACCAGTTCGCCTCGCAGGGCGTACCCTTCGTGGCCGGCCATTTCTGCTCGGGCTCCTCGATCCCGGCCAGCCAGGTCTATGCCGAAGAAGGCATCATCGAAATCTCGCCGGCTTCGACCAACCCGGACTTCACCGACAAGCGCGCCGGCGACGGCATCTACCGCGTCTGCGGCCGTGACGATCAGCAGGGCGAAGTCGCCGGCAAGTACATCGCCGAGAACTACAAGAACGACGCGGTGGCCGTGCTCGACGACAAGTCGGCTTACGGCAAGGGCTTGGCCGACCAGACGATCAAGTTCATGGAAGCGGCCGGCAAGAAGCCCGCGATCGTAGAATCCTACACGGTCGGCGACAAGGACTTCTCCTCGCTCATCACCAAGCTGAAGCAGGCGAACGTCAAGCTCATCTATATCGGCGGCTACCAGACCGAAGCGGGCCTGATCGCCCGTCAGGCCAAGGAGCAGGGCCTCGACGCAAAGATCATGTCGGGCGACGCGATCGTGACCAACGAATACTGGGCGATCACCGGCAATGCCGGCGAAGGTACGCTCATGACCTTCTCGCCCGATCCGCGCCGCAACCCGCAGGCCGCGCCGATCGTCGCCGAGCTGGAGAAGCAGGGCAAGACCGCCGAGGGTTACGTCCTCTACACCTACGCCGCCATTCAGGCCTGGGCGGAAGCGGCCAAGAAGGCCGGCTCGACCGACTTCAAGAAAGTCACCGCCGTTCTCGACAAGGACACGCTGCCGACCGTCATCGGCGATCTGAAGTTCGACTCCAAGGGTGACGTGACCCTGCCCGGCTACGTGATCTATGAGTGGAAGGGCGGCAAGTACGACTACCTGTCGGCTTCCAAGTAAGCTGCATGGCCTTCCGGGCGCCGCTGCGGCGGCGCTCTTCGGCATCAAAAAACCCCGGCTGCGATGCGGCCGGGGTTTTTCGTTGGGGTGGATCGAGAAGGATGAAAGGGGGCTAGAGCCCCCCTCCGGCTTAATGACGGCGCGCAGCTTCTTTCAGCGCGGGATAGATCGCCTGATAGCGCTGATGCGCAGCGGCGAAGGATTCCACCAGGGAGGTGTCGGGCTCGAAGCGGGCCGAGATCGGCGGATCGACCATGACGCTAGCCGGATCGGCCCCGGTCGCCGCGCAGAGGCCAAGGCGGGCGGCACCGAAGGCTGCGCCGAAATCGCCGGCCGCCGGCAGCGCGATCGGCGTTTCCAGAACGCTCGCCATCATCTTCAGCCAAAGCTCCGAGCGCGAGCCCGCGCCGACCGCGATGAGCTGGCGCACCCAGGAGGCGTTCGGGGCCGCATCGAGGCAATCGCGGATCGAGAAGGCGACGCCTTCCATCACGGCGCGCGTCATGTCCTCGCGCGTCGTGTCGGCTTGCAGGCCGATGAACGCACCGCGCACGGCCGAGTCGTTGTGCGGCGTGCGCTCACCCGAGAGATAGGGCAGGAACAGAAGCCGGCCCGGCGCTTTCAGCTCGCTGCCGACGGCCGCCGTCAGATCACCGGGCTTCTCCTTCAGGACATGCGACAGCCATTCGATGGAGCCCGCGGCCGAGAGCGTGACGCCCATCTGGTGCCACAGGCCGGGAATGGCGTGGCAGAAGGTGTGGAGCGCGGTATCGGGCACGGGATCGTAGCCCGCGCTCGCCGTGAACAGGACGCCCGAGGTGCCGAGCGAGAGGAAGCCGGTGCCCGGCCGCGTGACGCCGACGCCGCAGGCCGAGGCCGCGTTGTCGCCGCCGCCGCCCGCCACCACGGTGCCCGCCTTCATGCCCCAGCGCGAAGCGAGTTCCGAGCGCAGCGTGCCGCTGACTTCCGTGCCTTCCACGAGGCGCGGCATCTGCTCGACCGTCAGCCCCGTGCGCTCCAACATCTCGGGCGACCAATCGCGCGCGCCGGTGTCGAGCCAGGACGTGCCGGCGGCATCCGACATCTCGGCCACGGCCTCGCCGGTCAGCCACAGGCGCAGATAATCCTTCGGCAGAAGAACGCGGCGCACCTTGGCGAAGATCGCGGGCTCATGCCGCGCGACCCAGAGAAGCTTCGGGGCGGTGAAACCGGGGAAGACGATATTGCCGGTGATGCCGCGCGATTCTTCGTCGTCCAGTTCGTCCGCCTCGACATGCGAACGCGTGTCGTTCCAGAGGATGCAGGGTCGCAGAACCTCGTCACCCTCGCCGATCAGCGTCGCGCCGTGCATATGACCGGACAGGCCGATACCTATGACACCTGCGAGCAAGGAAGGGTCCTTGTCGTTCAGTTCCGCGATCGCAGCCTCGCAGGCGGCGATCCAGGAGGCCGGGTCCTGCTCCGACCAGCCGAAATGCGGGCGTTCCACCGTCAGCGGCGCCGTGGCGCTCGCCAGCGGCTTCTGGTTCTCGTCGATCACCAGCGCCTTCAAGGAGGACGTGCCGAGATCGAGCCCGAGATAATGACCCATGTGAAAGCGAAGCCTCCGAAACCCCGCTTCCCGAGCGGGCGAATGATCGTCCAGGGGCTCGGGGGACAGCCGTCTGGCCGCATCGCGGCGCGGCGCCTCCCCTCGCCTCGCTCCATTCCATAAGGACTTTTCTTCCCCGATGCGACTCTTCGCGTTACAGGACGGGGTCGAAAACCATTGGCCTGATGTCGAGGAGTGCCCCCGTGAGCCGCATCGTCTATGTGAACGGCACCTATGTTCCCGAGGCCGAGGCCAAGCTGTCGGTCTTCGACCGGGGCCTGCTCTTCGCCGATGCGGTCTATGAGGTGACGGCCGTGATCGACGGCAAGCTGCTCGACTTTCCCGGCCATATGGCGCGCCTGCGCCGCTCGCTGGCCGAGCTTCGCCTGCCCTCGCCCGGCAGCGACCAGGAGATCCTCGCGATCCACCGCGAGCTTCTCGCGCGCAACGCCCTCATTCAGGGCCATATCTACCTCATGGTGACGCGTGGCGAAGCGGACCGTGATTTCGTCTGGCCGAAGGATGGCACGCCGCCGAGCTTCGTCCTGTTCACGCAGAAGCGGGATGCGATCGAAACGCGCGAAGCGATCGAAGGTCTGCGCGTCATCACCGTACCGGATCTGCGCTGGGGCCGGCGCGACATCAAGACCGTGCAGCTTCTCTATCCCTCGCTTGCCAAGATGGAGGCCAAGAGCCGTGGCAAGGACGACGCCTGGATGGTGGAAGACGGCACGATCACCGAAGGCACATCCAACAACGCCTATATCGTGACGCAGGACGGCACGATCGTCACGCGTGCGCTGGGCCATGACATCCTGCACGGCATCACCCGCGCCGCCATCATGAAAGTCGCTGGGGAACTGGCGCTACACGTGGAAGAACGCCCCTTCACCTTGGCCGAAGCGCAGGGCGCTCGCGAGGCCTTCATCACCTCGGCCGGCGCGTTCGTGACGCCGGTTGTCGAAATTGACGAGACGCCGATCGGGGACGGGCGTCCGGGCCCGATCGCCCGTCGGCTGCGGACGGCCTATCTGGAAGCGGCCCTCGCGCAAGCGATCTGACGAAGCCGTCTCGACGGCCGGTCAAGGGTTGCTTAAGAGGCTGTTCACCCTTTCCCGCGTCCCGTTTCGAGGAAGAAACGCATGAGCACTCGCGACATCGTCTTCATCGCCTTGTTCGCTGCCCTAATGGCGGTGCTCGGCACCTTTCCGGCGCTGCAGGTTCCCGTCATCAACGTGCCGATCACGGCCCAGTCGATGGGCGTCATGCTGGCGGGCGGCGTTCTGGGCGCGCGTCGCGGAACGCTCGCGGTGCTCCTGTTCATGGTGATCGTGCTCGCCGGCCTGCCGCTTCTGTCGGGCGGGCGCGGCGGTCTGGCGGTCCTCGCCGGGCCGACGGTCGGCTTCTTCCTCGGCTGGCTCCCGGCCGCTTTCGTCACGGGTGCGCTGGTCGAACGCGCCAGCCCCAAGCTTCATTTCGTCTCGGCCTTCGTGGCGGCCACGGCCGGGGGTATCCTCGTTCTCTACGCCTGCGGCATCCCGGGCATCTCGCTGGTGACGGGCGCTCCGCTGCTGATGGCCGCCAAGGGCTCCTTGGCCTTCATTCCGGGTGACCTCGTTAAGGCGGGACTCGCTGCGGCGATCATGGTGACGGTGTCCAAAGCCTATCCGCTGATCGAGACGCGCGGCGTCCACCGCGCGGGATGATAGAGCTCATCAACGTCGCCCTCGATCGCAGGGGGCGGCGCGTTCTATCCGGCCTCGACCTTACATTGACCGAGCGCCGGATCGGAATCGTCGGGGCGAATGGGTCGGGCAAGTCGAGCTTCGCGCGCCTTCTCAATGGTTTGCTGAAGCCGAGCGAAGGCACCGTGCGGGTGTTCGGCACCGATACGGTCGCCGACCCCAAGGCGGCACGGCGGCATGTCGGCTTCCTGTTCCAGAACCCCGATCATCAGATCGTCTACCCTACCGTGGCCGAAGACCTCGCCTTCGGCCTGAAGAACCGCGAGCTGTCGAAAGGCGAGATCGCGCCGAAGGTGGAGGCTACCCTCACCCGCTTCGGCCTGAGTGGTTTCGGCGAGCGGCTGGTGCATGAGCTTTCGGGTGGCGAGCGGCAACTCGTGGCGCTGGCCGGCATCATGGTGTTGGAGCCGCGCCTTCTCGTGCTGGACGAGCCGACGACGCTGCTCGACCTGCGCAACACGCGCCGCGTGATGGAAGCCGTCAAGGCGACAGAGCGGCCGGTGGTGATGGTGACGCACGATCTCTCGCTCTTGGAGCGCTTCGACCGGGTTCTCGTCTTCGAAGCGGGTGGGCTCGTCTGCGACGCCGCACCCGCCGAGGCGCTCGCGGCCTATCGCCGGATCGCGGGGCAATGATCGCCGATCTCTACCGTCCCGGCGGCTCGGTTCTGCACCGAATGCCGGCCGGGGCGAAGCTCCTGGGATTGGCGATGCTGGGCACGGTGTTATTCGTGCTGCCGAATCTCTTGCTTTCGCTCAGCGGACTGGGCCTCGCCTTGGCGCTGATCGCCCTCGCGCGGCTCGGCTGGGCCTTTGCGCTGCGATCGGTGAAGAGCATCCTGCCGATCGTCATTCTCGTTGGCGGGTTCCAGGCCTGGGCGGCGGGTTGGGGTGAGGCGGCGGTGTTTTCCGCCCGGCTGGCCGCTCTGCTGTTGATCGCCGGGACGGTCACCGCGACAGCACGCCCCTCCGATATGGCCGATACGATCACGACTCTCGTGACGCCGCTCCGGGTGTTCGGTGTCGATCCCGCTCGCGTCGGCCTCGCCTTCGGGCTCGCGGTCCGCTTCATGCCGGTGCTGGCGAGCGTCGCCGCCGACATTCGTGAAGCGCAGAGCGCGCGGGGGCTCGATCGCTCGATCTTCGCGCTCGCAGTGCCACTGGTGGTTCGCACTCTGAAAATGGCGGACGAGGTGGCCGAGGCGATCGACGCGCGAAGCTGACGCGGCGCAGCATTTTGGCCGAATGCGCCTTGACCCCAAAGCCGCCTCGGCCGACTTTCTCCTTATGACGACGATTCGATCTCTCTGTGTCTATTGCGGCTCGGCCTCCGGCCGCGATCCTTCCTATGTCAAAGCTGCCGAGGCGCTCGGCACGGCCATGGCGCATCGCGGCATCCGCCTCGTCTATGGCGGCGGCACGCGCGGCATCATGGGCGCCGTGTCGGACGCCGTGATCGCCGCTGGCGGTCAGGTGACCGGCATCATCCCGCGCTTCCTCATCGATATGGAAGCTACCGAAAGCGAGCTGAAGCGGCTCGACGAACTGGTGATCACCGAGGACATGCATGAGCGCAAGCACATGATGTTCGAGCGCTCGGACGCCTTCGTCGCCCTGCCCGGCGGTATCGGCACGCTGGAAGAGCTGGTCGAGATCATGACCTGGAGCCAGCTCGGCCGGCATCGCAAGCCCATCGCCATCGCCAATGTGGACGGGTTCTGGGATCCGTTCTCGAAGCTCCTGGAGCATATGCGCGAGGCCGGCTTCATCCATACGGCCCATCAGGTCCGCCCCATCATCAAGGATCGGATCGAGGACTTGCTTCCCGCCATCGAAGCGGCCGCACAGCCGGCCGAACGCGATGGCGTGGAAGCGGTGATCGAGCGTCTTTGACCGCCCTCCCCAGGTAATCCAACGCCAGGGCGGCCCGTGCGCCGCCCTTTTTCGTCAGGTCATTCTGCAGCGCAGGCTTCGGTGGCTGGCCGGCGCGCCGATCGGCGGCCCGCGAACATCGACCACGTGTAAACGGCGAGAGCCGCCCAGATGAAGCCGAAGGCGACGCCCTGCCAGAGGCCGAAGGGCTCGCCGAAAACGAAGACCGCCGTCAGGGCGATGAAGGTCGGCGCGATGTATTGAAGCAGGCCGACCGTGGTGAAGCGCAAGAGGCGCGCAGCGGCGGCATAGAGAATGAGCGGAATGGCGGTGACAGCCCCCGCGCCGATCAGAAGCGCGGTTTCCCGACCGTTGGAGCCGAAATGGTTCTGGCCCGTCGAGGCGACCCAGAGGGCAAGGCCGAGCGCCGGCAGGAAGAGAATGGCAATCTCCAGAAAGAAGCCTTCGCTGGCACTGACCGGCACGGTCTTGCGCAACAGACCGTAAAGGCCGAAGGAGCCGGCGAGGATGAGCGAAATCCACGGCAGGCCGCCGGCCTTCACAGTCAGGATCACCACACCGAAGGCGGCCAGCGCGATAGCGGCGGCCTGCGGGCGGTTCGGCCTCTCCCCCAAGAATACGGCGGCCAGGAGAACATTGATCAAAGGGTTGATGTAATAGCCGAGCGCCGCCTCCACCCCATGTCCGGTGATGATGGCGACGACATAGGTGCCCCAGTTGATCGAGATCAGCGTCGCCGTCAGCGTCATCAGCCCGAGGATGCGCGGCGTGAACAGGCGTCCGACATCGCGCAGCAGCCCCGCCTTGGCCAGCACCAGCAGCGCGAAGGGCAAGGCCCAGAGAATGCGATGGGCGACGATCTCCATCGGCGAGACATGCGACAGGAGCTTCATATAGATCGGGAGCACCAGCCCCCAGATCAGATAGGCCGAAACCGCATAGACATATCCGCGCGTGGACTCGGCGGGCTGGTCCGACATGGCGGCACCTCTGAGGACGGGACGATCAGCCCGCCTTGTATCAGCCGCACAGGCCCGCGACACCCGTTTTCCCGTGATGGATCCATCAATGCGATGAATGGATCGGGGGGTCGACGTTCTTAGGAGTAGAGGGAAACGAAAGGCGCAAGCGTTCGACCGCTCACGCCTTTCTGAGCCATCACTGTCCGGCGAACTTGTCCGTCGCGCGGATCAGCCGATCCAGAATGCCGGGTTCGGAAAAGGCGTGGCCGGCATCCTCGACCATATGGAATTCCGCTTCCGGCCAAGCTTCGTGGAGGTCGTAGGCGCTGACCGGCGGGGTCGCCATGTCGTAGCGCCCCTGCACGATGACGCCGGGAATGGACCGTAGACGCCCGGCGTCGCGCAGCAGCTGACCGTCCTCCATCCATCCGGCATGAACGAAGAAATGATTCTCGATCCGCGCGAAGGCGACCGCGAACTCATCCTCGTGGAAGGGTGCGATCGTGTCGGGATCGGGCGTCAGCGTCAGCGTCTCGCCCTCCCACTGGCTCCAGGCGCGCGCGGCACGAACCTGCTCGGCCCTATCGTCCCCGACGAGGCGGCGGCGATAGGCCGAGATCAGATCGTCGCGCTCAGCCTCTGGGATCGGCGCGATGAAGCGCTTCCACTTCTCGGGGAAGAGAAGGCTCGCGCCATACTGATAGTACCAGAGCAGTTCGAAGCGGCGCAGCAGGAAGATGCCGCGCAGCACCAGCTCGCTCACCCGATCTGGGTGAGCCTCGGCGTAGGCGAGCGCCAGCGTCGAGCCCCAGGAGCCGCCGAAGACCTGCCACTGGGAGACGCCGATCATCTCGCGCAGGCGCTCGATATCGGCCACGAGATGCCAGGTCGTGTTGGCCTCGAGCTGCGCATGGGGGCGCGAGCGACCGCAGCCGCGCTGATCGAACAGGAGGATGTCGTAACGCGCGGGATCGAACAGGCGGCGATGCTTCGCCGAGCAGCCGCCGCCCGGGCCTCCATGCAGGAAGACCACGGGCTTGGCGCCCGGCGTGCCGCAGCGCTCCCAATAGATTTCGTGCCCGTCGCCCACAGGCAGGAGGCCGGATGCATAAGGCTCGATCGGCGGGTAGAAGCTGCGCAGCGGTTCTGACGTCATCATATCTCAGTCGTGATCGGGATGCTGGAAGGAGCGGATGGAAGCGAGAAACGGACTGATCGCCGCATCCTCCTGCGTCTGGCGCACAGGAAGTTGAGCGAGAGCGTCCACATAAGGCAGCTTGCCCTCGCAGCCGAACTGGATGTCGGGGCAGATCGCGGAAGGAGCGTCGAAGGCGCCGATGCTGAGCGCGGGACCATCGGGCGCTTCATAGGTCAGCGGCGTGCCGCAACGCGCGCAGAAGCCGCGCAGCACGACATCGGACGAGCGGAACCGGTCGGGCTCACGGGTCGTCCAACGCAGCGTCGCAGGATCGACCGACGCGAGCGGCGCGAAAAAAGAGCCGAAGGCCTTCTGGCACATGCGGCAATGGCAGATGGACGCGCGGCCGAGCGCGCCTTCGATGCGAAAACGCACGGCCCCGCATTGGCAGCCGCCGGTGTAGATCGGCTTGTTGTCCAGTGTCATCGCACCCTCCTCTCGCGCCTCATGAAGCGAAATGATCGGTCGCCGCGAGAAGCCGGTCCAGCGTGCCGGGTTCGGAGAAGGCGTGGCCGGCGTCCTCTACGATCTGCAGTTCGGAGCCCGGCCAGGCGCGGTGGAGATCCCAGGCCGTGACCGGAGGGGTGACGACATCGTAGCGCCCCTGCACGATGACGCCCGGAATGCCCGCCAGCCGGCCAGCCTCGCGGATCAACTGGCCTTCCTCGAACCAGAGGTCATGGACGAAGAAATGGTTCTCGATCCGAGCGAAGGCGATGGCGGCGTCGCTGGCCCCGAAAGCCCCGACCGCGTCCCGGATCGTGCGCATGGAAACCGTGCGCGCTTCCCAGTCGGTCCAGCTTCGGGCGGCCAGAGCGCGCACGGTCCGGTCCTCGTCCAGGAGCCGCAGGCGGTAGGCCGCGATCGGATCGGCCCGTTCCGCCTCCGAGAGCGGCGCGATGAAATGCGCCCACTCGTCGGGAAACAGCCGGCTCGCCCCTTCCTTGTAATACCAATCGAGCTCGGCCCGCCGGCCGGTGAAGATGCCGCGCAGCACCATCTCGGTGACGCGCTCGGGCCGCGCCTGCGCATAGGCCAGCGCGAGCGTCGAGCCCCAAGAGCCGCCGAACAGCATGAAGCGGTCGATGCCGAGCGCATCGGCCACGCGATCGATATCGGCCACCAGATCGGGCGTCGTATTGGCGTCGAGTGAGCCGAGCGGGGTGGAGCGACCGCAGGCCCGCTGATCGAACAGGGTCACGCAATAGCGCGCGGGGTCGAACAGGCGACGGTGGGTCGGGCTGCATCCGCTGCCCGGCCCCCCATGCAGGAAAAGAACCGGCTTGCCGCTCGGGTTGCCGCACTGCTCCACATACAGGACATGCCCGCCCCCGACCGCCAGTCGCTCCGTCCGGAACGGCTGGATCGGAGGGTAGAGCGTGCGCGGCGACCCGCTCAACGCTTCACTTCCCAGGTCGTGATGCGCTCACCGGTCTGAGGGTCCTTGCCGTCCTTCAAGAGGACGCCCTCGGCTGCGAGTTCGGCGCGGATGCGATCGGCCTCCGCGAAGTCCTTCGCCTTCAGCAGCTCGAGGCGCAGGGCGATCCGCGCCGCGACATCGTCGCTCACGTCGGCCTTGCGCACAGGGTCGATCCCGACCAGCGCGAGGCTGGCCAGGGCCTCTGCCGCCTTGCCCTCGTCGAAGAGTTGATGAACGCGCGCGATGGCCGCCGAGCCCGAGAGATCGTCGCAGAGAGCGGCGAGGAAGGCCTCGTCCGGAGCCTCCGCTGCCGCAGCGCCCGCCTCCTTGGCGAAGCGCTCCCATCGGTCGAGCTCGCGCACGGCCTCTTCCAGCCGCGCGGCGGTGAAGTCGATCGGCTCGCGGTAATGCGTCTTCAGCATCAGAAGCCTGACGGCCTCGCCCGGCCAGGAGCGGCCGCCCACCTTGTCGCTTTCCAGAATGTCTGCGATCGTGACGAAATTGCCTTCCGACTTCGACATCTTGCGGCCGTCGACTTGCAGGAAGCCGTTGTGCATCCAGACCTCGGCCATCTTCTCCGTGCCATGGGCGCAGCAGCTTTGGGCGATCTCGTTCTCGTGATGCGGGAAGATCAGGTCGAGGCCGCCGCCGTGAATGTCGAAGGTGCGGCCGAGATAGGCCTCGCTCATGACGGAGCATTCGATGTGCCAGCCCGGCCGGCCCCGGCCCCAGGGACTGTCCCAGCCGGGCTCGTCTGCGGCCGAAAGCTTCCACAGGACGAAATCGGCCGGATTGCGCTTGTGCGCCTCCACCGCGACACGCGCGCCGGCCTGCTGGTCCTCCAGCTTGCGATGCGACAGCGCGCCGTAGGTCGGCATGGAGCCGACGTCGAACAGCACTTCGCCGTCCGCGACATAGGCATGCCCGCGCGCGATCAGCGTCCCGATCATCGACACCATATCCGGCAGCCCGTCGGCGCGCGGCGTGACGAAGCCCGTCGCGCGCGGCTCGTAGGTCGGGCGCAGCGTGCCGAGCGCCGCGACATCCTTATGGAACTGCGCGGCCGTTCCCTCCGTCACGCGGGCGATCGCCTCGTTGAGCGGCAGGTCGGGATGGTCGCGCAGCGCGCGCGCGTTGATCTTGTCGTCCACGTCCGTGATGTTGCGGGCATAGACGACCCGGTCCGCGCCATAGAGATGGCGCAGGAGACGGAAGAGAATGTCGAAGACGATGACCGGGCGCGCATTGCCGATATGGGCGAAGTCATAGACGGTCGGACCACAGACATACATGCGCACGCGCCGATCGGCCTCCGCGCAGTGATCGCACGAATGGCGCCAATCCAGCGGCACGAAGCGCTCCTTGCGGCGCGTCAAAGTGTTGGTCAGGAAAAGGCCACGAAATCCGTCGTCCAAAACCCTAGTCTCCAGCTGAGCCCGATCCGGGCTGAGGCCGATCTGCTACAGCCAAACGACTTCCCGCACAAATGGCTTGGCGCTCCCGATCACGTGAAGCCTTTCGCCTCGAAAGCGCCGCAAAGACGCAAGGCACCGGGTAAAGTCTTGCCGCAGTGCATCATGTCACGCTCACGCAACATCACCGGACTGCAACGATATGTTAAGTATAGATTCAGGGATTTTTCAGCCAAATGCCTCTAATCTGACGCAATCAGACTGTTTCTTGCTTTCACCCCATTAGCATGTGAGCCTTCACAATGAGCCGCGCCAACATCGTCTTCAAATCCCGCAGCGAACGCGACCGGGAGCGTGAAAACGATCTTCTCAAGAATTATCGCGAGATCGGCATTGCCGCGATCGCCGCAGCCGCGCACAAGTCCTGCCGCGGCGACGGCATGAGCGAGGCCAAGCCTCAGGCGGCCAACTCTCAGAAGGCGAAGTGACCGGCGCATTGCCGACCGACACATTCGATCAAAGGCCTTCAGGCCATGCGCGGGTCATAAAGGCCCGCGTTTTTGTTTCGAACGGTCGGTGAATCGATCGTCCGCGCCTGCCGTCGGAAACCGAACTGACCGAGCGTCAACCACCGAGCAGCGCGAACAGTGCTCCAAACAGCGTGACCCCCGCAATCGGAGCCACGAAGAGCAGCAGAAGATTGGCGGCCATGATCCACATGAGAAGCGACTCCTGCTTCTCGGTTAGGCGGCGCTCCGGCTTCTCGGGCCATTCGGGCGGCAGCCATTCCCGCTTTTCGTCGAGATACATGAAACCCTCCGCCTGACCTGATCGGGCTCGGACGGTGACGCGGTGCCGGCGCAAGCGCGCGCAAATCACCCGTTCGGCGCATCATCCGTTGGGGGAGAGATAGGCGAGCGAATCAGCTCGGCCAGCGCGGCGACCCCTTGGACGGCGGGACGCGTCCAAAGGTCGCCGCGAAACGGCGAGCGGACACCACGCCCCGCCCGCCGAGGGGTTTCAATGCGTGGCGAGGAAGGCTGCCAGAAGATCGCGCGCGGCGATGGCGTCGCGCTTATCGATCATCTCGCCGACCGTGTGGATGTAGCGGGTGCCAACGACGATGCCGATGGCGCGCGCGCCGCTCGCGGCCTGTTGCAGCGACGCGCCGTCCATGCCGCCGCCGGCGAGGATCGTGCGCTGCACGGGGATCGACCCGGCTTCGGCCACCGTCTCGAACTCTTCCACCAGCGCCATGTCGGAAATGAAGGAGCCGTCCTTCATGTGCAGGCCGACGCCCTTGCCGAGTTCGGTCGTCTTGTCCTTTTCCGGCACGCCAGGAGTGTCGCAAGCGAGCGTCGTGTCGACGCCGATGCCGATATGCGGACGCTTGGCGAAGGCAACGGTCTTGGCGCCGCGCAGGCCCACTTCCTCCTGCACGGTGAAGGCGACCGTCAATTCGCAGCGGTGCGAATGGCCGTCCTTCAGGAGCTTGCGGACCGCTTCCAGACCCAGCCAACAGGCGATGCGATTGTCGATCGCCTTGGAAACGATGCGCTCGGAGCCGAGTTCAAGGAAGGGCTCGTCCATCACCACGAAATCGCCGACGCGGATCTTGTTCTTGGCCTCTGCGCCGAGTCCGAGATCGACGAAGAACTCCGTGGGCTCCGGCACTTTCTTGCGGTCTTCGGGTGCCGAAATATGCACTGGCTTGCCCTCGGCCATCATGACGCCCTTGTAGTCTCCCTTGGAGGTACAGACGAGGACGCGGCGCGAGAACAGATTGCGCGGGTCGAAGCCGCCGACCGGCGAGACGTTGAGGAATCCCTTGTCGCTGATATGGCTGACGAGAAAACCGATCTCGTCCATATGGCAGGCCAGCATGATGCGCTCGGGATCATCCCCCTGGCCCTTCCGGGTGCAGATGAGATTGCCCATCACATCGGTCTCGATCGTGTCGAACAGATCCTGCGCCTCGGCGGCGATGAGATCGCGCACACGGTGCTCATGGCCGGGCACGCCCGGCATCTCGCACAAGCGCTTGAGAAGATCGATGTTCATGCGGGGAAGCTCCGTTTGGACGGCATCGGGCGCGGGTCTCGCGCCGCGATCCAGGCGGGATGAATGGGATCGGCTATTTCATCGAAAGGCTGTATCGCGCAACAGGTTCAGAACAACGAACCTTGCGCGGGCGGCGGCTCGTTGCCCGGCTGATCGGCGCGCTCCTGCACCTCCGGCCCCATATTGGCAACGGTGTTCACGCGGTCGGACACCGGTACGGGCTCGAAAAAGCCCTCCGGCGCGGGGCTCAAAAGATCGGCGACATCGCGCGGTTCGCAGTCCCGACAATCGAGCCAACGCTCCGCCTCGCCCGGCGCAATCACGATCGGCATCCGCTCGTGAATGTCGCGAAGGTCCGCATTGGCGGCTGTGGTCAGGATCGTCGCCGTATCGATCTCGCTGCCATCGGGCGCGAGATAGGTCTCGCACAACCCGGCAAAGGCGATCGGGCCCGGCTCGGTGGGGCGAACGAAGAACGGCGTTCCGCGCCGACCGCCATCGCGCCGCCATTCGTAGAAGCCGCTGGCGGGAACGAGGCAGCGGCGATGGCGAAACGCGGCCTTGAAGCTGTTGCGCTCATGCGCGGTCTCGGAGCGCGCGTTGAACAGAAGCGGGATGGCGGACGGGTCTTTCGTCCAGGAGGGAATAAGACCCCAGCGCGCGAGATGGCCGATCCGGCGCACCACGCCCTTTTCGCCGCGCCGGTGCTCGTCGGCGCGCAGCACCAGAACGGGCTGCGTCGGCGCGATATTGTAGCGCGGCGGGAAAGGCTCCAGCGCGTCCACGAGGAAGCGCTCGGAAATCGCGCGCGGAGGATCGGTCAAGGTGAAGCGGCCACACATGGAGCGCAAGGTGGCGCGCCCCCCCGCGACGCGCAAGGGCTGGCCTGACGCTGTGGCAGGCAGTAGAACTTCCCCCATGAACGCCCCCCGCCCCGTCGTCGCCGTTTCCATCTGCATCTTTCGCGGCGAGGAGGTGCTGCTCGTCCTGCGCGGCCGAGCCCCCTTCGCCGGCCTCTGGAGCCTTCCGGGCGGGCGGGTGGAGCTCGGCGAGCGGCTGGAGGATGCGGTGCGGCGCGAGGCGCTGGAGGAAACCGGCCTTCCCGTCGCGGAAGTGGCGTTCGTCCAGATTCACGAGGCGATCGATGCGCCAAACGGCGCTCATGCCGTGATCGCGGTGTTTCGCGCGCTCGCGGCGGCTTCACCCGACACGCCCCCGCAAGCGGCCGACGATGCGGCCGACGCGCGCTTCGTGTCGCTGGCGGAGCTGGAGATGCTATCCCAAACCGGCGCGACCACGGATGGCTTGCTCGACGTCATTGCGGCGGCCCGAAAGCATCACGGGACCGCCCCGCGATAACCTTAATGCGGGGATGTTGCGGACCTGTCCCGGTGCGTCTTGCAATCTCCTTAATCCACCGGCAAACCTCGCCTCATGAGTTTCAGGCGTTCTTTGCCGTCCCTAGTTTGCGCTTTCAGTCTTCTGTTCGGCCTCCTGCCGGCCGGCGTGGCAGCGGCGCAGGACAAGAAAGCCAAGCCGGACGAGGCCAAGCCTGCGGCCGAGGACATCGTGAAGCCGACCAACGCCGCCTATATGAAGCCGCTCGGGCGGCTAGCGACGATTCTCGGCTCGATGCATTTCCTACGCGGGCTCTGCGGGGATGCCGATGCCGTCGTCTGGCGCGAGAAGATGGACGACATCCTGAAGACGCAGGCGCCCAACGAGGCAGACAAGCGACTTCTCGTGGCCAGTTTCAACCAGGGCTACCGCTCCTTCGCCTCGACCTATCGAAACTGTACCCCGGCTGCGACGGTGGCCATGGAAAGATACCTCGAAGAAGGTGCGAACCTTTCGCGAGAGATCAGCGCAAGGTACGGGAATTAAGATTGCATTAAGAACGGAGCTTTGCCGCTCCGTTTCGACCCGCGCATGAGGCGCGGGGCTGAACTTGAAAGATGGAGACATCGGCATGATCGACCTGCACGGTTCCGAACTCGACGAGATGATCATCGCCGAAAAGAAACAGGTCGCCATCGAGTATCATAACGAGGCTTGGGCGGACGGGATCTCCGACGGGATCGAGACCGAGATCCTGGCCGAGACGGCGATCTCGACCGCCGTCACCGAACTCGTGCGCCGCTACGGCGAGACCGAGGTGCTCGACATGATCGATTCGCTGCGCAAGCGCATCGAATTCGGCGAGTTCCGCCACGACCGCTCCCTTCAGTAGGCCTTCCCAAGGATCTCTCCATGCGACCCCCCTCATTCCGCGTGTTTGGGCTGATGGGGGCGCTGGCCATGGCGGTCGGCGTCTCCTCCTCCGCCCTCGCCTTTTCGCAGATCACCGATCAGGACGGCGCCGCAGCCACACGGCAGGGCGGCATCGTTTCCGTGCCGCTGCCCCCGGTTCCCGGTACCGAGCCCGCGCCGCCGGCCGCACCGCCCGCGACACCGCCGGGCGAGGCTCCTCCCGCCGCCGCGCAGCCCGCGCCCAACAGCCCGCCTGCAACCGAGCGCCCGCCGGAAGCCGCTCCGCCCGCCCCGGCACAGGCCGCCCCCACAGCACCAGCCAGCGGACCTGACGCCGGCAAGGTGGCAGACCCGGACAAGACCGCGAGCGCCCCCCCCGTCAGCGACGTTCCGCCGGCCGAGATCCTCTATGGCGAAGACAAGCTGCCCGCCCCGGTGCGCGATCTCAGGCGAAAGCTGATCGAAGCCGCCAAGACCGGCGAGATCGAGAAGCTTCGCCCGCTCCTGGAAACCGGCTCGGAAGCCACGGCCGTTTCCACCAGCGACGACGGGCAGGACCCGATCGAAATTCTCAAGAACGCCTCGGGCGACGGCCAAGGCGTCGAGCTTCTGGCGATCCTGCTCGAAACGCTTCAGGCGGGTTATGTCCGGCTCGATCCGGGCGGCGAGAACGAGCTGTATATGTGGCCCTATTTCACGCAGGTGAATCTGGAAAAGCTGACCAAGCCGCAGCTCGTGGAACTATTCGAACTCGTGACCGCCGGCGATTACGAGCGCATGGTCGGCAACGGCTCCTATGATTTCTACCGCGTCGGCATCTCGCCCGAAGGTCGGTTCGAGTTCTTCATCGCCGGCGACTGAGCGTCGCCGGCTTTTCTGTCTTAGGTTTGCGCCTCAGGCGCGCGGCGCGAGGGTCTCCACGAAGCGCGCCGCCTCGCCCTGTGCGGTCTCGACCAGCGCCCCGTCCCACATCACGCGCCGTCCGCGCACGATCGTGCCGACCGGCCAGCCCATGACCTCGCGCCCGTCATGCGGCGTCCATTGCGACTTGGAGCCGATCCACTCGTTGCGGATCGTCTCGCGGCGCTTGAGATCGACAATGGTGAAATCGGCGTCCCATCCGACCGCGATCCGCCCCTTGCCCGAAAGGCCGAAAATGCGTTGCGGGCCGGCCGAGGTCAGGTCCACGAAGCGCTCCAGCGACAGACGGCCCTTGGCCACATGGTCTAGCATGACCGGCACCAGCGTCTGCACGCCTGTCATGCCCGAGGGCGAGGCGGGATAGGGCTTGGCTTTTTCCTCCAGCGTATGGGGCGCATGGTCGGAGCCGAGAACATCCACGATCCCCTGCTCGATGCCGAACCAGATGCCGTCGCGATGCTTCGCGTCCCGCACGGGCGGGTTCATCTGAAGCTTGGTGCCGAGCCTGAGATAGTCGTCCGCCGTCAGCGTCAGGTGATGGGGCGTCGCCTCGCAGGTGGCGTTGGTCTTGTGCTCGGCAAGGAAGAGAATCTCCTCGGCCGTCGAGATATGAAGCACATGGATGCGCGCGCCGGTCTCCTCGGCAATACGCACCAGACGCTCCGTGCATTGCAGCGCCGCCACTTCGTCGCGCCAGATCGGATGCGAAGACGGATCGTTCTCGACACGCAGGCCAAGGCGCTCGCGCAAGCGGAATTCGTCTTCCGAATGGAAGGCCGCGCGGCGACGGGTGCGCTTCAGGATTTCGCGCACGCCCTCGTCGTCTTCCACAAGCAGTGAGCCCGTGGACGAGCCCATGAAGACCTTGATGCCGGCCGCACCCGGCAGGCGCTCCAGCTCGGCCACATCGGGGGCGTTCTCGCGCGTACCGCCGACCCAGAAGGCGAAATCGCTGTGCATTCGGTGATGGCCACGCTTCACCTTGTCGGCCAGCGCCGCCTCGCTGGTGGTGAGCGGGTCGGTATTGGGCATTTCGAAGACGCAGGTGACGCCGCCGAGCACGGCCGCGCGCGAGCCCGATTCGAGGTCTTCCTTATGCGTCGGGCCGGGCTCGCGAAAATGCACCTGGCTGTCGATCACGCCGGGCAGGATGTGCAGCCCCGTGCAGTCGATCTCCTCCCCGCCGCTGCCAGCGGAAATCGAACCGATAAAGGCGATGCGCCCGTCGCGGATGCCGATGTCGCGCGGACCCGTCCCGTCCTGATTGACGACGGTTCCGCCTCGCAAAACCCGCTCGAACCCTTTGCTCATCATCCACTCCTTGCTTCTTTGCGCCGTTCCGTCAGATACGATCCCCACGCCTTCTAGAGGCAGTTGGGAAGCATGGACAGGCCTGTCGGGTCCGGCTCTCCAACTGTCGGGGCCGAAGCTTTCGGACGTCGAAGCTTCGATCGCCAAACGCCGCAATGGGACGCAAGCTTATGCCCTCCGCTCGCCTGACCGACCGCGCCGTGCTCATTCTGTCGGGTGCCGACGCGCAGGATTTCCTGCAAAATCTCGTGACCGCCGATCTGGGCAAGCTGACGCCGGGCGAAGTCCGCCCGGCCGCGCTGTTGACGCCTCAGGGCAAAATCCTGTTCGATTTTCTCGTGAGCCAAACAGGCGAGGCGCTGCGGCTGGACGTGGCAGCGGGCGCGCGCGGCGATCTCGCCAAGCGGCTGACGCTCTACAAGCTGCGCGCCAAGGTCGAGATCAAACCGTCGGACGAAGCCGTCGCAGCGCTTTGGGGCGAGGATTCACTCGGTCCAGAGGCTCTGATCGATCGCCGGTTTCCAGACGGCGTATTTCGGGTCTATGGCGCAGCGGCCGAGGCGGCCGGAGAGGATGCGGCCGGGTTCGAGCGCCTGCGCCTGTCGCTCGGCATCGCGGAAGCCGAGCGCGACTTTCCCGCCTCCGATGTTTTCCCGCATGACGTGCTGCTTGATCAGAACGAGGGCGTTTCCTTCAGGAAGGGATGCTATGTCGGGCAGGAGGTCGTCTCCCGAATGCAGCATCGCGGTACGGCCCGCCGCCGCATCATGGTGCTGCGGGCCGAACGGCATCTGACGCCGGGGGCGTCCATCGAATCCAGCGGCAAATCGCTCGGCACGGTTCTCTCCGCGAGCGAATCTCTGGGCATCGGCATGATCCGGATCGACCGTCTGGCGGACGCGCTCAGGGCCGGACAGACGCTCTCGGCAGACGGCGTTCCCATCGAGGCCGAGGTGCCGGCCTGGGCCGGCTATACGTTGCCCGATGCGGGAGAAGCGGGCGACGGAGAAGCATGACACGTCAGCCTGCGCCCCCGCGAAAAACCACGCCGCCTCGCGTTTGGCAGCGGATGTTGTCGGGCCGCCGGCTCGATCTGCTCGATCCCTCGCCGCTCGATGTCGAAATCAGCGATATCGCCCATGGGCTCGCGCGCGTTGCACGCTGGAACGGCCAGACCACGGGCGATCATGCTTTCTCCGTCGCCCAGCATTCGCTGATCGTGGAAGAGATCGTGGCCGGGTACGAGCCCGATCCGCGCTGGCGCCTCGCCGCGCTCCTTCATGACGGGCCGGAATATGTCATCGGAGACATGATCTCGCCGTTCAAGGCCGTGCTCGGTGGCGATTACAAGGGGATCGAAGCGCGTCTTCAGGCTGCGATCCACCGCCGCTTCGGCCTGCCCGAGCGCCTGCCCGCGCCGATCCTGCGCCTGATCAAATCGGCCGATCGGCAATCGGCGCATTTCGAGGCCAAGCTTCTGGCGGGCTTCACGCCCGAAGAGGCGACCCATCTGTTCGGGCAGCCCGGCGCGGGCGCAATCGATGAGGCCCGCTTTCTCCCCCTGCCCGCCTCGGAAGTCGGCGCGCTCTTTCTGCGCCGCTTCGACCAGCTCGACGCCGCGCCTCGCCTCTCCTCCTCGCCGCCCAAGAAGGTGCCGTCATGACCTATCTCGTCGTCTCCTCCCTCGCCGATCTGCCCGGCACCGTCGCCACCCATGGCGCGCTCGATGTCGTCACGCTGATCAATGCCGACACGCCTGTCGAGCGCCCAAGCGGCATCGCCCCCGAGCGGCACTTGTTTCTCGGGATGAACGATATCTCCGCTCCGTCCGAGGGGCTGACACAGCCCGGTGAAAACCATCTCGACCAGCTCCTGGAATTCGGCCTGCGATGGGACCGTCACCAACCGCTCGCCATCCATTGCTGGGCCGGCATCAGCCGCTCCACTGCGGCGGCCTATATTCTGGCCTGTGCGATCAACCCGGAGTTGGACGAGATGAAACTCGCGCAGGAACTGCGCCGCCGCGCGCCTTCGGCGACGCCCAATGCCCTTCTGGTTTCCCTCGCAGACAGCCGGCTCGGGCGGCAGGGTCGCATGATCGAGGCGATCCGGTCCATCGGGCGCGGCGAGAACGCCTTCAGCGGAACGCCCTTCATCCTGCCTTTGGAACTCTGAGGCCTATCCCGCTGACAGACCCCGCTCGATCGCTCCCAGCGTGCCGTTTCGCGACACCGGCTCATCGATCGCGCGCGGCTCCCAGACATGGCGCGCCAGAAAGAAGCGCGTCATCCTGAACCCCTCGATCAGACCGTCGCCATCCAGCGTCTCGTCCGCGCCGACCAGAAAGCCGGGCAGCGGTAGCAGCCTGTCCTTCCAGGGCTCACCGGCCTCGCGGCTGACGGCGCGGCCGGATTTCGGCGAAACATAGACGAGATCGTCCCGCCGGCCGGATGCGGCGCATTGCTCGAGATCGAGCCCGAACCCCAGATCCTCCAGCAGCATGACCTCGAAGCGCAGCATGAGAGCGCCAGCCAGAAGCGGTGTGCCCAGATGCGAGACGATCGTCTGAATGGCGTCATAGAGGCGCGGATGCGGGTCGCGCTCGGGCAGAAGCCGGATATGGGCTGCCAGCAGCTGAATGCCGTG
Source organism: Aureimonas sp. N4 (assembly GCF_001463925.1). NCBI lineage: Bacteria > Pseudomonadati > Pseudomonadota > Alphaproteobacteria > Hyphomicrobiales > Aurantimonadaceae > Aureimonas > Aureimonas sp. N4. The sequence goes on along the minus strand of NZ_BBWS01000048.1, from coordinate 57,748 downwards.
AAGGCCGATGGCGCTTTCCATGAGATGCGCGGCTCTGAGCTGTACGGGCTCCACCGTCATGAAACCCAGATGCTCGTCCAGCCGGGCGCGCCATGTCGCCTCGACCTGATTGCCTGGCTGGAGAACCGGCTGAAGCTTGCGCGAGCGCCCGCCGCGCACGAGGCCGAGATGCCGGCCGCGATCGCGCGTCATGATCTCCGCAACGGCGCTGGTCTCGCCCTGGCGGCGCACGCCGAGCACGATGCCTTCCTCGCGCCATTCCATAGATCAGCCTTCGAATCGAACGAGCCGCGAAACAGGAGGTTTCGCGGCTCGTCATTCGTAGAATTTAAGGTCTTGCGAACCCGGCTTCAACGTCGCGTCAGGACGAGTAGTCGAGCCCCATTTCGCGATAGCGCTCGGGATCGTCGCCCCAGTTCTCGCGCACTTTGACGAACAGGAAGAGATGCACCTTCTGCTCGGCGGCTTCGGCAATTTCCTTGCGCGCGGCCTGCCCGATCGCCTTCACCGTCTCGCCCTTGTGGCCGAGCACGATAGCCTTCTGCGAGTCGCGCTCGACATAGATCGTCTGCTCGATGCGAACCGAACCGTCCGGCCGGTTTTCCCAAAGCTCGGTCTCGACCGTCGAGGCGTAGGGCAGTTCCTGATGCAGGCGCAGGAAAAGCTTTTCGCGTGTGATCTCGGCGGCGAGCTGGCGCAGCGGCAGATCGGAAATCTGATCCTCGGGATAGTACCAAGGCCCTTCCGGGAGGCGCTGGGCGAGATAGGCCATCAGATCGTCGCAGCCCGAGCCGTTCAGAGCCGAGATCATGAAGACGCGCTCGAACTCGCCCTTGGCCGAGATTTCCTGCGTCAGGCCCAGAAGCTTCTCGCGCTTGATCTGATCCACCTTGTTCAGAAGCAGGATCTTCGGCTGCTTGACGTCCTTCAAGCGCTGCAGAATGGCCTCGACCTCTTCGCTAACGCCGCGCTGGGCATCCACGATCGGCAGGACGAGATCGGCATCCTTGGCCCCGCCCCAGGCCGTCTTGACCATGGCGCGGTCCAAGCGGCGCTTGGGGCTGAAGACGCCCGGCGTATCCACGAAGACGATCTGCGTGCGGTCGCGGATCGCAATGCCGCGCACCAGCGCGCGTGTCGTCTGCACCTTGTGCGTGACGATGGAAACCTTGGTGCCGACGAGCTGGTTGACGAGCGTCGACTTGCCGGCATTGGGCGCGCCGAGAAGCGCCACGAAGCCCGAATGGGTCGGGCCGGTCGCCGTGTCAGTGCCTTCGGTGGCAGGTTGGTCGTTCGGCAGGTCGTCGGTCAATAGGATCTCCTTGTTTCGGCCGATGCTTGACGGCCCTTTTAGCATGTCGGACGCCGCTCGGCTCCTGGTCGCAGGCGTCACTTACGATTGGGTCTTGCCAGCCTCAGACTGCCAGACGCCCTCGCGCAGAAGAATGACCTCCGCCGCGTTTTGTTCGGCGATCCGCTTGGACCGCCCGCGCCCTTCAGCCGGCTCGTAATTCGGCACGCTCGCGCGCACGGTGAAGATCGGCTCGTGATCCGGACCGCTGCGCTCGATCTGTTCATAGACGGGCGGAACGCCCGCCTGCTTGTGCGCCCATTCCTGGAGCTCGGTCTTGGGATCTCGCCGGGCTTCGGCGACTTGGCCGAAGCGCTCTTCCCAATGAGTCAGGATGAAGCTGCGCGCAACCTCCAACCCATGGTCGAGATAGATGGCGGCGATCAGCGCTTCCACGACATCGGCGCGGATATTGCGGTTACGCCCTGCGGCCGCGCGCTTCAAATCGGCGCCGTGGCGAATGAATTCCGGCAGGCCGAGATCGTCGGCAACGGCCGCGCAGGTTTCCGCGCTGACCAGCGCGTTCAGCCGAAGCGAGAGATCGCCCTCGTCCGACTGGGGAAACAGCTGAAACAGCTTCTCGGCAATGGTGAGGCCGAGCACCCGATCGCCCAGGAACTCCAGCCGCTCGTAGCTCGAACTCGATCCGGATTTGACGAGGCTGGAATGGGTCAGGGCGCGCTCAAGGCGCGCCCTGTCCTTGAAGGTGATACCGAGGCGCTCTTCCAGCCGGTCGAGCGCGGGGCCGGAGCCCCTCACCCGAGCCATGTGAGGATCCGGCTCGGCCGCAGGCTGGTCGGCCAGCGCCAGAATTCCAGAGGCGAGGCGTCGTTCTCCATGGAGAAGAAGATGACCTGCGCCTTACCCACGAAATTCTCGAAGGGCACGTAGCCGACGTCGAAGCGGCTATCGAGCGAGTTGTCCCGGTTGTCGCCCATCATGAAATAATGACCGGGCGGCACGAGGAACTCGCGCGTGTTGTCGCCGATGGAATCGGGATCGGCGTCGAGCGTCAGATAGGTCACGCCATTGGGCAGCGTCTCGCGAAACTGCGGAATCTGCGTGCCGCCGCCGGTGACGAAGAAGCCGGCCGGGTCTTTGGGAACCGCCTGACCGTTCAGATAGAGAACGCCATCGCGCATCTGTACGCGGTCACCGGGAAGGCCGATCAGACGCTTGATATAGTCGGTCTGCGGCTCGCTCGGCTTGCGGAACACCACGACATCGCCGCGATGCGGATCGGAGGCGAGAATGCGCCCTTCGAACAGATCTGGCGAAAAGGGCAGCGAGAATTTGGAAAAGCCGTAGCTCCATTTGGAAACGAAGAGATAGTCGCCGATCAGAAGCGTAGGCATCATCGAGCCCGACGGGATCGAGAAGGGCTGAAACAGGACGGTGCGGATGACGAGCGCCAGAAGAAGCGCCTGGACGATGACCTTGATCGTCTCGCCCCAACCTTCCTTCTTCTTGCCAACGGTCCGGTCGACCATGCGGAGTCCTTCCTGTTCGCCGCCCTGCCCGCGCGCCATCGGCTCGTGCCGGATGGTCTCATGCCTGAAAGGGATTCGGCCGCGGCCCTTATCGAGGCCGCCCTATGCAACGGGCTCTGTAAAGCCTCGCCGGCCCACAGGCAATCGTTAGAGAAGTGTTAAGCGCACTCTTGCGGCAGCGCTTCGATGATGACGAAAGCCTGCGCGAGCGGAAAATCGTCCGTGATCGTCACATGGATCACGGGTCGATGGCCGGCCGGCATCAAGGCCGCCAGACGCTCGGCCGCCCCTTGCGTCAACGCCATGGTCGGCTTGCCGCCCGGCAGGTTGACGACGCCCATGTCACGCCAGAAGACGCCTTGCGACAAGCCGGTTCCCAGCGCCTTGGCGCAGGCTTCCTTGGCGGCGAAGCGCTTGGCGTAGGAGGCCGCGCGCTGAGCCCGGCGTTCGGATTTGGCCTGTTCGATCGGCGTGAAGACACGGGCGATGAAACGCTCGCCGTGCCGCTCCAGCGTTTTTTCGATGCGCCGGATGTCGATCAGGTCGCTGCCGATTCCCACGATCATCAGGCGGCATCCTGCCGAATGGACGTCATCATGGCGGGACGCGGGCGCGCGGCGGCCTTTTCCTGAGCACGCCTGGCGCGGGCGGCCTGAAATGAACTCGCGCCCCAGCGAACCAGGACATAACTCACCAAGCCGAAGCCGAACCCAAGCGGCACAGAGCCAACCAGCATAGGCTTGAGATACGGCTCCCAGATGGCGGAAATGTTGAACTGCGCCAACGCCGCCTGCAAACCGGGAGGCGCCTCACCGTTCGGCACCTCGGCCCGCAGCACCCAGCGCCCGACCTCGTAGGTGGAGGCCCAGATGAAGGGAAAGGTCAGCGGATTGCCGGCAAGGCACCCGAGCGCGGCGGCCGCCATGTTGCCGGCGATGCAATAGGCAAGGGCGAAGGCGAGCAGGAAGTGAAACCCGATAAGGGGCGTGAAGGTCGCGAAGACGCCCGCCGCAACACCCGCCGCGATGGCATGGGGCGTGGCGCGCAGACGCAGAACGCGCTTCTGCATGTAGCGCAGCGAACGGCGCCAGGAGCGGCGCGGCCACAGGGCCGAGCGCACGCGCTGCAATCGAGTTTCTGGCTGGCGCCGCCGAAACAGCATCGGAATCCTAAACGTTCAGAGGAAGCGTCACAGCGACCGGCTACCCGGCTTGATCGGCGCAATTGCGGCAAGCTCCGGCGGCAGATCGTCGGGATGATAAGCCGGAACCTCATATTGAGCGAGGGAAATCAGGGGGATGCCGATATCGGCCTTGCCTGCCGAACGGTCCACCACGCAGCCCGCCGCCAGAACCTCGGCACCCAGATCGCGCAGGCAGGTGATCGTTTCACGGATCGACAGGCCCGTGGTCACGATATCTTCCACGATCACCACGCGCGCGCCTGCGGGAATTTCGAAGCGGCGCAGGCGGAACGTGCCGTTCTCACGCTCCACATAAATCGACGGAGCGCCCAGATGCCGAGAGGTCTCATAGGCCGGGATAAGGCCGCCGACCGCCGGGCCGACGATATAGTCGATCTCGCCATCCACGCTGGCGCGCAGCTTCTCGGCCAGCGCCTTGCAGAGGGTCTCGGTGTAGTGCGGGTGCATGAAGACCCGCGCCTTCTGCAGGAAGATCGGGCTGCGCAGGCCCGATGTCAGGATGAAGTGCCCTTCCAGAAAGGCGCCCGCCTTGCGGAAAATGTCGATGACGTCGTTCGTGTCCATATGGTTCGGCCTGCCCCAGCGATTCCCTGCCGGGTTCAGCCGTTCACACGAACCACGTCGGTCACGCAAGCCTTTCCGCGCAACTGATTGATCGTTCGGGTCAGATGCTGGAGATCCCAGACCTCCAGATCCATCACCATGCTGGACACGTCAGGCGCGGTCGCCGTCAGCGAGAGGCTGTGGATATTGGCGTCGTTGAGGGCGATCGTCTCGGCGATTTCGGCGAGCGCCCCCGGCTCGTTCAGAGCGCAGAGCTTGATGCGCGCGGGATAGCGCTGCGTCATCTGAGCGTCCAAATCCCAGCGCGCGTCGATCCAGCGATCAGGCACGTCGTCATAGGCCGTCAGCGCGGAAGACTGGATCGGGAAGATCGTGATCCCCTGCCCCGGCTCCAGAATACCGATGATACGATCGCCCGGCACCGCCCCGTCCGGGTTGAAGCGCACCGGCAGATCGCCATGCGTGAAACCGTTGGAGCCACCCTCCAGATGGTTCGGCAGACGGAACACCATGCCGGTGCCCGACTTCAATGTGAACCAGCCGTCGCCATCCGGCTTGGCGGAGGTCTTCGTGACTCGCGTGTCCTGAAAATCCGGATGGACGGCGCGGAACACGTCGTTGGATGCCAACTCGCCGCGCCCGACGGCGGCCAGAGCATCCTCGACATCGCGATGCCCGACCTTGGACAAATAGGGTTTCAGCCCGTCGCGCGTGAAGGTCTTGCCGGCGCGCTGGAAGGTGCGCTCCAGAATTTGCTGACCCAAGCCGCAATATTGCTTGCGAATGGCGAGGCGCGTCGCACGCCGGATCGCCGCCTTCGCCTTGCCCGTGACGGCGACGCTCTCCCAAGCCGGGGGCGGTGTCGCAGCCTTGGAACGAATGATCTCGACCTCGTCGCCATTGGTGAGTTCGGTGACGACGGGCATGATGCGCCCGTCGATCTTGCAGCCGACGCAGGTGTCGCCAACGTCGGTATGAACGGCATAGGCGAAGTCGATCGGCGTCGCGCCGCGCGGCAAAGCGATGAGGCGGCCTTTCGGCGTGAAGCAGAAGACCTGATCCTGAAACAGCTCCAGCCGCGTGTTTTCGAGAAACTCTTCCGGCTGATCGCCTTCGGCCAGCATCTCGACGGTGCGGCGCAGCCAGGCATAGGCCGAGGATTCGGTGGAAAGCGCGTGCTCGCCATCCTTGTAAAGCTCATGCGCCGCGATGCCGTATTCGGCGATGTGGTGCATGGCCTGCGTGCGGATCTGAAGCTCGACGCGCTGGCGCGAAGGGCCGACGATCGTCGTGTGGATCGAACGATAGTCGTTCTGCTTCGGGATCGAGATGTAGTCCTTGAAGCGGCCGGGTACGAGCGGCCAGGTCCGGTGGACGATGCCGAGCGTGCGGTAGCAATCCTCTTCCGTGCCGACGAGGACGCGGAAGCCAAAAATATCGGAAAGCTGCTCCAGCGACAGCGCCTTGCGCTGCATCTTGGAGAAGACCGAATAGGGCTTCTTCTGCCGGCCGGAGACCTGCGCCTCGATCCCGTTTTCCTTCAGCTTCTCGGTCAGCGTGCGCTCGATCTCGTTGATCGTCAGCGCGTGGCGATCCATGAGTTCAGCGAGCCGAGTCGAGATGGTCTCGAAAGCCTCCGGGTTGAGATGCTTGAAGGACAGCGTTTCCAGTTCCTCGCGCATGTCCTGCATTCCCATGCGCCCGGCGAGCGGGGCATAGATATCCATCGTCTCCTGGGCGATGCGGGCGCGCTTCTCGATCTTCATATGATGAAGCGTGCGCATATTGTGCAGGCGATCGGCGAGCTTCACCAGGAGCACGCGGATGTCGTCGGCGATGGCGAGCAGGAGCTTGCGCAGGTTCTCGGCCTGGGCAGCCTTTTTCGACACGAGGTCGAGCCGCTTCAGCTTGGTGAGGCCTTCCACCAGCTGGCCGATCTTGGCGCCGAAGAGCTGGTCGATCTCCTTGCGGGTGGCGTCCGTGTCTTCGATCGTGTCGTGCAGAAGGGCGACGGCGATGGTGGCTTCGTCGAGATGCAGCTTTGTGAGGATCGCGGCCACTTCCAGCGGATGCGAGAAGTAGGGATCGCCGTTCACGCGCATCTGTGCACCATGCTTCTGCATGGCGTAGACATAGGCCCTGTTCAGAAGAGCCTCGTCGAGGTTTGGCTTGTAGGCCGCCACGCGCTCGACAAGCTCATACTGACGCATCATGACCGGACGCCGTCTCCATCTGAACCGAAAAGGGGGCGCCGACCCTGAAGTCGGCACCCCCTCTATATAGGTTGCATTGCGAAAGCCGAGAAAGGCCCAATCGCGTCGCAGATTAGAAATCTTCGTTCTTTTCCGGCGGGATGAGGCCTTCGATGCCGGCGAGAAGCTCGTCTTCCGACATGCGGTCGAAGGCGACATTGTCGTCGTCGTCCTCGGAAGCCGTGATGACGCCTTCGCTCGGGCCTTCGAGCAGCGCGCTCGAGGTCGGCGCGGCGGGCTCGGGCTCGTCCACCTCGACATGCTTCTGCAGCGAGTGGATGAGGTCTTCTTTCAGATCGTCGGGCGAAAGCGTTTCGTCCGCGATCTCGCGCAGCGCGACAACCGGGTTCTTGTCGTTGTCGCGATCGACCGTGATCGGCTGGCCCTGGGCGATCTGGCGCGCACGGTGGCTGGCGAGCAGGACGAGCTCGAAACGATTCTCGACCTTATCGACGCAATCTTCTACGGTGACGCGGGCCATGGCCTGTCTCCTCGGGAACGGGGGCAAGAAGCTGAACCGTCCGTGTAGTCCCTTGACAAATGAATCTCAAGGGGCAGCCATCGTTTTATGGCATTCGCATTATATTATGCCCCATTGGCGCCATACGACTTCCGCCCTATTTCGCGTCGTATATAACGCCTTTGTGTCCCGTCCGCGGAACGGGTTTCAGGCTCCTTCGCTTCCCATCGCATTTCCGAAAGCCCCTCCATGTTCGATCCCCGCGAAAAGATCGCCCTCTTCATTGATGGAGCTAATCTCTACGCCACCTCCCGCGCGCTGGGATTCGACATCGACTACAAGAAGCTGCTGACGGCCTTCCAGAAACGCGGCTATCTTCTGCGGGCCTATTACTACACGGCGATGATCGAAGATCAGGAATACTCTTCCATCCGCCCCTTGATCGACTGGTTGGACTATAACGGCTACACCGTCGTCACCAAGCCGGCCAAGGAATTCACGGATGCCATGGGCCGGCGCAAGATCAAGGGCAATATGGATATCGAACTAGCCGTCGATGCCATGGAGCTGGCCGAGACGGTGGATCACTTCGTGCTCTTCTCGGGCGACGGCGATTTCCGCTCGCTGGTCGAAGCGCTGCAGCGCAAGGGGCGCAAGGTCTCGGTCGTCTCCACCTTGTCTTCGCAGACGCCGATGATCGCGGACGATCTGCGCCGGCAGGCCGATCATTTCATCGACCTGCGCTCGCTTCAGACCGAGATCGGGCGCAATCCGGCCGAGCGCGAGGCCCGGCTGGCGCGCCGGCTGGAAGCGGACGAGACACTGCCCGTCGAAGACAACGATTGATCACGGGCGGTTTTCTCCTCGTGCATCCGACAGAACCCGACCAGGCCGCCCCGCCCCACGACTGCCCCATCTGTCCGCGCCTTGCGGCCTTTCGACAGGAATGGCGGGAGCGCGAGCCGAGTTGGCACAACGGCCCCGTTCGCTCCTTCCTGCCACCGGAAGGCCCAGAGAGCGTTCGGCTTCTCGTGGTGGGCCTCGCGCCGGGCGTGCGAGGCGCCAACCGCACCGGCCGGCCGTTCACGGGCGATTATGCCGGCGATCTTCTCTATGCCACGCTGAAGCGCTTCGGTTTCGCATCGGGCGAGTTCGAAGCGCGCCCCGATGACAGTCTGCGGCTCGTGGGCGCGGCGATCACCAATGCCGTGCGTTGCGTGCCGCCCGAAAACAAGCCGAACGGCCAGGAGATCAACGACTGCCGTCGCTTCCTCGTGCCGACGATCGAAAGCTTCCCGCATCTTTCCGCCATCGTCACGCTCGGACGCATCGCGCATGACTCGACTCTTCGCGCGCTCGGCGCGAAACTGAAGGACGCGCCGTTCAGCCATGGCGGCGCGCACGAGGTCTCCGGCCGCTTCGTCGTGTCGAGCTATCATTGCTCGCGCTACAACACCAATACGGGGCGACTGACGGAAGCCATGTTCGCGGACGTCTTCGAGACCGTCGCCCGGCGTCTCGGCCAAGGCAGCTGAGGCCTAAAGCGGGCGCGCGCGATGCGCCTCTCGCTCGTCGCTCAGCCAGTCCAGAACCTCTTCCGCGTTCTTGTCCGGCGGGAAGATCGGGTAGAAGACTTTCACGATCTCGCCGTCCCGCGCGATCATCGTCAGGCGCTTGAACAGCGTGTCGCCGTCCACGTCGAAGACCGGGACATCCAGCATCTCGACCAGTTCGAGCGTGGCATCCGACAGAAGCGGAAACGGCAGATGCAGCCGCTCCACCGCCTCGCGCTGATAGGCCGTGGTCTGCGTGGAAATGCCGAAGACATGCGAGACATCCAGCGCGCGCAGCGCCGCGAAATGATCTCGAAAACCGCAGGCCTGCGGCGTGCAGCCCCGCGCGCCCGGAATCTCGTTCCACCCGCCGGGTAGCGGCAGCCCGGGGCGGCCGGTCATGGGATAGAGATAGAGGACGGTCAGCCCATTCAGGCGTGCCAGATCGATCGTGCCGCCCGACGTGGACGAGAGCGAAAGGGACGGCAGCCGCCGCCCCACCAGATGCGACGCTCCGCCGTCGTCTCTCGGAGCCTCCAACCCTTCGGGCAGAATGGTGAAGTCCGTCATCTCGCAGCCTCCCAGATGCGCCGGGGCCATGCTGAGCCGAGACGCTTCGCCGCGCAAGTGGAATATGCGTGAGGGCTGGGAGGCTGCTTGGAAACTCGGCGCGTCAGTCGCGCCCGCCCTCTTTCAGCACGCGCTGCTTCTGCCGGTTCCAGTCGCGCTCTTTCATAGTTTCGCGCTTGTCGGGCGCATTCTTGCCGCGCGCCACAGCCAGTTCGAGCTTCGCCCGCCCCTTCTCGTTGAAGTAGATCTTGAGCGGCACGAGCGTCATTCCATCGCGCTGCACCGCGCCGGCCAGCCGGTTGCGCTGGGCGGCGTGAACGAGGATCTTGCGACGGCGCTTGGGCTCGTGGTTGAAGCGATTGGCCTGGAGATATTCCGGTACGTTGGAATTGATCAGCCAGATCTCGCCGCCCTCCTCGGTCGCATAGGATTCGGCGATGGTCGCCCGCCCCTCGCGCAGCGACTTGACCTCCGTGCCCGTCAGGACGAGGCCGGCCTCCAGCGTGTCGATGATCTCGTAGTGAAAACGCGCCTTGCGGTTTTCGGCGGCGACATTGTTTCGTGCCGGCTTCTTGGCCATGGGGTCCGTCCGGTTGCGAAACGGGGCGCCGTCAGCGCCCCGATCGTCATGAATGTGATCTCGCCTCTAGATGAGGCTGGAGAGGCCGCTCGTCAATTCAGAAGCCCGGCATGGCGCAGCGCGGCGTCGATCGCAGCCTCGGTCGAAGCCTCGATCGGAACCAGCGGAAGGCGCACCACAGCGCGGCCCTTGCCAAGGCGCGACAGGGCATATTTCGTGCCGCACAGACCCGGCTCCATGAAGATCGCCTTGTGCAGGGGCATCAGACGATCCTGATACTCCAACGCCCGAGCGAAATCGCCGCTGAGGCAGGCGTTCTGGAACTCGGCGCACAGGCGCGGCGCGACATTGGCCGTCACCGAGATGCATCCATGGCCGCCATGCGCGATATGGCCGAGCGCGGTGGCGTCCTCGCCCGAAAGCTGGATGAAATCCGGGCCGCAGGTGATGCGCTGTTCGGACACGCGGTCGAGCTTGGCGGTCGCGTCCTTGACGCCGACGATGTTGGGGAAGTCCGCCGCCAGGCGGCCCATCGTCTCGGGCGTCATGTCGATCACCGAGCGGGGCGGAATGTTGTAGATGATGATGGGCTTGGTCACCGCGCGCGCCACGGCGGCATAATGCTCGTAGAGCCCGCGCTGGGTCGGCTTATTGTAATAGGGTGTGACCACCAGAATGCCGTCCGCCCCCGCCTGCTCGGCCGAGCGCGCGAGGTCGATCGCCTCGATCGTGTTGTTGGAGCCTGCGCCCGCGATCACCGGAACGCGGCCGGCCGCCGTCTCGATACAGAGTTCGACCACGCGCTTGTGCTCGTCATGGGTCAGCGTCGGGCTTTCGCCGGTCGTTCCCACGGGAACGAGACCGTGCGTGCCCTCCGCGATCTGCCATTCCACGAGGTCGCGAAACGCCGCCTCGTCCACGCTGCCGTCCGTGGCAAAAGGGGTCACTAGAGCCGTCATCGAGCCCTTGAAGGTCATGTCGTCACTCCCGGCGACTGAAATAGTGAGGGGATGGTCCGCCACGCGAAGCGCGAGAATGCCGGCAGCTATCGACCATCCACGCCGCGGCGAAGCGGCTTTTCAGCGCTCTCGCCCCCGCGCGGACGCGGCACCATAATAAAGCCGCCGATGGGAGACAAGCGACAAGCCGTATGGCGGATGCGCCGTCCCCCGGTCTGTGGTGCCGGGCCGACATGCGAACCGGCATGGTTTACGAGTTCTTCATAGCGATGGTGGAAAGTTCGTTGATCTTACGCCTTTCGAGGCGTCCATGTGATGGCATTCTGACGGGATTCACCATGAGACACGCGACCCGCGCCAAGGTCCTTCTTCTGCCGGCCGTTCTGGCAGCGCTGATGGCCGGTTCAGCGAATGCGGAGTCTCTTCTCGACCGCATCCCCATGCCGAGCTTCAAGATGCCCTCGCTCGGCCTTGGCCTCGGGCGCGGGTCATCCGAGCCGGAGCCGAGCCAGGAACGCTTCGGCGCGCCGGCTCCCTCCGGCAATCCGCTGCTGCGCCAGCCCGGCGTGCCGAGCGCGGCGCCGGCTGCCGACACGATGGCCTTCACCTCCTCCATCGCGGCCATGGGCTCGCGCGTGTCCGGCATCGCGCCCATGCGCGGTGATCTGAAGGACGGGCTCGACGCAACCTGGCGCGACATTCCGCGCGCACTGGCCATTCGCGAGGGCATGGCGCCCGGCTCGCTCGACCGGCACATTCTCTCCTGGGCGATCGCCCTGCGCGGCACGACCGACGTTCCGGCCGCCGAAATCGCTCACACGGCGATGGAGCTGCGCAGCTGGCCCGGCATGAAGGTGATCCGCGCCAATCTGGAGCGCGCGCTGAACCGCGAGCGGATGCCGGCGCGCGACGTCGTGGCCGCCTTCGGGCAGGACGCGCCGCGCACGCCCGAAGGCGCGATGGCGCTTGCCCGCGCCTATATCGAGCTGGGTCAGGCCGGCAAGGCGAAGGGCCTGATCGTGCGCTTCTGGCGTCACGAGAAGTTCGACAAGGCGACCGAAACGCAGATGATGTCGAACTTCGGCGCGCTTCTGACGCGGGCCGATCACAAGTTCCGCATGGACATGCTGCTTTACGCCGACCGCGTGTCGGATGCGCAGCGTCTCGCGAGCCTCGCCAACGCGGAATCGCTCTTCCGCGCCCGCGCCGCCTCCATTCGCGGCGACGGCAATGCCGACGCGCTCCTGGTCAAGGTGCCGGCCAATCTGCGCTCGGACCCCAGCTATCTCTTCACCGCCGCCGAGAACTTGCGCAAGAAGGACCGGATCGAAGAGGCGGCGGCCTTGATCGAACGCGCCCCGCGCGACCGCGACAGTCTGGTCGATGCCGACGCATGGTGGAACGAGCGGCGCATCATCTCGCGGATGCTTCTGGAGAAGGGCGACCGCAAGGCTGCCTATCGCCTCGTCGCCAACCATTCCGCCGAAGGGCAGACGGAGGCCGTCGAGGCCGAGTTCCATTCCGGCTGGTATGCGCTTCGCTATCTCAACGATCCGGCGACCGCCGCCAAGCATTTCAGTCGCATCCAGTCGATCTCCTCGCGCCCGCTCTCGCAGTCGCGCGCCCTCTATTGGCTCGGCCGCGCGGCGGAAGCGGGCGGCCCCGGCAATGCGCGCACCTATTACGAGCAGGCCGCGCGCCATGGCGCGACCTTCTATGGGCAGCTGGCGGCCGCCAAGCTTGGCCGCAATCCCGGCCCGATCGCCTATCCCCGCCCATCGGACGCCGAGCGCCGCAACTTCGAGAACCGCGAGGCGGTGCGCGCCATCAAGCGTCTGGAGCAGATCGGATCGGAAAGCCGGGCCGACGCGCTCTACAAGGCGCTGGCGGAAGACCTCGACAGCCCCGGCGAACTCGCCATCCTCTCCTCCATGGCGGAGCGGCGCGGCGACCATGCGCTGGCGCTCACCGTCGGAAAGACCGCCTACGGGCGCGGCGTCAACGCGCCGGCCCTCGCCTTCCCGGTCGGCGTCATTCCCGAGAGCGCCAATATCTCGGCCAGCGGCAAGGCACTGGCCTATGCCATCGCCCGGCAGGAAAGCGCCTTCAACCCGCGCGCCAAGTCGCCGGTCGGCGCGCTCGGCCTCCTTCAGGTCATGCCGGCGACGGCCAAGGGCCTCGCCAAGAATGCCGGCCTTCCCTATTCGGACACCCGTCTCCTGAACGACACGTCCTACAACGCCCTGCTCGGCAGCCAGTATCTCGGCCAGCAGATCTCGAACTTCTCGGGCTCCTACATCCTAACCTTCGCGGCCTACAATGCCGGCCCGCGCCGGGCAAAGGAATGGATCGACCGGTTCGGCGACCCGCGCGGCCAGAGCATCGATAAGGTCGTGGACTGGATCGAGTTGATCCCCTTCACCGAAACGCGCAATTACGTTCAGCGCGTGATGGAGAATTATCAGGTCTACAAGATGCGCCTGGGCGCGGGCTTCGACATCGAGCGTGACCTGACTCAAGGCCGGCGCGGCTGATCGCCGGCAAGGCGAAAACCGATCGGGATAGCGTGAGGACAATCCTCGCGCCAAGGGCCGCGGCACCGAAGCTGCGGCTGAAAACCGGCCGATTGAGGGCGGAACTATGGCAGGGCCGGTTCCCATGACCGGATCGTCCACTAAGTCTTGATGACTAAGCTCTCGATGATCGGTCGAGGGCTTTTCGTCACGAACAAGGGACCACCTGCCTTTTGTCCGCATCCACGATCAACAAGCCGGTTTTCTTCACGGCCAGTGCCATCATCTTTCTGCTGGCGCTTTTCGGCGTCGCCGACCCGTCGGACGCCAACCGGATTTTCTCGGCCACGCAATCCTTTATTCTCAGTAGCTTCGGCTGGTTCTATCTGCTCGCCGTCGGCATTCTCGTTTTCACCGTCCTGTTTCTGGCGGTCAGCCGCTACGGCAATCTGAAGCTCGGGCCGGACGATTCCGAGCCGGAATATCGCTACATTTCCTGGCTGGCCATGCTGTTCGCCGCCGGCATGGGCATCGGCTTGATGTTCTACGCGGTGGCCGAGCCGATCCTGCATTACTCCGTGCCGCCCGAGGAAGCGCCCGGAAGCTTCGCCGCCGCGCGGCAGGCGATGTCGATCACTTTTTTTCATTGGGGCATTCACGCCTGGTCGATCTACGCGATCGTCGGTCTGTCGCTCGCCTATTTCTCGTTTCGATACAATCTGCCGCTGACGATCCGCGCCGGCTTCTACCCACTGATCCGCGAGCGCATCAGCGGGCCGATCGGCCACGCTGCCGACATCTTCGCCATCTGCGGCACAATGTTCGGCATCGCGACCTCGCTCGGCCTCGGCGTTCTCCAGATCAATGCCGGCCTCGGCTATCTCTTCGGCGTGCCGCAGACCGCGCTCGTGCAGGTTGGACTGATCGCCCTCGTCACGGCGCTCGCCACGCTGTCCGTCGTCTCCGGCCTCGACAAGGGGATCCGCCGCCTGTCGGAAGGCAATCTTCTGGTCGCCATCGTCCTGATGCTCTTCGTGCTGGCGGTCGGGCCGACGGAATTTCTGTTCCGCGCCTTTGTCCAGAACATCGGCACCTACCTGAACGATTTCGTGTCTCGGACCTTCAAGCTCTACGCCTACGAGCCGAAGAGCTGGATCAGCGACTGGACGCTCTTCTACTGGGCGTGGTGGATCTCCTGGTCGCCCTTCGTGGGCATGTTCATCGCCCGCATTTCGCGTGGGCGCACGGTGCGCGAATTCGTGATCGGCGTCCTGTTCGTGCCGTCGGCCTTCACCTTCTTCTGGATGACGGTCTTCGGCAACACGGCCATTTCGCTGGACATGGGGCCGGCTGCAGGCGCCATCTCGCGCGCGGTCGGCGCGGATATTTCCGTCTCGCTATTCCAGTTCTTCGAATATCTGCCCTGGTCTGGCGTCGCGTCGGTTCTGAGCTGCCTTCTGGTCGCAATCTTCTTCGTCACCTCGGCCGATTCCGGTTCCATGGTGATCGATACGATCGCGGCGGGCGGAAACTCCGACACGCCGACCTGGCAGCGCATCTACTGGTGCAGCCTGGAAGGGGCCGTCGCAGCAGCCCTGCTTCTGGCCGGCGGCCTCAGCGCGCTTCAGACCATGACACTGATCAGTGCCCTGCCCTTCGCGGTGATCCTGCTTCTG
This sequence comes from Aureimonas sp. N4, assembly GCF_001463925.1. Classification (NCBI taxonomy): domain Bacteria; kingdom Pseudomonadati; phylum Pseudomonadota; class Alphaproteobacteria; order Hyphomicrobiales; family Aurantimonadaceae; genus Aureimonas; species Aureimonas sp. N4. Next base: position 42,576 of record NZ_BBWS01000048.1, on the reverse strand, counting down.
CTGGCCTTCGGTCTTTTGCGGGGCATGCGAGCGGATATGGCACGGCTCGACGAGCATCGGCAGGCCCAGCCCGCCATTCGCACTCGCTCCGTCAGCTGGCAGGCCCGGCTCGCGACCATCCTCAACCACCCGACCAAAGCGAGCGTTCGGGCCTTCGTGGAGAAAACCGTTCAGCCGGCGTTGGAAGAGGTTCGACGCGAGCTGGATCGTCGCGGTCTGCAAGCTGCCGTGGCATCCGGAGAGGACGACGGCATTTCCCTGACGGTTCAAGCGGAAGGGACGCGCAACTTCGTTTACGCCGTCGCCCCGGCGGCGCGCCCGGCCATGATGTTCTCGGCCGCCGAAGCCTCGCGGCCGGAAGCGCGCCGCGAGCAGGTCTGGACCGCGCGCACCAGCTTCTCAGACGGCTCGCGCGGCTATGACGTTCTTGGCTTCAGCCGGGACGATCTGATCGCGGACGTGCTCGCGCAGTTCGAGCGCTATCGACGCCTGACCCAAGCGCCGAGCACCGCGCTCTACACGACCTCGCCCGACCCGTTGCCAAGCTGATCGTGTCGCCACCGGCCGGAGCAGACCCGGCCGGCGGCGACGATTACAGGGTGACGCCGTGATAGGTCACGAGGCTTTCAGCGGTCTGCGTCAGCTCGCGCTCCCGGCGTGCCGGGTCCCAGCCGAGAACCTCGGCGGCATGGTCCGCCAGCCGCTCCAGCACCGGCCGCGTCACCTCCCCGCGAACGGCCAGCGTCGTGCGACGCAGCACGAGATCGCCGAGATGGCGGACGGCTTCCCACCGCAAGATGTAGTCGAGTTCCGACAGGCTGTAGTGCTCCGCGCCCGGCAGCCGGTCGGCATCCGTCCAGCGCCCGCGATGCCCCGCAATCGCGCGCGCAGTGGTGCCGTAGCGCGACAGGAGTTCGCCTACCCGATCGGCCGCAAGGCCGGATTCGCTCGCGACACGGGCGATCCAGGCGGCACGAGCCGCCTCGTCGGCCGGAAAATCTCGCCCACCGCCGATCGGTAGATGCTGCGTCGAGATTTTGCGCGCCCTGCCCAGCCGGGACAGGACGGTATCGGCCACTTCCTCGGCAAAGCCTCGAAAGGTCGTCCACTTGCCGCCGACCAGCGAGATGATCGGAAACGATCGTCCCGCGCCGGGCTCCATGACCGGAGCGGAATGATCGCGGCTGATGAGGCCGGGATTGCTGGCGTCGGAGGCCGGGAGCGGACGAATGCCGCTATAGGTATAGACGATCTGGTTGCGATCGAAGGACAGGCCCGGCAGGAGGCTGCGCAGGCTCGCCAGGAAATAGTCGATCTCGTCGTCCTCGCAGCGCACCGAGTCGGGATTGTTCGCCTTGATGTCGGTGGAGCCGACCAACGCGCGGCCGAGATAGTCGAAGACGAGGCAGATGCGCCCGTCATCCGCTTCGAAATAGATCATCCGCCCGTTCAACTGGCGCAGCAATTCCGGATGGTCGAGCAGAATATGCGAGCCTTTGGTGCCGCCGATCAGCTTGGTCTCAGCGCCCAGCCGGGCGTTCACATGGTCGATCCATGGGCCGGCCGCGTTGATCGTGATGCGCGGGCGAACCGAACGGTTCGCGCCATCGGCAAGGCGAAAGGCCACAGCGCCCTCGTCCAGCCCGAGAAGCTCGGCGGAATTGGCGGCGGCGGAGCGGGGCGAAGCGCGCAAGCCATCCTGCACGAGTTCGAGCACCAGACGCTCGGGCCGCGCGATCTTGGCGTCGTAATAGAGGCCGGTCGCCTTGATGGAAGGCGTCAGCATGGGCATGTCGCGCAAGGACTTGGCGCGCCCCGAAAGGCGATGACGCGGCATGACGCGATGGCGCGAGCCGTAGAAATCGTAGAGCGCGAGGCCGATCTTGATGAGCACGCCGCCCCGGCTGCGCGGCGCGGTGGTGGAGCCCATCAGCGTGCGCAGCGCCGCGCCGATGCCCTTGGTCCAGGAAAAGGCGGGAATGATCGTCGGCAACGGCTCGACGCAGTGCGGCGCGTTGCGCAGGAGGAGGTTTCGCTCCAGCGTCGATTGCGCAACCAGACCGAACTCGCCCGTTTCCAGATATTTGAGCCCGCCATGGATGAGGCGCGAGGGCGCGGCGCTGGTGCCCGAGCCGAAATCGCCCTTGTCGAGAATCAGGCAGGTCAGGCCCTGTTCGCAGAGATCGCGAAACAGGCCCGCGCCATTGACGCCCGCGCCCAGGATCAAAACATCGATCTCCCCGCCATCCAGGGCATTCAGGCGCGCGTCGGCGAAAAGCGAAGGGGTTTCAGGGAACGAGGTCATCAATCTGTCTCCACGAGACGAAGGGGTACGCCGGCCGCCTCCAGCGCGCGTCGCGGCTCGTCGCCCAGGTGGCGAGGCACGAGAACGGCGTCGAAGTCGGACAGGTCGGCGAAGTGATGCAGGGCGGATTTGCCGAATTTGGTCGTATCGAGCAGGAGCAGGCGGGAGGCGCAGGCGGCCATCATGGCCTGCTTGGCGCGCACGACCTGCCCGTCCTGAATGAAGGCGCTGGTGCCCGAGACGGCGGAGGCCGAACACACGAGGATATCGGCCCGCAGCCGCGCGATGGCGCTTTCACAGACATGGCCGATCAGCGCGTCATAGGTGCGATGATACTGCCCGCCGAGGCCGATCAGGTCGATCCCATCGATCTGCTTCAGATGCTGGGCGGCCGAGAGGCTGTTGGTGATGACGGTCAACGGCGCGCGCTCGCTTAAGTGCGGCGCGAGCGCCCCCGCCGTCGAGGAATCGTCCAGCATGACGACCTGCCCCGGTTCGATCAGAGCCAGCGCAGCTTGCGCCAGCGCGCGCTTCTCGGAGGTCGCGACCGTCTCGCGATAGCGATACAGGCTCTCGTAGATGCCGGTCGGCTGCGCCGACACGGCGCCGTGCAGCTTGCGCAAGACGCCTTGCGCGGCCAACTGGTCGATATGGCGATGGATCGTCATGCGCGAGACACCGAAATGCTCGGCCATATCGTCGATCCGCACCTGTCCGCGCGCGATGACATAGGTCGCGATCTCCTCGCGCCGATCGTCGCCCTTGCCCATCAGGCGTGGCCGGGACGGTCTGCGCCCATGGCTTCCAGTTCCAGCCAATAGGGCTTCAACGCTTCGGCGAGACGCGTGAAGAGGCCGAAGCGCTCATTCATCTCGGCCGTGCGTCGGGCGTCCGGCTCGAAGCTGCGTGTGATCGCGCTGAGATCGCGCGGATCGGCCAGAGGCGACGCGTAGAGCCCGACGCTCGCCCCGGCGCACAGGGCCGCGCCAAAGGCGGCCGCCTCCTCCGTGCCCGGGACCTCCACCGGCATTCCCAGAACATCGGCGAAGAGCTGCGCGAAGGCCGGGTTGCGCGAGCCGCCGCCCGTCAGCATGGCGCGCTCGAACGGGAAGCCGTCGCGCAGTGCATCGACATGGGTGCGATGGTTGAAGGCGATCCCTTCCAGCACGGCGCGCAGCATGTCGCCTCGTTCGTGCCAGCCGTGAAGGCCGAGGAAGCTCGCGCTCGCCGTGTCGCCATGCGGCGAGCCGAAGAGATAGGGATGGAAGAACAGGGTCGAAGGCCGGCGGAAGGCTCCGTCCATCTCGGCGGCCAGAACCTCATGGATGGACTGCCCCGCCTCAATCGCGGCGCGCTGGTCGCGCTCGCAGAGCCGGTCGAGAAACCAGTCGTAATTGGCGGTCGAGGCCGGCGAAATGGACATGTTGTTCCACTGGCCGGGCTCGATCGCGTTGCGGCAGAACCAGCGCTGGTCGGTGCGCGGGCGGGTGCTGACGACCTCGTTGATCGAATAGGTGCCGGCGACGATGCCGACCACATCCGGCCTGTGCGCGCCGATGCCGAGCGCCGAAGCGGTGACGTCATGCAGCCCGCAGGCGACGGGCGTACCCTCGCGAAGCCCTGTTGCATCCGCCGCCGCGCGCGTCACCGTGCCGACGCACTCGCCCGAGCCGAAGATGGGCGGCAGGGCAGCTGCGAGATCGTCCAATCCGAAAAGCGTCATCGCACCCGGCGAATAGGCTTGCGTGTTCACGTCGGTGAAGGAGGTGCTGGCCTCGGTGCGGTCGGTGCCGACCTCCCCCGTCAGGCAGAAGCGCAGCCAGTCCTTGCAGGCGAGGATATGGCCGATGCGTGCGAAATTCTCGGGCTCCTCCGCCTTCACCCAGGCGAGGAGCGCGGACGGCGCGGAAACATGCGGCGTCTGCCCGGTCAGCGTCAGGGCCTCAGTGAACAGAGCGCTGTCGCGCCAACGGGCGACGATATCCAGCGCGCGGCTGTCGAGCGAGAGGATGCCGGCACGCAAGGGCCGCTTGTCCCGGTCGAGGAGATAGACGCCGTCGCCATGCGCCGTCGCAGCCACCGCCTTGATGTCTTCGGCCGGCCGGCCGGACAGAGCGATGGCTTCCGCAATGGCCTCGGCGGTCGCCTTCCAGAGGCCGACGGGGTCGCGCTCCACCCAGCGCGGGCGCGGCATGGACTGCGGCACACGCCGCCGCGCAACGGACAATTGCGTTCCGTCCACGTCGAACACGACCGCCTTGGTGACGGTCAAACCATTGTCGATTCCCAGAAGGCTGGCCATGGGCATTCTCGCGTCGAACACGGCCTCCCCGGCCGCCCATGCGCATTTCTATCACTTTATAATGTGAAGATAACAGTCTTATGCGAGATTTCAGTCACTATTTTTGATGGGCAAATACTCGCCGTTCTACAAAAAAGGCCGGCTGCGAATGTATCGCAGCCGGCCCTCGGAAAGCGGATCGGTTCGGGCCGGAGAGCCCGAGCGCCTTACTCCTTCATGACGAAGGGCGAAGCGTACTGATCCACATTGTCCTTGTTGACGATGATGCAGTCGAAGAGCTGCTTCTCGCTGGCCGCGCCCGTCTTGCCGGTCTTGATGAAGTTGTCGGCCTGACGGACCGCTTCCTTCGAGAAGATCGCGACCGGCTGAAGCACGGTGTAGGCGAGTTCGCCGGCCTTGATGGCGGCGACCGCATCGGGCGAGCCGTCGAAGCCGCCGACCGTGATGCCCGAAAGCTTGCCGGCTTCCTTCAGCGCGGCGATCGCGCCGAGCGCCATTTCGTCATTGCCGGAGATGACGCCGATGATGCCCGGATTGGCCTGAAGCAGGCTCTGCATCTTGGCGTAGCCCTGACGGCGATCCCAGTTGGCGACATCCGAGCCGACGAGCTTCAGGTCCGGATATTGGCTGAGAACGGTCTTGTAGCCGTTGGAGCGCGTGGCGGCGTTGTTGTCCGAAGGCGCGCCGAGAAGCTCGACATAATTGCCCTTGTCGCCGACCGTCTCGACCCACTGCTGCGCACCGAGCGCGGCGCCCTGCGCGTTGTTGGAGACGAGCTGCGCCTTGGCGAGACCTTCCTGGTTGATCTCGGCGTTGACGAGGAAGACCGGGATGCCGGCCGCAACGGCCTTCTTCACCGCGCCGACCGAACCGTCCGCATTGGCGGGATCGAGAATGATCGCCTTCGAGCGGTTGGTGATCGCCGTGTCGATCAGGTTGCTCTCGGTGTTGGTGTCGCCCTTGTGGGAGGAAACGACCGTCTCGTAGCCGAGATCCTTGGCGGTCTTGGAGGCGATCTCGCCTTCCGTGAACCAGTAGGGGTTGGACGGATCGTTGACGATGATCGTCACCAGGCCGTCGGCGAAGGCCGAGCCGGCGAAGGTAACGGCCATGATACCCGCGAGCAGGAGGCTCTTGCCCGATTTCAACATGCTTTCTCTCCCTTGGTGGTCTGTGGCTGGTAACGCGCCGGGCGGTTGAGGCCCGGCGTTTTCCGCGCGTCGGTTCAGGCCCTCAGGCCTTGGCACCCTGCTGCGGGGAAGGCGTGGCGGCGCGCTTGGGGCGGCGGCCATATTGGATGCTGTTGAGCAGAACGGCGAGCACGATCACCGCGCCGGTGAAGACCGTCTGCCAATAGGACGAAACGCCGATGATGACGAGGCCGTCCGACAGGAAGCCGATGACGAAGGCGCCGAGCAGCGTGCCCCGAACCGTGCCGCGACCGCCCGTCAGCGCCGCGCCGCCCACGACCACGGCGGCAATCGCCGTCAGTTCGTAGGTCGAGCCCGCCGTCGGGCCGGCCGAGGTCAGCTGCGAGGATAGGACGAGGCCGGCAATCGCCGCGCAGACGCCCGACAGGACATAGACGAGGATCTGCGTGCGCGGCACCGGAACGCCCGACAGTTCGGCCGCGCGCGCATTGCCGCCCGTGGCGTAGACCCAGCGGCCGAAGGCGGTGCGCGACAGGAGAACGCTGCCGATGAGGGCGACGACGGCAAGGATCAAAACACCGATCGGCACACCGAAGAGACGGTTGAAACCGAGCCAGTCAAAGCCCGTATTGCCGAGATCCGCGCGGCCGCCGAGATTGTTGTAGGTCAACCCGTTGGTCATCAGAAGCGCCACGCCGCGCGCGACATAGAGGACGCCGAGCGTCGCAACGAAGGCCGGCACCTTCAGATAGGCGATCAGCGCGCCATTCAGGAGGCCGATCAGCGCGCCGAGCGCGCAGGTCAGCACCACGACGGCCCAGACCGGCGGATACAGCACAACGCCGAACGCAGGCAGGGTGACGCCCTGCATCAGGAAGCCGGCGATGACGCCGGCAAGGCCCAGGGTCGAGCCGACCGAGAGATCGATGCCGCCGGTCAGGATGACCAGCAACATGCCGATCGCCAGAAGGCCGAAAATGGCGACGTGCGAGGCCATGATCAGGAAATTGTTCACCGTGAAATAGAACGGCGACAGGATCGAGAAGACGACGATGATCGCGATAAGGGCGAAGAAGGCGCGACCCTCCAGAAGAAGGCGGGCAAGGTCGAAGCCCTCGGAGCCTGCCTTTCTGGGTGCGCTAGCGGTGCTGGTGGTCATGATCGGGATTCCGCTCTCTTTCTGGTTCACGCGACCACGGCCTCGCCCGAAGCGGCCATGATTTTTTCCTTGGTGACGCCCGCCGGGAATTCCGCCGAAATGCGGCCCTTGCTCATCACGATGATTCGATGTGCGACGCCGAGGCACTCGCTGACCTCGGAGGTCGAAAAGACGACCGCCAGGCCTTCACGGGCGCGCTCGGCCAGAAGCTTGAAGACTTCCGATTTCGCGCCGATGTCGATGCCACGGCTCGGCTCATCAAGCAGCACGACCTTGGGGTGCGTGGCCAGCATCTTGCCGATCACCACCTTCTGCTGGTTGCCGCCCGACAGGGAGCCGATGGGCGCCGCGCCGCCCGCCGTCTTCACATGGACGCGGCGAATCGAATCGGCGACGATGTCCTTCTCCACCCGGGTCGAGGTGAAGAGCCGGCGGGTGAAGGCCTTGATGCTGGCCAGCGACAGATTCTCGCCGACCGACATGGTCTGGACCAGGCCATCGCGCTGGCGATCCTCGGGCACGAGCACGAGCCCGGCCTGGATGCGCTCGGCGATGGAGAGATCCGAGATGTCTTCGCCGCGCAGCAGGACGTGGCCGCCGCTGACCGAGGTGCGCCCGGCGACCGCTTCCAGAAGCTCGGTGCGCCCTGCCCCCATTAGCCCGTAGATGCAGACGATCTCGCCGGCCCGGACGTCGAGCGAAAGCCGCTCCACCGCGTCCGCGCCGGTCGGCAGCGTCACGGAGACATCGCGCACCGAAAGCGCGACATCGCCGAAGGCATAGCCCGAAGGCGGCGAGCCGAGATCGTAGTTCTCGCCCACCATGTGACGCACGATCCATTCCAGATCGATCTCGCGGCGCTCGGCATAGGCCGTCATCGCCCCGTCGCGCAGCACGACCGCGTGGTCGGTGATCTGCAGCGCTTCTTCGAGGTGATGCGAGATATAGACGATGGCAACGCCGCGGTTGGTGAGATCGCGGATCACCTTGAACAGAACCTCGACTTCGGAGGCGCTGAGCGCCGAGGTCGGCTCGTCCATGATGAGAATGCGCGACTTCATCGACAGGGCGCGCGCGATCTCCACGATCTGCTGCTGCCCCAGGCGAAGCTCCTCGACCGGCGTCAGCGGGTCGATGTCCTCTTCGAGCTCGGTCAGGAGCGCGCGGGCGATCTCGGCTTCCTTCTCGAAATCGACGCCGGTCGCCGTCTGGATCTCGCGGCCCATGAAAATATTGTCGCGCACGCTGAGGTTCGGCGCGAGGCTGAGTTCCTGGTGGATGATGGAGATGCCGCGATCGCGCGCGTCGTTGGCCGAGGCGAAGACGACGGGCTCGCCGTCCAGCACGATCTCGCCCGATGTCGGCGGCGTGACGCCCGACAGGATGCGCATGAGCGTCGACTTGCCGGCGCCGTTTTCGCCGAACAGCGTGGTGACCTGCCCGCGATGAATGTCGAAGTTCACGCCTTTCAACGCATGGACGCTGCCATAGGACTTGGCGACGTTGCGGGCGGAGAGGACGACCTCGCCCTTGCGCGCTTCAGCGGAGGATGCGGACGCGGCCATCACTGCACCGTCAGCTTGACGGGCGTGACGAGCCAGTTCTTGGCGTTCACGAGGCGGAAGGCACCGGTGACGGAGATCGTCTTGCCGGCAAGGCTCTTGGTGTCGATCGGCGCAAGAACCTCGGCCTTCATGGCGTTGTTCAGCGCGGAACCCGCGTCCTGATATTCGATCTGGTTGGTGAACTGGCCGAACTCGATCGTCCCGGTCGCGTCGCGCAGCTCGGTGCCGTTGATGGCCGGCCCGGTCTGAACCCGCAGGGTCACGCCATCAGGCATGTTCGGGACGGTGACCGTATAGATGCCGGCCTTCGGCTCGCCCGCGACGCCCGTGAAAGAGACCGGCAGAACCGAGGTTCCGCCCGAAGCCACGCCGTATTTCTCGGCGGCGGCGGTCTTGTTCTCGGCAATCGCGGCGGCCAGCACCGGCGCATCCACCGCCTTGGCAGCGATCGCGTCCCGCACCTTGGGGAATTCCGCCGGGCCATAGGTCTCGGCGGAGAAGCGTTCAGGCCCGCTGGCTGCCTCGGACCCGATCCGCACGACCTTGGTGTCGAAGGCAATCCCGACCAGAAGCGCGAGGCCGATGAGCGAGGTGACGATCGTGCCCGGGCCGACGACGCGGCGCTTGGCCTTGGGGACGGAAAGAGTGGATGCGGTCATGACAGGCGACCTCCCATTGATGTTGAGCCGGCGCGGGCAGCGGACAATCGCGCGCCGCACCGGAAAAGACCGGCGATGCGTTCAGTGCGAGCGGGGAAGCGTGCGGCGAGCGCGGCCAGAAAGCTGCCGCGCGGCATGATCCAGCCGGGATGCCATCGTCAAGCGCATAAGACTGCCTCCCCTGCGAAGCCGAACCGACCCGATCCTCCACGTCGGCCGACCTCGTCACCCACCGCCACGGGCTCAGCCCGTGTTACATATTCTGTGATCTTGAACACAAGAACTGTTAGAAATCCAACAACCTGTCAATCGTCGACAAGGGTTCAAGACACGACATATCGAAGGGATGGTTTCGAAACTGCGATCGAGCGCGCCACAGTCACTGCCTCATTCCCGGCAGCGTCCGTCGCCTCACTAGAAATCCGCCATCTCCCACCGCCCTGCGCACCAACGCCGTGATTTCGTTGACAAGCGCGAGGCTGCGTGAAAGACTTTGCACCAATTGAAAAATAATTCAATACGCAAACCTCTGGGATCGAACATGGCGCGGATCGCGACCAAGCGGGCCGATGACGACAGCCTTGCCATTCGCGCCGCCTGGCTTCACTTCGCCGCCGGCCTGACGCAGGCCGAGGTGGCCGAGCGGCTCGGCGTGTCCAATGTGAAAGCGCATCGACTCGTCTCCTGGGCCAGCCAGTCGGGTGCGGTGAAGGTCACGATCGACGGCGATGTGACCGAATGCCTGCTCTTGGAAGAGCGCCTGTGCCAGCGTTTCGGCTTGGCCTATGCGCAGGTCGTTCCCAATCTCTATGAGGACGGGTTGCCCCTACGCGCGCTCGGCATCGCGGGCGCAGGCTATCTGAAGCGCGAGATCGAGGGCACGGAAGGCCGCGTCATCGGGATCGGCCATGGGCGCACGCTCGCCGCTGTTATTTCCGCCAGCCCCCGCATCGATTGCGGCTCGACCCGCTTCGTCTCGCTGATGGGCGGGCTGACACGCAATTACGCCGCCAATCCGCATGACGTGATGCATCGCCTCGCCGAGCGCACGGGCAGCGCCGCCTATGTTCTGCCGGTTCCCTTCGTTGCGAATTCGGCGTCGGACCGCGAAGTGCTCCTGTCTCAGCGCGGTGTGGCGGATGTCTTTGCGCTCGCGACCACCGCCGATCTGATGATCGTCGGGATCGGCACGACGCAGCCCGATGCGCAACTCGTCGGCGCCGGCATGATCGATCTCGACGAGATTCGCGAAGTGCAGAACGGTGGTGGTGTCGGCGAAATCCTCGGCCATTTCTTCGATCGCGCCGGCCAGCCGATCGACACCTCGCTCGCTGCGCGCACCCTTTCGCCCGATCTCGCGGCCCTCCGGGAGCGCCGAATCGTGGCGATCGCCGGTGGGCCGGCCAAGATCGAGGGGATCGGTGCCATTCTCCGCAGCGGCCTGCTGAGCGGTCTCCTCACCGACGAGCGCACCGCAACGGCGCTGATGGAACGCGCCGAAAACTGACACTCAGGGGCACGGCATTTCACCGTCAGCCGTTCGACACGACGACAAGCCGGCTTCGCGCTTCGGACCCAACCGACCGGCCGGCATCAAAGGGAGGAATCTTCATGCAAGGCTTCAGCGCCTCTTGTTTCCCGGCCGCGCCTGTCTCGAGCGACGAGGCCTGACATGTCGCACATGCAGGATCTTCTGATCGGCATCGACGCCGGAACCTCGGTGATCAAGGCCGTGGCCTTCGATCTCGGCGGCCGTCAGATCGCGGTCGCATCGGTTCTCAACCATTATGCGCTCGGCCGCGACGGCTCCGCCCGGCAATCTCTAAGCCAGACCTGGGACGACTGCGCCCGCGCGCTGCGCGATCTCGGGACGAAGGTGGAAAACCTCGCCCGCCGCACCGCTGGCGTCGCCGTCACCGCTCAGGGCGACGGGACATGGCTGGTCGGCGCGCGTAACCGGCCGGTGACGGATGCCTGGCTCTGGCTCGACGCCCGCGCCGCACCGAGCGTGCGCCGTCTCGTGCAATCGCCGCTGGAGCGCCAGCGCTTCGAGCGCACCGGCACAGGGCTGAACACCTGCCAGCAGGGCGCACAGATGGCGCATATGGACGCCACCTCGCCTGAACTGCTCGACGGAGCCGAGATCGCGCTCCACTGCAAGGACTGGCTCTATCTCAACCTGACCGGCGTTCGGGCGACCGACCCGTCCGAGGCGAGCTTCACCTTCGGCGATTTCCGCACGCGGCGCTATGATGACACGGTGATCGAATCGCTGGGTCTGACCCATCGCCGCTCGCTCCTGCCGGAGATCGTGGACGGGACTGAAACCACCCATCCGCTGTCCGCGGAGGCCGCGCAGGCGACAGGGCTGCTCGCCGGGACGCCCGTGAGCCTGGGCTATGTCGACATGGTGATGACGGCGCTCGGCGCGGGCGTCCATGCCGGCGGCGCGCCGGCCGCCTGCTCCACGGTCGGCTCGACCGGCGTTCACACGCGCGCGGTTTCCGCATCCGACGTCGTGCTCAACGCCGAGGGCACGGGCTATGTGATCGCGCTGCCGATTCCCGGCATCGTCACGCAGGTCCAGACCAACATGGCCGCGACGCTCAATATCGATTGGGCGCTGCGCGTGGCGGGCGACCTTCTGGCCGAGATGGGCTGCGAGACGAGCCATGCCGATCTCGTGCAGCGCATCGAAGGCTGGATGAAGAAGAGCCAGCCGGGCGCGCTTCTCTACCACCCCTATATTTCGGACACCGGCGAGCGCGGCCCCTTCGTGAATGCCGATGCGCGGGCCGACTTCATCGGTCTGTCCGCCAACCACCGCTTTCCGGACTTGCTTCGCGCCGTCGTGGAAGGCCTCGGCCTTGCCGCGCGCGACTGCTACTCGGCCATGGGCGAATTGCCGGCCGAACTCCGGCTCACCGGCGGCGCGGCGCGCTCTAAGGCGCTGCGCGCGGTTCTCTCGGCCTGCGTCGAGGCTCCCGTTCGCGTCTCCGCGCGGGAGGAAGCGGGCGCAGCGGGCGCGGCCATGATGGCCGCCGTCGCCATCGGTGCCTATCCCACGATGGACGCCTGCATCGCGGAATGGGTGACGCCGCTTCTGGGCGAAGCCGAAGCGCCGAATGCCGATCTCATGCGCACCTATCGCGGCCTCTTCCCGGCCTATGCGCAGGCGCGGCGCGCCCTCGTTCCGGTCTGGAGCCAGTTGGCGGATCAGCGCAACGCGCCCGCCAGCGCGCCCGATCTCGAACCCGAACACACCGAACAGACCCTACTCGCGGCCCAGTCGGCCGAAAGGAGCGCATGATGACGGATATTCCGATGGTCGATCTCTTCGTGATCGGCGGCGGCATCAATGGCGCGGGCATCGCGCGCGATGCGGCCGGGCGCGGGCTCAAGGTCATTCTCTGCGAGAAGGACGATCTGGCGCAGGGGACGTCCTCGCGCTCGGGCAAGCTCGTCCATGGCGGGCTTCGCTATCTCGAATATTACGAGTTCCGGCTGGTGCGCGAAGCGCTGATCGAGCGCGAAGTGCTCTTGAACTCGGCGAGCCACATCATCTGGCCCATGCGATTCGTCCTGCCGCACAGCCCGCAGGATCGCCCGGCCTGGCTCGTGCGCCTCGGTCTCTTCCTGTACGATCATCTGGGTGGCCGCAAGAAGCTGCCGGGCACGCGCTCGCTGGATCTGCGCCGCGACCCCGAAGGCGCGCCGATCCTCGACCAATACACCAAGGGCTTCGAGTATTCGGACTGCTGGGTGGACGATGCCCGCCTCGTGGTGCTGAACGCCGTCGGCGCAGCGGAGAAGGGCGCGGAAGTCCTGACTCGCACCGCCTGCACCAGCGCGCGCCGCGAGAACGGCCAGTGGCGCGTCGAGATGCGCGACGAGCGCACGGGCGCGACGCGCACGGTTCTCGCTCGCTGCCTGATCAATGCCGGCGGCCCCTGGGTCAACGATATCGTTGGACGCGTGGCCGGCAGCAATTCGCGCCGCAATGTGCGCCTCGTGAAGGGCAGCCACATCATCGTTCCCAAGTTCTGGGACGGCGACCACGCCTATCTCGTCCAGAATCACGACAAGCGCGTCATCTTCATCAACCCCTATGAGGGCGACAAGGCGCTGATCGGCACGACCGACATTCCCTATGAGGGCCGGCCGGAAGAGGTGAAGGCCGACGAGTCGGAAGTCGAATATCTGCTGGCGGCCGTGAACCGCTACTTCAAGGAAAAGCTGCGCCGCAGCGACGTGATCGAGACCTTCTCGGGCGTGCGCCCGCTCTTCGACGACGGGCAGGGCAACCCCTCCGCCGTGACGCGCGACTACACGTTCGATCTGGATGAAACGGGCGGTGCGCCCATGCTCAACATCTTCGGCGGGAAGATCACGACCTTCCGCAAGCTCGCCGAACATGCCGTACAGAAGGTCGGCAAGTTCTTCCCGAACATGGGGCCGGACTGGACGGCCGGCTCCAAGCTGCCGGGCGGCGAAATCGAGAATGCCGATTTCGTCGCCTTCACCGAGAAGATGCGTGAGGCCTATCCGTGGCTGCCGCGCGGCCTCCTCCATCATTACGGCCATCTCTACGGCGCGCGGATGACCAAACTCCTCTCGGGCGCGACCTCGATGGAAGGGCTCGGCCGCCATTTCGGCGCCAAGCTCTACGAGGCGGAAGTTCGCCACGTTGTGAACAATGAATGGGCGCTCAGCGCCGAGGACGTCTTGTTCCGGCGCACCAAGCAGGGGCTTCACATGAGCCCGGCCGAGCGCGAGACCTTCGCGCAATGGTTCGATGGCGAATTGCTGCGCGCCGCCTGAGGGTCGCAGCGCGGCCGGGCTCGCCCCCGGTCGCGCGCCTCCCCGCCTCTCCCTTATCCTGAGACGAGCCCCATGGCCCTGACCCTATCTCTCAACACCAATCCGCTGGTAAACCGCTTCGCCGATCCGGACGATCTGATCGAGACGGTGGCGCGGGACTTACGCATCCGCGACCTTCAGCTGACGCACGAGTTCATCAACCCGTCCTGGCCCGCGCCCGTCATCCGCCGCCTGACACGGCAGATGGAGGCTGCGCTCCGGCGCACCGGCGTTCGCGTCACGTCCGGCATGACCGGCCCCTATGGCCGGCTCAATCATTTCGGCCACCCCGACCGGGACGTGCGCCGCTACTACGTCGACTGGTTTAAGACCTTCGCCGACATCACCGCCGATCTCGGCGGCCTCTCCGTCGGCACGCAGTTCGCGATCTTCACCTTCCAGGACTATGACGACTTGGGCCGGCGCGAAGAGCTGATCCAGATCGCGATCGATTGCTGGGCGGAGGTTGCGGAGCACGCCAAATCAGCGGGCCTCTCCTATGTCTATTGGGAACCCATGTCGGTCGGCCGCGAGTTCGGCCATACGATCGCCGAGACCATGGCGCTGCAGAACCGGCTGACGGCGGCCAACATGGCCGTGCCCATGTGGATGATGGCCGATATCGACCATGGCGACATCACCTCCCCCAACCCGGACGACACCGACCCCTATGCCTGGGCGCGCGCGGTGCCGAAGGTCTCGCCGATCATCCACATCAAGCAATCCACGATGGATAAGAGCGGCCATCGCCCCTTCACGGCCGAGCACAACGCCAAGGGCCGCATCCAGCCCGAGCCGCTGCTCAAAGCCTTCGCGGAAGGCGGCGCGGTGGACAATGAAATCTGCCTCGAACTCTCCTTCAAGGAGCGCGAGCCGAACGACCGGGCCGTGATCCCGGCCATCGCCGAGAGCATCGCCTTCTGGGCGCCGTATATCGATACAGGCGCCAGCGATCTGAACATCTAAGCCAGGAGGCCGGCCTCAGCGCCGGCCTTTTCTTTGCAGCCGGGAAGACGAGATCGATGATCGGGAGCGATCCGGGAGCGCACCAAACGCCAAAAACGCCGCTGGCACGAGCCATGCAGCGATCAAAACCAAACTCGGTGATCATCAGAATATGAATGGTGCGGTCGAGAAGACTCGAACTTCCACGGGTTGCCCCACAGCGACCTCAACGCTGCGCGTCTACCAATTCCGCCACGACCGCACGTCGCGTCCGAACTCTCGTCCGGAATGGCCTTTCGGCCGATCTGCCATGAGATCAGTTGGTAGCCTGACCTCATCCCTCAAAATATGAAGGAGAATGGTGCGGTCGAGAAGACTCGAACTTCCACGGGTTGCCCCACAGCGACCTCAACGCTGCGCGTCTACCAATTCCGCCACGACCGCACGTCGTGTCCGAACTCTCGTTCGGCACCGGCCTTTCGACCGGTGAGCGGCGTTTAGCAAACGCCCCCCGAGCACACAAGCACTTTCGCCGCCCGCGGCTCGTTTTTCTTCGAACCCGTTGATCCCGCTGGCAAACAGACTTTGCACATTCGTCGTGGAGCGTTAGACAGATTCCATGGACGCGCCCCTCCCCCAGCCCAAACCGCGACTCGCCACGCAGCCGGAACATTTTCGCTCGGATGGCCCGAACGCGCCTGTCGATTGGATCATTCACGACGGGCTCATGCCCTATCCGCAAGCGCTCGATTGGATGGAACGGCGGGTGGAGGCCATCGCGCGGGGGGATGCGTCCGAGGCCGTGCTCCTGGTCGAGCATCCCCCGCTCTACACGGCCGGCACCTCCGCGCAGCCGGGCGACCTGCTTCAGCCCGATCGCTTTCCTGTCTTCGCGGCCGGGCGCGGGGGCGAATATACCTATCACGGGCCGGGCCAGCGCGTGGCCTATGTCCTGCTCGATCTCAAACGCCGCCGGCCGGACATTCGCGCCTTCGTCTCGGCGCTCGAACATTGGGTGATCGAGACCTTGGCGCAATATCAGGTGCGAGGTGAGCGGCGGGAGGACCGCGTCGGCGTCTGGGTGCGTCGGCCGGAAAAGGCACCGATGCCCGACGGGACTCAGGCGGAAGACAAGATCGCCGCGATCGGCATTCGGCTGCGCCGCTGGGTGACGTTCCACGGCATCAGCTTGAATGTCGATCCCGACCTCTCCCATTTCTCTGGGATCGTCCCCTGCGGAATCTCCGGCCATGGCGTCACCAGCCTCGTCGATCTCGGCCTGCCCGTCTCCATGCCGGAGGTGGACAGCGTGATGCGCGCCGGCTTCGAACAGGTCTTCGGGCCGACCGAGGCACGGAGCTTCGAAGCGGCATGAGCGAGGCTGTTCGGGTTCTGGTGGATGGAGACGCCTGCCCCGTGAAGGACGAGGCGCTGGAGATCGCAACGCGCCTCGGGGCGCAGGCGGTCTTCGTCTCCAATGGGGGCTTGCGCCCCTCGCGCTATCCCGGCGCGCGGCTCGTCACCGTTTCAGCCGGCGCGGACGCTGCCGATCATTGGATCGCCGAGGAGGCGACGAGCCGAGATGTCGTCGTGACAGCCGATATCCCCCTCGCCTCCCGTGCCCTCGAAAAGGGCGCGATCGTGCTGCACCCGGACGGGCGCGCCTTCACGCCGGAATCGATCGGCTATGCCCTCTCCATGCGCAGCTTCAACCAGCATCTGCGCGAGACCGGCGAGAGCAAAGGCCTGAACCGCGCCTTCACCGCACAGGACCGTTCGCGCTTTCGCCAGGAGCTGGACCGCGCTGTCAGGCGGCTGACCTCGTAAAAAGACATCGGGCGAGGGCATCCCTTCGCGCTCGCGCGCCGTATATGAGGCATCAGCCCGGATCGTTTCCCGCCCAAGCGCTTGCGCTTTCGAAGGGAAAGGATCGAGACAGGATGGTGCCCGCCCCATGAAACTCACCGCCCAGCGCGACGGCCCGATCATTCGCCGCCACGCCCTCACCACGCGCCTCACCCATTGGCTTTGGGTGATCTGCCTGTTCTTCCTGCTCCTGTCCGGATTGCAGATCTTCATGGCCCGGCCCGATCTCTATATCGGCCAGCAGTCGGGCTTTGCCTTCGACAATTCCATCCTCTCGATCGGCGCAGGTTACCAGAACGGCGAATTGGTCGGCGTGACCCGCCTGTTCGGTTCGAGTTTCGACACGACAGGCTGGCTCGGCGCGATCGGGAACGCTGGAACGCTTCAGCCCCAGACCTTCCCCTCTTGGCTGACCGTGCCCTCCTATCGCGATCTGGCAACGGGCCGCGTCGTGCATTTCTTCTTTGCCTGGGTGCTGGTCGGCACGCTCCTCTTCTGGCTTGTCGGCAGCCTGATCAATCGGCACCTGTCGCGGGACATCCTCCCGCGCGGCCGGGACGTCTCGGCCCTGCCGCGCGACATGGCCGATCACGCGCGGCTGCGCCTGCACCACCGGCGTACCTATGGGCCGCTTCAGAAGCTTTCGTATTTCGGCGTTCTCTTCGTTGCCCTGCCGCTGATGATCGCGACAGGCCTCACCATGTCGCCGGGCATGAACGCCTGGGCTCCCTGGACGCTCGATCTCTTCGGGGGGCGGCAGACGGCGCGCACGATCCATTTCACGGTGATGCTGCTCCTGGTTCTCTTTGTCGCCGTCCATATCGCCATGGTGCTCCTGGCCGGCCCGTTCAACGAATTGCGCTCCATGGTGACGGGGCGGATGCGGGTGGACCGCGAGGAGGACGCAGCATGACCATCCGGCTCGACCGCCGCCGATTTCTGACCGGAGCCGCCATCGCCTCGACCTCGGCCTTGGCGGGCTGTTTCGACCCGCTTCTGGCCAATGACTCGCAGGTGCGCGGCGTCCTGGCCAAGGCCAACGACCTCACCTACCGCGCGCAACGCCTGCTGCTCGGCAGCGACAATCTGGCGCGAGAGTTCTCGCGCTCCGAAATTCGCCAGCCCATGCGCCCGAACGGCGTGACCGACCCGCAGGACGAGGACTATCGCGCGCTGGCCGCCGCGAATTTCGAGACCTATCGCTTGGAGGTGAACGGGCTGGTGGATCGACCCGCGAGCTTCTCCCTGGCGGAAATCCGAAACATGCCGGCGCGCACGCAGATCACCCGACACGACTGCGTGGAAGGCTGGAGCTGCATTGCGGAATGGACGGGCGCGCCGCTGCATCTGATCCTGGATCAGGTCGGCGTGAAGCCGCAGGCACGCTTCGTCGTGTTCTCCTGCTTCGACACGCTGGAGAACGGCTTCACCGGGCCGATCCGCTATTACGAATCGATCGACCTTCTGGACGCTCGCCATCCGCAGACGATCCTCGCCTATGGCATGAACGGCGCGGCGCTGCCGGTTGCCAATGGCGCGCCCATCCGGGTGCGCGTCGAGCGGCAGCTCGGCTACAAGATGGCCAAATATATCCGCGCCATCACACTGGCCGACAATCTTTCGAGCTTCGGCGATGGCGGCGGGGGCTACTGGGAAGATCGCGGCTACGAGTGGTTCGCTGGGATTTGAGATTGTCGGGGCCGGGTCTTACGCCCGGCCGAGCATGATCGCCGCCATGCGCATGTCGCGGTAGCGGCTGTCGCGACGCGCACGGGCTTCCTCGTCCTCGCCCCACTGCTCGATGTTCCAGTCCTCGTCGATATGAGCGAGCGCCCAGGCGCGCTCCACATCGAGGAAGCCTTCGCTGACGGCCAGCGCCAGCAGCAGCGAGCCGGTGAGCGTCGTCATCTGGTGAAGGGCGGCCAAGCGGAAAGGATCCGTCTCGGCCCGCACGATCGCCCGCAGCGTTTCGACGCTGGCTTCCGGCTGCGCCACGAACATGACCCCGGTGCCGCGCGCGAAACCCTGCCCCGTGCGCTGGCGTGCCCAATCCATCACCGGGTCCCACCCCTCGGTCTGGCGATCCACCAGCCGCTGCGGTTCGGCCGCGCGGTAGGCGAGAAGGTCGGTCTCGGCATAGCGGCCGAGATCCTCGGCCACCCCGGCCAGGTCAGCCGCCACGCCGTCGAGAACGGTGTTGACGAGCCGCGTCATCGGCATGGTTGCGGGGTCGATATGGGTCTTTTGCGCTTCCCATTCGGCGGCGACTGCCCGCGCCACATCGGCTGAGGGCACGCGCAGAAGCGCGCGCGAGGGCGTGCGCACCGGCCGCCCGTCGAGACGAACCGCAAAGCCGCCCTCCTCCTCGACGATCGACACGTCCTGATAGAAGCGCTTGGGCAATTCGGGGCGGGCGGGCAGAGTGGACATGGCAGGAACTCTTGGGATAGACGCGGCTTCAGGACGGCGAAAGCTTGAACCGGGGTTTGGAGGCCGGCGCGCTGGCTCTCCAATCCTCGATCCAAGCTTCGAGCCCTTCGGCTGTCGCGGCGACGGCCGTTGCGCCCGCCAGGATCAGCTCGTTGGGCGAGCCCGCGCCCCAGTCGACGCCCAGCGCCTCTGCGCCGGCCGCTCTCGCCATCTGCATATCGTAGATGGCATCGCCGATCACAAGCGTATCGGCGGGATCGACACCCAGCTCCGCGCAGCATTCCAGCACCATGGCCGGATGCGGCTTGGAGGGGCAGTCGTCCCCCGTGCGCACAGCGAGGAAGATGCCCTCTAGGCCATGCAGTTCAACGATCATGCGCACGCCTCGCTGCGACTTGCCGGTAACCATGCCGATCAGAAGATCGTCGATGGCCGACAACCGGCGCAGCATGGGCTCGATGCCCGGAAACAGTGCTTCGGAATGCGTTCCTTCCGCTCGCACGCGATGGAAGGCGTCCTTGTAGCCTTGAACAAGGTGCGGAATCTCGACGTCCGGCACGGTCGGTGCGAGACGATAGATGGCGAGATCCAGAGACAGGCCGATAATGCCGCGCACCGCCGCATCCTCCGGCTCCGGCAGGCCGGCGTCGGAAAAGCAGCGCTTCATCGTTTCCACGATCAGGCCGAACGTATCGGCCAGCGTGCCGTCGCAGTCGAACAGAACGAGACGCATCAGTCGTTCTCGGCCGCTTCGTCGAAGCCGAAGAGGTTCCAGGTTTGAACCATGTGAGGGGGCAGCGGCGCGATTTGGTCGATCACCTTGCCCTTGCCGTCCGGGTGCGGAATGGTGATGCGGCGGGCGTGGAGATGCAGCTTGTTCTGCACGCCGCCCGGGAATTCCCAGTTGGTATCGTGCTCGAAATATTTGGGGTCGCCGATGATCGGATGACCGATATGGAGCGCGTGGACGCGCAACTGGTGCGTGCGGCCCGTATAGGGCTCCAGCTCGACCCAGGAGAAGTTCTGCGCCACCTGATCGATCACGCGGTAATGCGAGAGCGCATGGTCGGCCCCCTCATCGCCATGACGGGCGATGCGCATCCGGTCGCCGTCGGCGGTGGCCTCCTTGACGAGATAGGTGGAGATACGCCCCTCTTTCGGCTGGGGCACGCCCTTCAGGATCGCCCAGTAGCGCTTCTGCGTGTCGCGCTCGCGGAAGGATTTGGTGAGCGCCACGGCCGCGCCGCGCGTGCGCGCGACGACCAGAATGCCTGAGGTGTCGCGGTCCAGGCGGTGCACGAGGCGCGGCTTTTCGCCCTTCTTGGAGCGCCAGGCTTCCAGCATCTTGTCGACATGGCGCGAGACGCCCGAGCCGCCCTGCACGGCGAGGCCCGCCGGCTTGTTGAAGACGAAGACCTTCTCGTCCTCATAAAGCAGCATCTGGCCGAGCACATCGCCGTCGTGCTTGTCGCGGATCGTGTTGGCCGTGAGCGGGGCGACCTTCATCTTGGCGGACTCGCCACCCATGGGCGGGATGCGGATCAACTGGCCCGCTTCGACGCGGGTGTCCGTCTTGGCGCGGCCGCCATCGACGCGCACCTGACCGGAGCGCAGAAGCTTCTGCAAATGGCCGAAGCCGAGACCGGGATAATGCAGCTTGAACCAGCGATCGAGACGAAGCCCCGTTTCGTCCGCTTCGACCCGGATCTGTTCCACGCTTGCCATGAGGGATCGTCCTTCTTGCTTTCCCTCGGCCATAGCGCATATGCGCCCGTGCGAAAACGGCTTTTCGGCTCAGAAGACCTGCCGCGCCAAGGCCAGACCGGCAAACAGCGCCCCGAGACCAACGAGGATTGTCACAGCGAGATAGGCAAAGGCGGTGGCAAGCTCCCCCCGCTCGGCCAGCGTGGCGAAGTCCAGCGAGAAGCTGGAGAAGGTCGTGTAGCCGCCAAGCACGCCCGTCGCGAGCAGCAGCCGCAAATTGGCATCTGCTCCGCCATAGCGCCGCGCCAGAAATTCGACCAGCACGCCCATGGCGAAAGAGCCGGTGACGTTGACGAAGAGCGTGCCGAACGGAAAGGCCGTCCCCAGCCAGCGCGCGGCGGCCAGACCCGCGCCATAGCGCAGGACCGAGCCGAGCCCGCCGCCGACGGCAACCAAAAGGAAATTCATCATCGCAGGCCAGACCTTCCGGCCGCGCGCCTCGCGCGGCGTCCGCCCCTTCTAAATCAAAGGGTAGGACGACGCACGGGGGCTTTCCTTTGGCGGAGATCAAAAGACATGCAACGAACGCTCTCCCTCGGTCTCGGCCTGCTGCCGCGTCAAACCGACATCGCGAAGCTGCTCGTCCGTCAGGCCGAGCAGCGTCCGGCGCGTCCGCCGAAGCTCCCAACGATGGTGCATCCAGTCCCGGAACCGATGCCAGAGCGGCAAGCCGGTTAATCTCCTGTCTGGTCCGGTCTCAAGCTCCCCGGTTTCGAGAGGGGATGGAGGGCGAGAGCGAAATACGATTGAACCCGTCCAATCTCGAATTGTCACCGTACAAGCTCCACCCAAGCACACCTTGAATGGGTTCATTCCGTATCATTGACATTCAAAGGGTTACAATATAGGAAATTGTGACGATGACAAGTTTCCTCCCTTCTCCTTTGGACGGTCACAGTCCCTATTATGTGCGTCTGGCGGACGCCTTCGAGGCGGCCATGGCCGATGGACGCTTGTCCCCTGGGGACAAGCTTCCGCCTCAGCGCCATCTCGCCTTCGACCTTGGCGTCACTGTCGGGACGGTCGGACGCGCCTATGCGCTGTTGCGCGAGAGAGGGCTGGTCAGCGGCGAGATCGGCCGGGGCACCTATGTGCTCGATCAGCGGCACGCGGCAGACCAACCGCCGCGGGACAGTTTCGCCCTCGCCTATACGGGAACGCGGCCGATCGACTCCCCGTCCGGCAAGCTGCGCTTCGACACGACGGCCGCGCCCGATATCGGCCAGAGCGAACGGATCGGCGCGACGCTCGCCGATGTGGCACGGGACATGTCGATCGAGGTCGCCAGCTATTCGCGCTCGACCCCACCCCATTGGCGCACGGCCGGGGCCCGGTGGCTCTCGCGCAATGGCTGGGCGCCGGACGCGGAGGCGGTCGTCCCCAGCCATGGAGCCTTCTCCGCCGCGCTATCGGTCATCACCGCCATGTCGGCGCCGGGGGATCGGATCGTCTTCGAGAAGCTGACCTACAGTCCCATTGCTCGCAGCGCGCGTCTGGCGGGGCGGCGGACGGTGGGCGTCGAGATCGATTCGGGCGGCATGGTACCGGAGGATTTCGAGCGCATCTGCGCCCAGCAGCATCCCAAACTCGCCTTCCTCATGCCGACGCTGCACAACCCGACCCTTGCGATCCTGTCGGAAGACCGGCGGCGTCAGATCGCCAATATCGCGCAGCGCTACGGCGTCTGGCTGATCGAAGACGATCTGTACGGGTCCATGTCGGACGATGCGACGCCGCTCGTCGCGGAGTTCGCGCCCGACCGCACCTTCGTCGTCGGCAGTCTCTCGAAATGCGTCGCCGCCGGGCTGCGCGTCGGCTGGGTGGCCTGCCCGTCGCATCTCGCGCAGCGCATCACCGTCACGCATCGCCTTCTGACGGGCGGCATTTCCTTCGTGCTGGCGGAGGCCGGCGCGCGGCTGGTTCTATCGGGCACGGCGGAAGAGTTGAGGCGTCGCTCCATGGCGGAGATCGAGGCCCGGCACCGGATCGTATCGGAGATACTCGCCGGTGCGGACGTCACGACCCATCGTTTTGCGCCCTTCGTCTGGCTGAAACTTCCAGACCCTTGGCTTTCCGGCACGTTTAAGGCGGCGGCTGCGCGGCGCGACATCCTGATCGACGACGAGGACGAATATAAGCCGGAGCGCATGGAGCATAATTATTATCGCGCCCGCATCTCCTATTCCTCTGGAGATCGCGCCACGATCGCTAACGGAATGACGGAGCTTCGCCGCCTTCTGGACAGCGGCATGGCGGGCTATGACGGCGAGACGTGAGGGAGCGCGCCCCGTCCCTCAGCCCTCGTCGCGCCGCGCGCGGCGCAGCCTGTCCCATTCCACCATGCGTGCGCCGATCCGTGCCTCTTCGCCCCGCTCTGTCGGGCGATAGAAGCTCTGGCGGCCGAGTGCCTCGGGGAAGTAATCCTGGCCCGAGAAGGCGTCCGGCTGGTCGTGATCATAGGCGTAGCCCGATCCGTAGCCTTCCGTCTTCATCAGTTTGGTCGGGGCGTTCAGGATATGGCGCGGCGGCAGGAGCGAGCCGTTTTCCTTAGCGGCCCGCATCGCGGCCTTATAGGCGGTGTAGACCGCGTTCGATTTCGGCGCACTGGCGAGATAGATCGTCGCCTGCGCCAGCGCCAACTCGCCCTCGGGCGAGCCGAGATAATCGTAGGCATCCTTCGCGGCATTGGCGATCATGAGGGCGCGCGGGTCGGCGAGGCCGATGTCTTCCACCGCCATGCGCACGAGACGGCGGCCGAGATAAAGCGGGTCCTCGCCCGCATCGAGCATCCGGCAGAGATAATAGAGCGCGGCGTCCGGGTCCGATCCGCGCACGGATTTGTGCAGGGCCGAGATCAGATTGTAATGTCCGTCCTGACTTTTGTCATAAACCGGGGCGCGGCGCTGGACGATGCGCTGGAGGGTCTCGGCATCCAAGGTCTCGCCGGGCTTGGCTGCGCGCCAGACCTCTTCGGCCAGCGTCAGGATCGCGCGGCCATCGCCATCGGCCATGCGCAGAAGAACGGCGCGCGCCTCCTCATCCAGCGGCAGCGGGCGATTCTCCACTGCCTCCGCGCGCTCCAGAAGCTGCGACAGGCTGGCTGCGTCATGCGATTGGAAGGTCAGCACGCGGGCGCGCGAAAGGAGCGCCGCGTTCAGCTCGAACGAGGGGTTCTCCGTCGTCGCGCCGACGAGCACCACCGTTCCATCCTCCATCACGGGCAGGAAGGAATCCTGCTGCGCGCGGTTGAAACGGTGAATCTCATCCACGAACAGAAGCGTCTGCCGACCGCTCTGCCGGCGCAGACGGGCCGATTCGAACACTTTCTTGAGGTCTGCGACACCGGAAAAGATCGCCGAGATCTGCTCGAAGGCGAAGCCGACCTCGCCGGCCAGAAGCCGCGCGACCGTGGTCTTGCCCGTACCGGGCGGTCCCCAGAAGATGATGGAGCCAAGGCTCCCGTTTCCGAGCATTCGGGTCAGCACGCCGTCCGGCCCCGTCAGGTGCTCCTGCCCCACCACCTCGGAGAGGGCCTGCGGCCGCAGGCGATCGGCCAAGGGCCCCGCGCGCAGCGGCACCTTGGCGGCGTCAGACGGTCGAGGCCGAGGCGCAGGCTCCGGCGCAGTTCCGAACAGGTCGGCCATGCGCCGTCCCCTCCCTTGTCAGCCGCTCTCGCCCTAGCGGACGAGTTGGGTCAGCACCTTGCCGTCCCGCTCCACATCCACCCGCCAGCCGCGCCGGCCATCGGCCGCCCGCTGCTCCAGATCGGCCGTAGAGGCCACCTCACGCCCATTGAGCGACAGGATGATGTCCTTGGGCTGGAGGCCGAGGCGCGCGGCCGGGCTGCGCGGCTCGATCTCGGTGACGACGACGCCGTTCTTGGTCTGCGACATCTCCAACTCGTCCGCAAGGCGGGGCGACAGATTGGCGACGCTCGCGCCGGAAAAGGGAGTCGGCCCGTCCAGCGTGCGCTCGTCGCGCGCCGGGGTTTCGGGCGCGATCTCAAGCGGAAGGCGCACGCGCTCGGTCTGACCGTCGCTCGAGCGAACGGTCAGATCGGTCTTGCGCCCCAACCCTGCGGTCGCCAAGCGGTATCCCAACGAATCGGGCCCTTCGATCGAGAACCCGTCCATGGCGAGAACCACATCGCCCGGCCGCAAGCCTGCGTCCGAAGCCGGGCCGCCGTCCACGACACCCTGCACCAGCGCGCCCGCCGGCTTGTCGAGGCCGATCGCTTCCGCGATGTCGGCCGTCACCGGCACGAAACTCGCGCCGATATAGGGCCGCAGGAACGGCCGCCCTTCGCGCGCCGCCTCCACGAAGGCGCGCACCATATTGGAAGGAATGGCAAATCCGATCCCGAGAGAGCCCCCCGAGCGGGAGAAGATCGCCGTGTTCACGCCGACGAGTTCGCCTTTCATATCGATCAGCGCACCGCCGGAATTGCCGGGGTTGATCGCGGCGTCCGTCTGAATGAAATAGCCGAGATCGTCGGATCCGACATGGGTTCGGGCCACGGCCGAGACGATGCCGCTTGTGACCGTCTGCCCGATGCCGAACGGGTTGCCGATGGCGAGAACGAGATCACCGATTTCGGCGGTGTCGGAATCGGCGATCGGCACCACCGGAAACGGCTTGTCCGACTCGATGCGCAGAACCGCGAGATCGGCCCGGCGATCCTTTAGCAGAATCTTGGCATCGAACTCGCGCCCGTCCGCCAGCGCCACCCTCACCTCGTCAGCGCCCTCGATCACATGATTGTTCGTCACCACGAGGCCATCGGCATCGACGATCACACCGGAGCCGAGCGATGATTCGAGGCGCGGCCTGCGCAACTGGTTGCCGAAGAACTGCTCGAAGAACGGATCGCCCGCGAAGGGGCTGCGCTGGGGCACACGCTTGGCCGCGTAGACATTGACCACCGCGGGCGCGCTCTTCTTCACCAAGGGCGCGAAGGTGAGCTTGATGTCGGCCTGCACGCTGGGCGTCCGCTCCACCGGCTGCGCCGGCACCGGCATGTCACTCCTCGACTGCGCGGCCGCGCCTTGCGCCATGACCGAAACGGACAGAAGAAGGGCAGCCCAAAACGGACGGGACGATCTCATACAAAGCTCCAATCGAAAGGCGAACCGTCAACGCGACGGGCTCGCAGCATCTGGCAGATATGGGGCATTCCTCCGACAGGACGCAGCGCGCAAGAAAAAAGGGCCTCACGGCCCTTTTCTCAACTCACTAAAGAGGTCACCCGCGCTGGCAGGTCAACGCGAGACGATGGTGCGCTCCATCGCCATGGATGCCGATTCCGGCAATTCGGCCGTTGCATAGCTTGCGGTGAGCACACCGAAAGCCAAAGTCGCGCCAAGGAGAGTCAGCACAGTACGACGCATCGAGAATCCGCCGGTTGGGAGAGTATTGACGCGATTTTCCATGATTTTCGTTTATTCCGTGTAAAGCTTCGACCGCTCGGGAGGCGGTGATCCCGTTGCCTTCAAAATGCCACGAGTGGGAAAAGGTTGCCCGCTTCGTCAGGACTTCTTCGGGGGGTGTCGCCGTTGCCACAGATATCGCACAGGCTCGCGCAAGGTGCCTATCGCGCATCTGCAACATCGCTGATTTGTCGGGTATTTCAGCTTCACTTGTGAAAACCGAGCGAAACTCGAATTTGATGCGTCGTCTTCAGACTTCCTTCATCGTCTGACCAAACCCTCTCGAAACAGCGAGTCCGCGAGGGATCGAACCGCCTCCTCCGGGCTGCGAAACGACAAGCCCAGCACGGACCGCGCCGGGTCGGCATCCAGTTGCTTGGCGGGTCCCAGTTCGGCGGCCAACATGCGAACGCGGCTGGACAAGCGGGCCGCAAATCGAATCAAGCCATCCGGCAATTGGCGTTTGGGTAGGCGGCGCGCCAGATCGGGATAGGTCTCCGACAAGATGGCCACGATGTCCGACAGTGTCAGGTTGCCCCCGTTCAGCACAAAGCGTCGCCCCGCCGCATCGGGAACCGTCAGCGCCGCCACATGCGCCTGCGCGACGTCTCGCACATCCACGACCCCAAAGCCCATGCGAGGGAACGCCGGCAAGCGGCCTCCCATCATCAGCCGAATCAGCGAGGCGGACGTTCCAGGCCGCGCGTCCAGCAGCGGCCCGAAAACAAGCGACGGGTTGATCGCAACAAGCTGCGTCGCGCTACCCTCCAGCACGTTCCAGGCGGCACGCTCCGCTTCTGTTTTGGAGACGGCATAGGGTGAGATCGAATCGCTTTCGACGCGGGACCAATCGCCTTCGCCAAAGACATGCCCTGGAGACTCGTCGTGCCCATAGTAGATCGAGGCGATCGAGGAGGTCAGCACGACCCTTTCCACCCCCGCATTCTCGGCCCCTTCCAGCACGCGAACCGTCCCTCCCCGCGCAGCGGGAACGAGCGCAAATTTCGAACGCGGCTGATAGGCGGGAAAAGGTGAGGCCGTGTGCATGACAAAGCGGCAACCGCGAACCGCGTCCGCCCACCCGGCATCCTCTCGAAGATCCGCGGTGACAGAGGAGAAGGCATCGATCGGCAATCCTTCATTGCGCAGGATACGATGTATCTGGATGGCACGAGACGGGTCGCGAAGCGTCCCGCGCACCTTCGCACCTCGGCGAACCAGTTCGACCACGATGTGCTTGGCGATAAAGCCCGTACAGCCGGTCACCAGAATGGTATCGCCCGTCAGCATATCCGTCCGCTCCTTTCGGTTGTCGGCATCCTAGCGCGGAAGACAAAAAAAGGGCCCTTGGGGCCCTTTTTCAAATGCTGTCGATCGCCCGAAAAATCAGGCGTCAGCGTTGGACAGTTCGGCTTCCAGACGGGCGCGATCAACGGCGCCGCGCGCGTCAACGTCGCGATCCACGAACTCGATCACCGCCATCGGGGCGTTGTCGCCACGACGGAAGCCGGCCTTCAGAACGCGCGTGTAGCCGCCCTGACGCTCGGAGTAACGGGGCGCCAGCGTGTCGAACAGCTTCTTGATGACGGTTTCGTCGCGAACCTGGCTGATCGCCTGACGGCGAGCATGAAGGTCGCCGCGCTTGCCGAGCGTGATCATCTTCTCGACGATCGGACGCAGGTCCTTCGCTTTCGGCAGCGTGGTCACGATCTGCTCGTGCTCGATGAGCGAAGCGACCATGTTGGCGAACATCGCCTTGCGGTGTTCGTGGGTGCGGTTGAGTTTACGACCGCTTTTACCGTGACGCATATCAGTCTCCGTTTAGAAGGTCCGGCCTTGGCCGGGGTCGGCATCCTCGCAATCCGGTTGATCCCGGTGCATGTGCCTTTGAATCTTTTGGGTTCGGTTCGGCGCCGGCGGCTCTCGCCGCCGGTCATCCCTCTCGGTGAGGATCAGTACTGATCTTCGTAGCGCTTGGCCAGGTCGTCGATATTCTCCGGCGGCCAGGCGTTCACTTCCATACCAAGGTGCAGACCCATCGAGGCCAGCACTTCCTTGATCTCGTTCAGCGACTTGCGTCCGAAGTTCGGCGTGCGGAGCATTTCCGCCTCGGTCTTCTGGATCAGGTCGCCGATATAGACGATGTTGTCGTTCTTCAGGCAGTTGGCGGAACGAACCGAAAGCTCAAGCTCGTCCACCTTCTTGAGAAGCGCAGGGTTGAAGGCCAACTCGGCGATCTGCTCCTCGGCGCCGCGCACTTCGCGCTGCGGCTCCTCGAAGTTCACGAAAACCGACAACTGGTCCTGCAGGATGCGAGCGGCATAGGCCACGGCGTCTTCGCCCGTGATCGAGCCGTCCGTCACGATGTCCATCGTGAGTTTGTCCTTGTTCAGGTCCTGGCCCTCGCGGGTGGCCTCGACCTTATAGGACACCTTCTTGACCGGCGAGAACAACGCATCGACCGGGATTAGGCCGATCGGCGCATCCTCGGCGCGATTCTGGTCGGCCGGCACGTAGCCCTTGCCGGTGTTGACCGTGAACTCCATGCGGATTTCGGCACCCTCGTCGAGCGTGCAGATTTCATGCTCGGGGTTCAGGATCTCGATGTCGCCCACCGTCTGGATGTCACCAGCAGTCACGACGCCCGGACCGGACTTGCGCAGGACCATGCGCTTGGGGCCTTCGCCCTGCATCCCGATCGAGATTTCCTTCACGTTCAGGACGATGTCGGTGACATCCTCGCGCACGCCGGCGATCGAAGAGAACTCATGCAGAACACCGTCGATCTGGATCGCGGTGACAGCCGCGCCCTGAAGCGAAGACAGAAGCACGCGGCGAAGCGCGTTGCCCAGCGTCAAGCCGAAACCG
The DNA here is from genome assembly GCF_001463925.1 of Aureimonas sp. N4. Taxonomy (NCBI): domain Bacteria; kingdom Pseudomonadati; phylum Pseudomonadota; class Alphaproteobacteria; order Hyphomicrobiales; family Aurantimonadaceae; genus Aureimonas; species Aureimonas sp. N4. Next base: position 13,276 of record NZ_BBWS01000048.1, on the reverse strand, counting down.
CGCTCGAGCGGCTCCGCAACGAGAGACGCCTTCGTGCGGCTGCCGCCGCTCTTGAAGACGACCTGGTTCGGCTTGGTGAGGTTTTGCCAGTTACTGGCGATCATGACGCGAGCCTTTCAGTAACATCGCCACCATCCAATCGTGGCGACTGATCTGAGCGGGAAGATTCGGCTTCCCTCATACGGCGAAAGCCGCGCGCCCCTTTCGGAGCACGCGGCAAGAACCCGACCCCTGAGGATCGTTAGACGCGGCGCTTCTTGCGCGGACGCACGCCATTGTGCGGGATCGGCGTCACGTCGCGGATCGACGTGATGGTGAAGCCCGAAGCCTGAAGCGCGCGCAGAGCCGACTCACGGCCCGAACCCGGACCGCAGACCTCGACTTCGAGCGTGCGCATGCCGTGTTCCTGCGCCTTCTTGGCGGCGTCTTCCGCAGCGATCTGCGCGGCGAAGGGCGTGGACTTGCGCGAGCCCTTGAAGCCCTGCGCACCGGCGGACGACCAAGCGATCGTATTACCCTGCGCGTCGGTGATCGTGATCAGCGTGTTGTTGAACGACGAGTTCACATGTGCCACGCCGGAGATGATGTTCTTGCGTTCGCGGCGGCGGACGCGCTGTGCTTCTTTAGCCATTTTCTTATCCTTGGATCTCGACACCGCCGTAACACCGGCGGCTCCACCTGCCCCGCTCGTTCAAACGGAGCATGAATGCATCGGCCAGACCGGAAGTCCGGCGCGCATTCTCGCTACTTCTTCTTGCCGGCGATCGGCTTCGCCGGACCCTTGCGGGTGCGGGCGTTCGTGTGGGTACGCTGACCGCGAACCGGCAAGCCACGACGGTGGCGCAGGCCACGGTAGCAACCGAGATCCATCAGACGCTTGATGTTCATCGAGGTCTCGCGACGGAGATCGCCCTCGACGCGGTAGTCGCGATCGATCATCTCACGGATCTGCAGAACCTCGGCGTCGGTCAGATCGTTGACACGACGTTCAGCGGAAAGGCCGACCTTTTCCATGATCTCGGCCGCGAAACGCGGGCCGATGCCGTGGATGTACTGAAGCGCGACGACGACGCGCTTCCCGGTCGGGATGTTGACACCAGCAATACGGGCCAAATGAGCCTCCTTATGTCGCGGATCCGCCGCGACGAACCATAGTCGAACGGGTCATCACCGTTCTCTTCAAACGCCGAACGACCGGCGCCGCCCCGCCGGGCAGCGTGCCGATCGCTCGATCATGCGCGAATTGGGCCGACCCTTATAAGATTCGGGGCGGTTTCGTCAATATGGTCTGAACGTACCCGATCAGAAAGACCCGGCGCGAACACGAAATCAGGCCGCGACGGCCTGCTTGAGGATCGTGTCGATCTGCGTGCTGACCTCGTCGATCGAAGCCATGCCGTCGATCTCGAACGAACGACCACGCTCGCGGTAGAAGGGCGCGACGGCCGCCGTCAACGCCCGGAACTCGACCAAACGACGCCGGAAGACATCCGGATTGTCGTCCTTGCGCACCGGAAGGCCGGCGGCCTCTGCGTCGCGAGCGCGCTTCTCGATCCGCTCGACGAGCTTTTCCTCGTCGACCTTGAACTCGATCACCGCGTCGATCGACAGGTTACGGCTCTGCAGCATCTGATCCAGAGCCTCGGCCTGCGCCAAGGTCCTGGGGAAGCCGTCCAGCACGAAGCCCTTACGGGCATCGGGCTGCTCGATGCGATCTGCCACGATCCCGATGACGATCTCGTCCGATACAAGCTGACCGGCATCCATGACCGCCTGCGCGCGCTTGCCGATCTCGGTCTGCTTGGCGACGGCCTCACGCAGCATGTCTCCGGTAGAGAGCTGCGGAATCCCGTACTTGTCGATGAGCCGTTGGGCTTGTGTGCCCTTCCCCGCCCCCGGAGGTCCCAGCAAAATCAGTCTCATCGTGTTCCCCGTCTGCCTCCGCGCAGCTTTGCCTTCTTCACGAGGCCTTCATATTGATGGGCGAGCAAATGCCCCTGCACCTGCGCCACTGTGTCCATGGTGACCGAAACCACGATCAAAAGCGAGGTCCCGCCAAGATAGAACGGAATACCGGCCGCCGAGATCAGGATCTCCGGCAGAAGGCAGATCACCATGAGGTAGATCGCGCCGACCACCGTGATGCGGGTCAGCACGTAATCGATATACTCAGCCGTGCGCTCACCCGGACGGATGCCGGGAATGAAGCCGCCATGCTTCTTTAGATTGTCGGCCGTGTCTTTCGGATTGAACACGATCGCGGTGTAGAAGAAAGCGAAGAACGCGATCATCGCCGCATAGAGGAACATGTAGAGCGGACGCCCATGGCCGAGCGAGGCCACGATCCCCGTCGCCCAACCGGGAAGACGGCTGGTGTCGGCGAAGTTGGCGATCGTCACCGGCAGTAGCAAAAGCGAAGACGCGAAGATCGGCGGAATAACGCCGGCGGTGTTGAGCTTCAGCGGGAGGTGCGACGTGTCGCCCTGGAACATGCGGTTGCCGACCTGACGCTTCGGATACTGGATCAGAAGCTTACGCTGGGCCCGCTCGAAGAAGACCACGCCGGCGATGCAGAGCACGACAACCACGATCACCAAGAGAATGATCGCCGTCGAAAGAGCGCCCGTGCGGCCGAGCTCGAGAAGGTTCGCCATGGCGGACGGGAGGTTGGCTGCGATCCCCGCGAAAATGATCAGCGAGATTCCGTTGCCGATGCCGCGAGAAGTGATCTGCTCTCCCAGCCACATCAGGAACATCGTCCCGCCGACCAGCGTGATTACGCTGGACACGAGGAAGAACGCGCCAGGATTGGTCACGATATTGCTGGAAGACTGCAAACCGGCGGCTATGCCGTAGGCCTGAACGGTCGCCAGCAAGACAGTGCCGTAGCGCGTGTACTGGTTGATGACCTTCCGGCCCTGCTCGCCCTCCTTCTTCAGGTTCTCGAGCGACGGAATGACCGAGGTCATCAGCTGAATGATGATCGAGGCCGAGATGTAGGGCATAATGCCGAGCGCGAAGATCGCCATTCGGCCGACCGCACCGCCGGCAAACATGTTGAAAAGCCCGAGAATGCCTGTCGACTGCTGCTGAAAGGCTTGGGACAGCGCGTGCGGATCGATGCCGGGCATCGGGATATAGGTCCCGAGGCGATAGACCAGCAGGGCACCGAGCGTGAACCAGATGCGCTTTTTGAGATCTTCGGCCTTCGAAAAGGCGGCGAAGTTGAGATTTGCGGCGAGTTGTTCCGCAGCGGATGCCATGAGTGCGATTTCTCCGGGTTACCCCCGAGCGCGGGTTTCCCCTCCCCCGAACCCACATGATTCAGGAACGCCCATACTGCTTTGTTTCAAACGATTTTGCCGCGGGAAAGACAAGCTATTTCCAACCGAAAATCGTCTCGGCACAAAAAAACCGCCTGCGAAGGCAGGCGGCTTCTTATTTTCGTCATCGATTGCGCGAGGCTTAAGCTTCGGCTTCGACCTTCTGCGGCACGGTCAGCGAACCACCGGCCTTCTCGACCTTCTCGATCGCGGCCTTCGAGGCGCCAGCCGCCTGAATCGTCAGCTTGGCCGAAACCTCACCGTCCGACAGGATCCGAACGCCGTCGAGGACGCGGCGCACGACGCCAGCGGCCTTGAGGGCTTCGGCATCGATCGTGGCCGAAGCGTTCAGCTTGCCGGCTTCGATCGCCTGCTGGATGCGAGCCAGCGACACGATGTTGTAGTCCTTCGCGAAGGTGTTCACGAAGCCGCGCTTCGGGAGGCGACGGTAGAGAGGCATCTGACCGCCCTCGAACCCGTTGATCGCAACACCCGAACGAGCCTTCTGACCCTTCACACCGCGTCCGCCGGTCTTGCCCGAGCCGGAGCCGATACCGCGTCCGAGACGCTTGCGCGAATGGGTCGCGCCTGCCTTATCGGCGATTTCGTTAAGCTTCATTACTCTTGCTCCCGGCTTACTGGCCGTCGACAACGCGAACGAGGTGGCTGACCTTGGCGATCATGCCACGAACCGAAGGGGTGTCCTCCAGCGTGCTCGTGCGGTGCATCTTGTTAAGTCCCAGGCCGATCAGCGTGGCACGCTGCTCGCTCGGACGACGAATGGGGCTGCCGACCTGCTCGACGGTCACGGTCTTGCCCGCTGCGTTCTTCTCAGCCATGTCTTGGCTCCTCTATCCCTTGAAAGGACACACTGGGGCAGCGAAATCGCGCCCCGAGCGCATCACTCCTCCGCGCCAGCGCCCATGACGTCACGGCGACGAGCCTGCAGCGTCGAGTACTTGATACCACGACGGGCGGCGACGTCCTTCGGGTGCATCTGACCCTTGAGCGCGTCGAACGTGGCGCGAACCATGTTGTAGGGGTTCGAGGAACCGAGCGACTTCGCGACGACGTCGTGCATGCCGACGGCTTCGAAGACCGCGCGCATCGGACCACCAGCAATGATGCCCGTGCCCGCTTCCGCGGTGCGCAGGATGACCTTGCCGGCGCCGTGGCGGCCCTGCACGTCATGATGCAGCGTACGACCGTCGCGCAGCGGTACGAAGATCAACTCGCGCTTGGCGGCTTCGGTGGCCTTGCGGATGGCCTCAGGCACTTCGCGCGCCTTGCCATGTCCGAAACCGACGCGGCCCTTGAGATCGCCGACGACGACGAGAGCTGCGAAGCCGAAACGACGGCCGCCCTTCACCACCTTGGCGACGCGATTGATGTGAACCAGCTTATCAACGAAGCCGTCATCCCGCTCTTCGCGGTCATTGCGTTCGTTACGAGGCGCCATATCCTGTCCTTATTTTTTTCCGGAGGCGTCTGAGAATGGATGCCGACTCTGCGGCGTCCGGCTTAAAGCATAAGCGGCGCAGCGAGAAAACCCCGCTTCGCCGCTTAGGGTAGATCGATCCCGCCGAAGCGGGATGCGGATCAGAAGTTGAGTCCGCCCTCGCGAGCGGCATCGGCCAGCGACTTGACGCGGCCGTGATAGATGAACGCACCGCGATCGAAGACGACGTCGGTGACGCCGGCCTGCTTGGCGCGCTCAGCGACCAGCTTGCCGACGGCAGCAGCCGCTGCGGTGTCCGCGCCGGTCTTGAGGTCGGAGCGCAGCGACGTGTCGAGCGTCGACGCGGCCGCAAGGGTCTTGCCCTCGGCGTCGTCGATCACCTGCGCGTAGATGTGCTTCGAAGAGCGATGAATCGAAAGGCGCGGACGGCCGTTCGAAACGGCCTTCAGCGCGCGACGCACGCGGGACGCGCGGCGGCGGAGGAGTTCCTTCTGGGTAGCCATGTTCCCGAGCCTTACTTCTTCTTGCCTTCCTTACGGACGATCTTCTCGCCCGCGTACTTCACGCCCTTGCCCTTGTAGGGTTCGGGTCCACGGAACTCGCGGATCTCCGCCGCCACCTGGCCGACCTGCTGCTTGTCGATACCGGTGATGACGATTTCCGTCGGCTTCGGAACGACGATCTGAATGCCTTCCGGCACCGGATACAGAACGTCATGGCTGAAGCCCAGGGCAAGCTGAAGATTCTTGCCCTGCATAGCCGCGCGGTAACCCACGCCACTGATTTCGAGACGCTTCTCGAAGCCGTCCTTCACGCCGGACAGGATGTTCACGATCATCGTGCGGGACATGCCCCACTTCGAACGTGCATCCTTCGACTCGTCACGCGGATCGACCTTGATCGACCCGTCTTCCATCTTCACGAGGACTTCCTCGTTGACGACGAAAGACAGCTCGCCCTTCGGACCCTTCGCCTTGACCGTCTGACCGTCCACGGAGGCGGTCACGCCTGCCGGTACGGAGACCGGCTTCTTACCAATACGAGACATCGTTGAACCTGTCGATTAGTCGGAACCAAACCTCGATGCCGCGTCAGAAGACGCGGCAGAGGATCTCGCCACCGACATTCTGTTCACGGGCGGCGTGGTCGGCCATCACGCCCTTGGGCGTGGACAGAACCGAGATACCGAGGCCGTTGGCGACGTGCGGGATGGTCTTCGAAGAGACGTACACGCGGCGACCGGGCTTCGATACGCGAGCGATCTCGCGGATCACCGAAGCGCCTTCATAGTACTTGAGTTCGATGGTGAACTCAGCCGTACCGTTCTCGAAGCGGGTTTCCGTGTAACCACGGATGTAGCCCTCTTCCTTAAGAACGTCGAGCACACGCGCACGCAGCTTGGAAGCCGGGGTCGCGACCGTCGACTTGTTACGCATGGTCGCGTTGCGGATACGGGTCAGCATATCGCCGAGAGGATCGGACAAAGCCATATCGATTGCTCCTCTTACCAGCTCGACTTGACGACGCCGGGCACCTGGCCCGTGTTGCCGAGATCACGAAGGGCGATACGGCTCATCTTGAGCTTACGGTAGTAAGCCCGGGGGCGGCCGGTAACTTCGCAGCGATTGCGAATGCGAACCTTGGCGGAGTTGCGGGGCAACTCGGCGAGCTGCAGCTGAGCGCGGAACCGCTCCTCCATGCTCGCGCTCTGGTTCATCGTGAGAGCCTTGAGAGCCTCACGCTTGGCCGCAAACTTGGCGACGAGCTTTGTGCGTCGCTTGTTCTTCTCGATGGCGCTTTTCTTAGCCATGTTTTGTCCTTTCGCCTGCCGTTACTGGCGGAACGGGAAGTTGAGCGCCTTCAGAAGGGCCCGGGCTTCCTCGTCGGTCTGCGCCGTCGTACACACGATGATGTCCATGCCCCACATCTGATCAACCTTGTCATAGTTGATCTCGGGAAACACGATGTGCTCCTTGATGCCCATGGCGAAATTGCCACGACCATCGAAGCTCTTCGGATTGAGACCGCGGAAGTCCCGAACGCGCGGGAGCGCGATCTGAACCAGGCGATCCACGAATTCATACATACGATCTTTGCGAAGGGTGACCTTCGCGCCGATCGGCATGTTCTCGCGAACCTTGAAGCCCGCGATCGAGTTGCGAGCGCGCGTGATAACCGGCTTCTGACCGGCGATCAAGGCCAGGTCTTCGGCGGCAACGGTCGGCTTCTTAGAGTCGCCGGTGGCTTCACCGACGCCCATGTTGATCACGACCTTATCGAGACGCGGCACCTGCATCTCGTTGGAGTACTTAAACTCCTCGAGAAGCTGCTTGCGGATCTCGCTGCGGTAAACCGACTTCAGGCGCGGCATGTACTGGGTGTCAGCCATCGATCTGTTCTCCCGAACGCTTGGCGAAACGGACCTTCTTGGCGTTCTCACCTTCACCGACGACCTTGAACCCAACGCGGGTCGGCTTACCATCCTTCGGGTCGGCGACCGAAAGGTTGGAGAGATGGATCGGAGCTTCCTTGGAAACAATGCCGGCTTCCTGGCTGGCGGACTGCTTCTGGTGGCGCTTCACCATGTTGACGCCGGACACGACCGCGCGGTCGTCCTTCGGCATCACCTGCGTCACGGTGCCGGTACGACCCTTGTCCTTACCGGCGAGTACGACGACTTTGTCGCCCTTCTTGATCTTCTGCATAGAACCGGCTCCTTACAGCACTTCAGGTGCCAGGGAAATGATCTTCATGTGGTTCCGCGCGCGAAGCTCGCGGGGAACCGGTCCGAAGATACGGGTGCCGACCGGCTCTTTCTTGTTGTCGATGAGGACGGCCGCATTGCGGTCGAACCGGATCACCGAACCATCGGGACGACGGATGTCCTTGGCCGTGCGAACCACGACCGCCTTCATCACGTCACCCTTCTTCACGCGGCCACGCGGAATGGCTTCCTTGATCGAGACGACGATGATGTCGCCGACCGAAGCATACTTCCGCTTGGAACCGCCCAGCACTTTGATGCACATGACACGACGTGCGCCGGAATTGTCCGCCACATCGAGGTTTGTTTGCATCTGAATCATGTCAGGCCGCCTTCAAATAACGAGCGGCCGGGGAGCGCAGGATCGCGCGCTTCACCCGGCACAAGTGTTCAACGAGCCGCTGCTTCGCCAGCAACGACGATCCAGGTCTTGTCCTTCGAGATCGGCTTGGTCTCCTCGATGGAGACCATGTCGCCGATCTTGTACTGGTTCGACTCGTCGTGCGCCTTGTACTTCTTGGACCGACGAACGGTCTTCTTGAAGAGCGGATGCGTGAAGCGACGCTCCACGAGCACGACGACCGTCTTGTCATTCTTATCGGAGACAACAGTCCCCTGCAAAACGCGTTTCGGCATAGTAGATTTTACCTTCAGGCCTTGGCCGTATCCGCCTTCTGGCGGGCGATGGTCTTGATACGGGCGATGTCGCGGCGAATTTCCTTGACCCGAGCCGTATTTTCGAGCTGGCCTGTAGCACGCTGGAAGCGCAGATTAAACTGCTCTTTTTTCAGCTTGCCGAGTTCTTCGCTCAGTTCGTCCTGCGTCTTGGCGACGAGATCGTTGGCTTTCATGATCCCTACCCCTTATTCGGCGATGCGCTGAATGAAACGGGTACGGATCGGAAGCTTCGCCGCGCCGAGGCGGAGGGCTTCGCGCGCCACCTCTTCGGCAACGCCGTCGATCTCGAACATGATGCGACCGGGAGCGACGCGAGCCGCCCAATATTCGATCGCGCCCTTGCCCTTACCCATGCGGACTTCGGTCGGCTTCGCGGTGACCGGAAGGTCGGGGAAGATACGGATCCACACCCGGCCCTGGCGCTTCATCTGACGCGTGATCGCGCGGCGGGCCGCTTCGATCTGGCGTGCGGTGACGCGCTCCGGCTCGAGAGCCTTGAGGCCGAAGGTTCCGTAGCTCAGAACCGCGCCGGCCTTGGAAGCCCCGTGAATGCGTCCCTTGAACGCCTTCCGGAACTTCGTGCGCTTTGGCTGCAACATTTCATTTACTCCGGAGCTGGCCTATCAGGCGTTATCGCGCTCGCGCTCGCGACGACGGTTGTTGCCGCCACCCGAGGCTTCACCTTCCACCGCCCGACGCTCAGACGCCATCGGATCGTGCTCGAGGATCTCGCCCTTGAAGATCCAGACCTTGACGCCGCACACGCCGTAAGCGGTGTGGGCTTCGGCCGTGCCGTAATCGACATCCGCACGAAGGGTATGCAAGGGCACGCGGCCCTCGCGGTACCATTCCATGCGCGCGATTTCCGCGCCGCCCAGGCGACCCGAGCAGTTGATGCGGATGCCTTCGGCACCCAGACGCATCGCGGACTGCACGGCACGCTTCATGGCGCGACGGAAGGCGATACGGCGCTCGAGCTGCTGCGCGATACCCTGCGCGACCAGCGTCGCGTCGGTCTCGGGCTTGCGCACTTCAACAATGTTGATGTGCGTTTCGGCATTGGTCATCGCGCCGAGCTTCTTGCGAAGCTTTTCGATGTCCGCGCCCTTCTTGCCGATCACGATGCCCGGACGAGCCGAGTGGATCGTGACACGGCACTTCTTGTGCGGACGCTCGATGACGACCTTGGAGACCGCCGCCTGCTTCAGCTCGTTGAGGAGGTACTTGCGGATCGCAAGATCCTCATGGAGCAGCTTGCCGTATTCGTTCGTGTTGGCGAACCAACGCGAGTCCCAGGTCCGGTTGATGCCGAGACGAAGGCCGATCGGATTGACTTTCTGACCCATTACGCGGCCTCCTCTTCGGCCACTTCACGGACCACGATCGTCAGATGCGAGAAGGGCTTCTCCACCCGGCTCGCCCGACCGCGGCCACGAGCGTGGAAACGCTTCATCGTGATCGACTTGCCGACAAACGCTTCGGCAACGACCAGAGCGTCGACGTCGAGATCGTGATTGTTCTCGGCGTTGGCGATGGCGCTTTCCAGCGTCTTCTTCACGGTCTCGGCGATGCGCTTGCGCGAGAAGGTGAGATCGGCGAGAGCACGATCAACCTTCTTGCCGCGAATCAGCTGCGCGACCAGGTTCAACTTCTGCGGGCTGACGCGGATGGTGCGAGCAACTGCCCGAGCCTCGTTGTCCTTGAGCCCACGCTCGGCCTTGGCCTTGCCCATGTTACTTCCTCTTCGCCTTCTTGTCGGCGCCGTGGCCGTAATAGGTGCGGGTCGGGGAGAATTCGCCGAACTTGTGTCCGACCATATCCTCGTTGACCAGGACCGGGATGTGCTTGTTGCCGTTGTACACGCCGAACGTCAGACCGACGAACTGCGGGAGGATCGTGGACCGACGAGTCCAGATCTTGATGACTTCGTTGCGACCGCCGGAGCGGACCTTTTCGGCCTTCTTCAGCAGGTAGCCATCAACGAACGGACCTTTCCAGACGGAACGTGTCATGGAGTGTTTCCCTTACTTCTTGCGCTGATGGCGCGAGCGCATGATGAACTTGTCCGTGGACTTGTTCTGACGCGTCCGCTTGCCCTTCGTCGGCTTGCCCCAGGGCGAAACCGGGTGACGGCCACCCGAGGTGCGGCCTTCGCCACCACCGTGCGGGTGATCGACAGGGTTCATCGCGACACCGCGGACATGGGGCCGACGTCCGAGCCAGACCGAGCGACCGGCCTTGCCCAGATTGATGTTGCCGTGGTCCGGATTGGACACGGCACCGACCGTGGCGAAGCACGAGCCGGAGACGAGACGCTGCTCGCCCGAGTTCAGACGAAGGATCGCCATGCCCTGATCGCGGCCGACGAGCTGCGCGTAGGCGCCAGCCGAGCGCGCGATCTGACCACCCTTCTCCGGCTTCATCTCCACATTGTGGATGATGGTGCCGACCGGCATCGCCGACAGCGGCATCGCGTTACCGGGCTTCACGTCGACGCCGGTGAGGCCGGCCACGACCTGATCGCCGGCAGCGAGGCGCTGCGGGGCCAGGATGTAGGCCAGCTCGCCGTCCGCATAGCGGATCAGCGCGATGAAGGCGGTGCGGTTCGGATCGTACTCGATGCGCTCCACCGTGCCGACGACGTCGAGCTTGCGACGCTTGAAGTCGATCATGCGGTAGGTGCGCTTGTGACCGCCACCCTGATAGCGCGCCGTGATGCGCCCCATGTTGTTGCGGCCGCCCTTGGAATGCAGCCCTTCGGTCAACTGCTTGACCGGCTTGCCCTTCCAGAGACCCGAGCGGTCAACGATGACCAGCTGGCGCTGGCTCGGAGTGACCGGATTGAAGCTTTTCAGTGCCATGTTCTCAATTCCTCGCGGCCAGGCGTCACAGACCGGTCGAGACGTCGATGGACTGACCTTCGGCCAGCGTCACGATCGCCTTCTTCTGATCGCTCAAACGGCCAAGACGGCCACGGAAGCGACGGGTCTTGCCCTTGCGGACCAGCGTGTTGACGGCCGTCACCTTGACGCCGAAGAGCGCCTCGACGGCGGCCTTGATCTGCGGCTTGGTCGCGGTACCGGGAACGTTGAAGACCACCTGATTGAAGTCCGACACGAAGGTCGACTTCTCGGTGATCACCGGGCTGGTGATGACGTCGTAATGACGAAGATCGGTCATTTGAAGCGCTCCTCGAGAGCCTCGACGGCCGCCTTCGACAGGACAAGCGTCTGACGGCGAAGAATGTCATAGACGTTGATGCCCTGGATCGGCAGCACGTCGATGTTCGGAAGGTTGCGAGCGGAACGCGAGAAGTTCACGTCGAGCTCGGAGCCGCCAATGATCAGCGCATTGGTCCAGCCGAGGCCGGCGAACTGCGTGGCGATCGCCTTGGTCTTTCCGTCGTTCGACGCGAGGTCGTCAACGACGATCAGGCCGCCGGACTTGGCCTTGGCCGAAAGCGCGTGCTTCAGACCGAGGGCGCGCAGCTTCTTGGGCAGGTCGTGAGCATGCGAACGCGACACAGGACCGTGAGCCTTACCGCCGCCGCGGAACTGCGGAGCGCGAGCCGAACCGTGACGAGCGCGACCGGTGCCCTTCTGCTTGTAGAGCTTGGCGCCCGTACGAGCGATTTCCGCGCGACCGAGGGACTGGTGCGTGCCCTGCTGACGCTTGGCGAGCTGCCAGCGAACGACGCGCTGCAGAATGTCTTCGCGCGGCTCGAGACCGAAAATCTCGTCGGCGAGCGTCACCGAGCCAGCGTCACCGCCGGAAAGGGAAGTGATCTTGATGTCCATTATTCCGTACCCTCGGAAGCGGCTTCAGCGGCCGAGCCGGCATTCGCGGCCTGGCGGATCGCGGCGGGCTTGGGAGCGTTGGCAGGAAGCGGAACCTTGACCGCATCGCGAACGTAGATCCAGCCGCCCTTCGAGCCGGGGACGGCGCCACGGATCAGGAGCAGACCCTTGTCGGCATCCGTACGGATCACTTCGAGGTTCTGGGTCGTCACGCGGGTCTGGCCCATGTGACCGGCCATCTTCTTGTTCTTGAAGACCTTGCCCGGATCCTGGCGCTGACCCGTCGAACCGTGCGAACGGTGCGACACGGACACACCGTGCGTGGCACGAAGACCGCCGAAATTGTGGCGCTTCATGGCGCCGGCGAAGCCCTTACCGATCGAGGTACCGGTGACGTCCACCAGCTGACCCGCTACGAAGTGCTCGGCCGTGATCTCGGCACCAACCTCGATGAGGTTGTCGCTCGAAACGCGGAACTCCGCGACCTTGCGCTTGGGCTCGACCGAGGCCTGGGCGAAGACGCCGCGCATGGCCTTGGACGTGTTCTTGACCTTCGCAAGACCGACGCCGAGCTGAACCGCCGTGTAGCCGTTCTTCTCTTCGGTCCGCTGGCCGACAACCTGCAGATTTTCGATCTTCAGGACCGTGACCGGAACATGCTCGCCTGCATCATTATAGATGCGGGTCATGCCGACCTTCTGTGCAATCACACCTGAACGCATATGTTCTTCCTTCAGAGGAACCTTAGGGGCTCAACACCCGGTCGGTTCTTGTTAGGCTCGTCAGAGCTTGATCTCGACGTCGACGCCAGCGGCGAGGTCGAGCTTCATCAGCGCATCCACGGTCTGCGGGGTCGGGTCGACGATGTCGAGGAGCCGCTTGTGGGTCCGCATTTCGAACTGCTCGCGCGACTTCTTGTCGATGTGGGGCGAGCGGTTCACCGTGAATTTCTCAATGCGCGTCGGCAGCGGGATAGGCCCGCGCACGTTAGCGCCCGTACGTTTTGCCGTCGATACGATCTCGCGGGTGGAAGCGTCGAGCACTCGGTGGTCGAACGCCTTCAGGCGGATGCGGATATTCTGGCCGTTCATTGCATTCGTCCTTCCGTCGGAGCCATGCCGGAGAACCGGCGCTTTCCGAGCGCTAAAACAGTCTTCAGCCAATTTGAACAGGACGCCTCAACGGCGCCCAAACCGCCCAATAGGGCAAAGGGAACGCGGCGGTGTACACCGCCGCGTTCCCCCATTCAAGTGGA